>CADDYX010000018.1 GCA_902810735.1 Verrucomicrobiota bacterium | reverse complement strand
AAATCCGGATACGTGATCGCATTATTGAACGCGAGCACCGGCGGTGCTGGCTCCTGCGCAAACTTCGACGGCAACATTCCGAGCGGCCCCGGCGACGTGAAAAAGATCGGGACCGCTCCGCGCGCGCGAAACTGTTGCGCGTAATCGAGGAACGCAGCTTCGGCGTAACGATCGGCCGTCCGCGGTTTCGCGGGCGGCGTTTCACGTGCGAGTTTTTCGGCGTAGGCCTTTGCCGCTGCCGGGTCGAGTCGCCTGTCTAACGGCGCGAAGCCGTCAGCGTCGTTGCCGAGCCCGCCGGCGGCGATCGGCTGATCGCGATTGCGAAAATGCTCCACCAGGTTTTCGGCCGAGCCGACATTTGTCAGGTTTTTCGCGAGCAAGTCGGCGTGCAGCCAGAGCGTCCCGCGCCAGGTGAGCAGGCGCTTCGCTCTGAATTTGTCCGGCACGAGCAGCTTTCGAAAAATCATCCAGGTGCGGCTCCAATCGTGCCACGATACGGCGCGCTGCGTCTGTTCCGCGCCCGGCGGCAATCTCACCTGCACGTCGTTCAGCTCGATGAAAACCCAGCGCCATTTCTGCGGTCGAATGCGCAAAAGCAAGTCCATGAGGTAGAACTGCTCGGGTGGCCACATCCCGTCGACGCCAAGATTGAATGAATGCCTTGGCTGACCCGCCGCCGCCATCGTGCGATCAAACACGTCCGGCATCAGGCCGTGATGAACGCGGCTCGAGCCAATGAAGATGGTGTCGTAATCGTCGCGATGCTGCTCGAGAAACCGGAGCTTGGGCGTGACATCGCTGATCTCCGGGTCCGGGAGGACCGCGTGCAGCGCGGCGCACGATCCGGCAAAGGCCACTGAGCCGATCACCATGTTGAGAGCGCGCCGCGTCATTTCTTTTCGCCGGCGACGCGGACGAATTCTTCCGCGAGCAGCCGCGTGAATTCCTCCGCGCCAGTTGCTGTCATGTGGCCTTCATCTGCGCGCACCGCGGGATCGAAGAGCTGCGGATATTTCTTCGCATTGTTGAACAGGAACACGGGCCCTGGCGGCGGAGACGACGTGCGGAACCGCATCGGTGATTGGGTCGCGACCGGAGTGACAACAAAAAACGCGCGAGCGCCAAGCTCGGCAAAGTCGCGCGCCAGTTCGCGGTAGCTGTGCTCGGACCACGGATCAACGAAGTGCGGCCGCGCGTGGTCTGTTTCGCGCTTCAGCTTGTCGGCATAACGGCCGACGCGCGACGGCGGCATCGGATCGAGTGGCAGCTGGTAACCGTCGCCTTCCGGCCCGATCTGAACTTTCGTCTCGATCGCGCGGTCGACCTTGCGGCTGTCGACTAAATCGGCAATCGCGCCGACCCGCGCGAATTGCCTCGCGAAAATGTAGAGGTGCATCGTGATCTCGCGGCGCCGCAGCAACATCCGGCCGAGCTTGCCGTACCAGGCGCTGTCGCCGCGCGGATTGATGGCGCGATGCAGGCTGAGCGAAGTCCATTTCCAATTGTGCCAGTAAGCGAGCCGACGCGTTTCACCCTCGTGCCGCGCCCAGCCGAGCTGGATGTCCTCGAATTCCATGAAGACCCACTTCAGCCGGCGCGGCTGCAGCTTCAGGATTTCCTCCGTGACAAAGAAATTTTCCGGCGGGTGCATGCCATCGACACCGAAGTTGAAGCTGTGCGTTGGAAGACCGGCATCAGCCGTCATCCGATCGAACAGCTTCGGCGAGATGTGATGCTGGATCCGGCTCGTGCCGATAAACAGGGTGTCGAATTCGTCTTTGTGCTCGGCGAAAAAGCGCAGCTTCGGCGAGACGTTTTCCACCGGCGCAACCGGCACAATGCGATGGAACGCTGCGCACGTGGCGACGAACGCGGCCAGCGCGACGGCAACATTGAGTAGCCGTTTCAGCACGGCGCCGCGTCACTCTTCAGGACCGCTCGCTTAGCGCCGCGACGCCCGGCAGTTCCTTGCCTTCGAGCAGTTCCAGCGACGCGCCGCCGCCCGTCGAAATGAATGTCATCTTGTCCGCCAGCCCGGCTTGTTTCACCGCCGTGACCGAATCGCCGCCGCCGATGATCGTTGTCGCGTCGGAATCGGCGAGCGCTTGCGCGATGGCAAACGTCCCTTTCGAAAAATCGGGAATCTCGAAAATCCCGAGCGGTCCATTCCAAAGAATCGTCCTCGCGCCCGCGATCTGTTGTTGATACCGCTCGACCGTCGCCGGTCCGACATCCACCGCCTGCCACCCGTCTTCCACGCCGGTCTGCACGGATGCGATCTTCGTCGGCGCGCCGGCGCGGATATCCTGCGTCACGACGGCGTCGCTCGGCACGAGAAACTCGACACCGCGCTGTTTCGCCACGTCGAGCAGTTCCCGCGCGAGATCGAGCTTGTCAGCTTCGACGCGGCTGCTGCCGACGTTGATGCCTTCCGCTTTCCAAAACGTGTTCGCCATCGCGCCGCCGATCAGAATTGAATTCGCCTTCTGCATCAGCGCTTTGATCACACCGATTTTATCCGACACCTTCGAGCCGCCCATGATCACCACGAATGGCTTGGCGGGCGGGTCGAGCTCATCCTTCAGATGCTTCAGCTCCTTTTCCATCAGCAAGCCCATCGCTGATTGGCGGACAAACTTTGTTATGCCCGCGGTGCTGGCATGCGCGCGGTGCGCGGCGCCGAACGCGTCGTTTACATACACATCGCCAAGCCTCGCCAGCTCTTGCGCGAACATCTCGTCGTTGGCTTCCTCACCGGCGTAGAACCGCACATTCTGGAGCAGCGTCACATCGCCCGGCTGCATGTGCGCGATGATCTCCTCTGGGATTTTGCCGATCGTGTCGTGTGCAAATGCGACGGGGTGATCAATCAGCGTGTGCAGATGGTCAGCGACCGGACGCAGCGAATATTTCTCAATCGCCTGTCCTTTTGGCCGCCCGAAGTGCGCCATCAGAATCACTTTCGCTCCGTGCTCCCGCAGCCATTGAATCGTCGGCAGCGACTCGCGAATGCGCGTGTCGTCGGTGATCGCGATTTTTCCGTCCCGCTCCTCGGTCGGGACGTTGAAATCGACCCGGACGAGCACGCGTTTGCCGCTGACGTCGAGATCGCGCAGCGAGAGCTTCGCCATCCTATTTTCCGGCAAGCATCTCCATCATCTGCACGCAACGATTGCTGTAGCCCCACTCGTTGTCATACCAGCCGACCACTTTCACGAACTTGTCGCCGAGGGCGAGCGTGAGCTTCGAGTCGAAGATGCACGAGTGCGGATTACCGACGATGTCTTGCAGCACGAGCGGCTCGTCCGAATACTCGAGCACGCCTTTGTAGCTCGCGTCCGTCGAGGCGTCCTTGAACGCCTGGTTCACCGCCTCGGTGCTGGCGTTCGTCTTGAGCAATGCGGCGAAATCGGTCACCGAACCGTCCGGCGTCGGAACGCGAAACGCGCCGCCGTTCAGCCGGCCTTTCAGCTCCGGAACGACTTCGCCGATCGCTTTCGCCGCGCCGGTGCTCGACGGCACGATGTTGACCGCGGCGGCGCGGGCACGGCGCAGATCTTCGTGCGGCAGATCGAGAATCCGCTGGTCGTTGGTGTAGGAGTGGATTGTGCTCATGAATCCCCAGTCGATCCCGAATTTGTCGTTCAAAACCTTCGCGAGCGGCGCGAGGCAATTGGTCGTGCAGCTGGCGTTCGAGACGATGTGGTGTTTGGACGCGTCGTAAAGGTTGTCGTTAATCCCGATGCAGATCGTGATGTCGGGATTCTTCGCCGGCGCGCTGATCAATACCTTCCTCGCGCCACCTTTGCTGATGTGCACCTCGGCTTTGTCGCGCGCGGTGAAGAAGCCGGTCGACTCGAGCACGACCTCGACGCCGAGATCCTTCCACCGCAACGCGCCCGGATCGCGCTCCTTGAAAATGCGAATTTTGTGGCCGCGGACGACGATGTTCTGTTCGTCATAGCCGATCTCGCCATCGAATCTGCCGTGGACGGAATCCCACTTGAGCAGGTGCGCGAGCGTGTGGGTGTCGGTCAGATCGTTAATCGCGCGGATTTTTTCCACGTCCTGCTGCGACATGGCACGAAGTACATTTCGTCCGATGCGTCCGAAGCCGTTGATGCCGTAATTTGCCATAAGGAAACGTCAGGGTTGAGGTTGAGAGAACAAACGAGAGCAGAAAACGTCGAACGCTCAACGGCCAACGTCCAACGCCGAACGGAACTCTCTGCCTTCGCCGTTCGGCGTTGCGCGTTCGCCGTTCGGCGTTTGCTCCTCGCGATTCTGCTGCTCACGTTGCAATCCGCCCCTGCCGCGAAACGCGAAGCTTCCAACGTGATCACCGTCCTCTGTCTCGGCGACAGCCTCACCGCCGGCTTCGGACTCTCGCGCAGCCAGTCGTACCCGGCGCTTCTGTCGGAAAAGATGCGCGGCAAAGATTACCGCTGCGACGTGATCAACGCTGGCTCGAGTGGCGACACCACAGGCGGCGCGCTGCGGCGACTGGCTCCGTTCCTTCGCCACAAAATCGACATCCTAATCATCGAGCTCGGAATTAATGATGCGTTCCGCGGCGTGCCGGTCGAGACGATGCGCGCGAACCTGCAGTCGATCATCGACCAGACACGCGCGAAATGGCCGAACGTCCAGATCATCATCGCGGGAATGCAGGTGCCGTTGTTTGCCAACGATCCGTACGTGCTCGCCTTCGGACAAATGTTCCCGGAGCTGGCGGAAAAGAATCACGCCACCCTGATCCCATTTTTCCTCGAAGGCGTCGGCGGCGATCCAACCTTGAACCAGGCCGATCGCATTCATCCGAACGCGGCCGGGCAGCGGGTGCTCGCGCAGACCGTCTGGCGCGTGCTCGAGCCGATTGTGGAGAAACTCGCAGCCGGATCGGCGCCGGCACGCGTAGATTAATTACAGGCATGGACCCAGCCGATCCGCACAATCTTCACGACACCGCAGATCATCCAGTGCTCGAGACGATCCAGATCGCGACGGAAGGCAACGATTGCCGCGAATGTGTGGAGCGCATTCGTGAGCCGCTCATGCGCGTTAACGGCGTTCAAGACGTGAAGGTCGACGAGGATGTGCAGGCGGTTTTCGTGACGTTCGACGCGCGCAAGATCCAGAACGCGGAAGTGCACGAAGCGATTCTCCGCACCGGCTACAAGCCGGCGCCGGTGACGTAGCGGTTTCGCGGGCGGGTGGGTGGAATTGAATCTGAGCGGCGCCTCGCGTCGCAGTAGCGGACCGAGGAATTTGGGGTAAGTTATCTGTCCTCCCGAAGCGCTTCGAGGAGGCTGGAACTATGGCTACGACAACCGAACAATCTGCCGTCGATTTTGACCGTAACATCGGCGACTTCCATTACGACGTTAAATACGACTTCGACGCCGGGGTCGGGCTGAACGAGCGCGTCGTTAACTACATCTCGGACGTCAAAGGCGAGGACGACTGGGTGCGCGCCTTTCGCCTGAAGGCGCTTCGCACGTTCGAGGAGAAAGCGATGCCGACGCATTGGGCGAGCGACGATTTGAGAGCGATCGAGTTCGATAAAATCCGCTACTACCTCGCGCACGGGCAGCGGCCGACGCGTTCCTGGGAGGACGTGCCGGAAGACATGAAGCGGACGTTCGAGCGGCTTGGGATTCCGGAGCAGGAACGAAAATTTCTCGCCGGAGTCGAGGCGCAGTTCGACAGCGAGGCGGTTTACTCGAACATCAAGAAAGCGGTCGGCGAGCAGGGCGTGATCTTCGTCGGCTCAACCGAAGGATTGAAGCAGCACCCGGAAATTTTCCGGAAGTGGTTCGGCAAAGTCATCCCGACAGGTGACAACAAATTCAGCGCGCTCAACTCGGCCGTCTTCAGCGGCGGCTCATTCATCTATGTCCCGCCGGGTGTGAAGGTGAAGCATCCGCTGCAGGCCTATTTCCGGATCAATGCGGAGAACTTCGGACAGTTCGAGCGCACGCTCATCATCGTCGACGAAGGCGCGGAGCTCACTTACATGGAAGGCTGCACCGCGCCGAAATTCAACACCGCGACGTTGCACTCGGCCGTCGTCGAGCTGGTCGCGCTGAAAGGCGCGAAGATCCAATACATCACGGTCCAAAACTGGTCGGCAAACGTGTTCAATCTCGTAACGAAGCGCGGCCTCGCGCACGAGGAAGCGGAGATCAAGTGGATCGATTGCAACATCGGCTCGCGCCTGACGATGAAATATCCCGGCGTGGTGCTGAAGGGCCGCAAAGCGCGCGGCGAAGTGCTCTCGATCGCGCTCGCCAATAACGGCCAGCACCAGGATACCGGCGCGAAAATGATCCACGCCGCCGACGAAACGACGTCGAACATCATTTCGAAATCGATCTCGATCGGCACTGGCCGCGCGACCTACCGCGGGCTAGTTCACGTGCCGAAGCACCTGAAGAACTGCAAGAACAACACCGAGTGCGACGCGCTCCTCATCAATGCGACCAGCCGCACTGACACCTATCCGGCAATCACCGTCCGCGGCACCGGCAATTCTGTTCAGCACGAGGCAAGCGTCTCGCAGGTTTCAGCCGAGCAAATCTTCTACATGCAACAGCGCGGGCTCTCGGAAGCGCAGGCGATGAGCCTCAGCGTGAACGGTTTCGTCAACGATCTGGTGCGGCAGTTTCCGATGGAGTACAGCGTCGAGCTCAAGCGCCTGATCGAGCTCGAGATGGAAGGCTCCGTCGGGTAACGCGCGATTTCGTTCTGGCGGAATGAGCGGCGGAACTGCTGTCCTTGAGCGCGTGACCCACGAATCGGCGACGACTCCGCCTTTGCTCGAGTCGTTCACCGATCGTGACGATCTGCCGGCGTGGTTTCGCGAGCAGCAGCGCGCCGGCTGGGCCGAGTTCTTGAAGCTGCCGATGCCGTCGCGCAAAGACCAGCCGTGGCGCTTCGCCAATGTCGATGCGCTGAAACTCGACGCCTACACCCGCCCGGCCGCACTCGATGACGACAAACGCGCGGAGTTGCTCGACCAATCCGCCGCCCATGAATCAGCGGCACGTCTCGTCTTCGCTGACGACCAATTAATCGAACGCGACGTGATCGCGAATTCGCTGCGTGAGCGCGGCGTGATCTTTCAGCCGATCGAGCGCGCGATCATCGAGCACGAGGAGATCGTCCGCCAGCATTTCATGGCTGAACCGGCAACGCTCGGCTCCGCGAAATTTGCGGCACTGCATCGCGCGTTCGTTTCATCCGGCGCACTGCTCTACGTGCCGCGCGGAGTCGAGATCGAGTTGCCGATCGAAATCTTTCACTGGCTCGCTACGCCGCACGGCGCGGTTTTCCCGCACCTCCTGATCGTCGCCGGCGAAATGTCGAAAGTCACCGTGGTCGAACATTTCCGCTCGCTGCGGCAGGGGCCGGGCTTCGCGTGCGGTGTCAATGATCTGATCGTCGGCCGCGGCGCGAATGTGCGCTACGTCTGTGTGCAGGATTGGAGCGAAGAGGTCGTCGCGGTTCAGGTGAACGCGACGCGCGTCGATCGCGACGCGAGCGCGACGAGCTTGAACGTAAATCTCGGCGCCGCCTATGCGCGCCTCGAGAGTCGCAGCCGCCTTCTCGGTGAAGGGTCGCGCAGCGACATGCTGGCGATTGGCGTTGCGAACCGGCGCCAGGAGTTCGACGCCCGCACCTTGCAGGACCACGAATCTCCTCAGACAACCAGCGACCTGCTTTACAAAAACTCACTTGATGAGAGCGCACGAACGACCTTCGGCGGATTGATCCGGGTCGAGCCGCACGCGCATTTCACCGATGCGTATCAGACCGTTCGCAATCTGCTGCTCAGCGATGATGCGGAAGCGAACTCGATGCCTGGCCTCGAAATTCTTGCCGACAACGTGAAGTGCAGTCACGGCGCGACGAGCGGACAAATTCATGAAGACGAGTTGTTCTACCTGCTCGCCCGCGGCATTCCGAAAAGAGTGGCGCAAAAGCTTCTCGTGCTCGGTTTTCTCAACGAGGTGACCGAGCGGCTGCAACACGCCACGCTCGAGGAACACGTCCGGCGTGCGGTCGAAGCGAAGTTCGCGCGAACCAAATCCTAGCCGCACGCCTCCGCAACTTCGCGGATCAGCCGCGGCCCGCGATATACCAGGCCGGTATAAATCTGCACCAGCCGCGCGCCGGCGGCGATCTTCTCCCGGGCCCCCGCCGCATCCATGATTCCGCCTACACCGATCACGGGCAGGGAAGACGCTGCCGCGATCGCGCGGATAATCTCCGTCGACTTCGACCGCAAGGGCGCACCGCTCAATCCGCCGGGTTGATCGTTCCCTATTTCGCTGTGATCGACGGTTGTGTTCGTCGCCACCAATCCGGCGACGCCGCGCGCTTCGCATGTCCGGATGATTTGCTGCAAATCGGCCGGTGCGACATCGGGCGCAATTTTCACGAGCAGTGGCTTCGCCGGCGTGGCGTTCTCGCGCTGAATGGCGCTCAGCAGGTTTTCGAGCGCGGCCTCCTCCTGCAAAGATCGCAAGCCGGGCGTATTCGGAGAACTGACGTTCAGCACGACGTAATCAGCGAAGTCGCGCAGCAGTTGAAACGAATGCACGTAATCGTCGGCCGCGTTTTCGATCGGCGTCACCTTCGACTTTCCGATGTTGATTCCAATCGGCATCGCAGGCCAGCGCCCGCTGTTTCGCAAGCGCCGCATCCTCCACGCGATCACCTCTGCGCCATCGTTGTTGAATCCGAGTCGATTGATGATCGCCCGCTGCTCTGGATACCGGAAAATCCGCGGCTTCGGATTTCCCAGCTGTGGTCTTGCGGTAATGGTGCCGATCTCCGCGAAGCCGAACCCGAGCGCATCCCAGGCCGGTAAGGCAACTCCGTTCTTGTCGAATCCCGCCGCGAGTCCGACGCAATTGCGAAAGGTGAGACCAAAGAGCGAAACGGGGCGGCGCACGCGGCGCAATCCGCCGAAGGGTGCGAGCCACGCGGGAGACGAAGACGCCGCATGCAACGCGCGCATCGTCAGCTCGTGAGCGGTTTCGGGATCGAGCGAAAAGAGAGCTGGCCTAACGAGTCGCTCGAACACCGCGGCATTCATTTGCCGATGCAGAATTGCGAAAAGACCGCATCGAGCACGGCTTCGTTGTCTGCCGACCCAACGATCTCCGCGACGCCTGCCAGCGCCGCTCGCAGATCGACGGCTGCGTATTCCGGCGCAAGCTGCTGTTGCAGTGTCTCACGCGCGCTCCGGCATGCGTCGAGAGCGCGCTGCAAACAATCCCGGTGCCGGACATTGATCGCGACGCTGCTCTCGGCAACCACATCGCGCGCTCGAATCGTCTCCTGAATTGCCTCTTCCACCGCACGCGCGGCGTCATCCTGCAACGCGCAAATGCGCAACGCCTCGAAGCCTTCCCAGTCGGGATGCTCCGGCAAATCGCTCTTG
Organism: Verrucomicrobiota bacterium; assembly: GCA_902810735.1. Lineage (GTDB taxonomy): Bacteria > Verrucomicrobiota > Verrucomicrobiia > Chthoniobacterales > UBA10450 > CADDYX01. Next base: position 16,448 of record CADDYX010000018.1, on the reverse strand, counting down.
TTTAGAATCACCAGCACCGGCACCTCGGCGGCCGGCTCGCCGAAGTCGCGCGGCTTCGCTGCACTCGCGTCGACCACCTGCAAGACGAGGTCGGCGCGGTTGAGCGACTCGCGCGTCTTTGCCATGCCTGCGCGTTCGATCTCGTCCGCTGCTTCGCGCAGCCCCGCGGTATCGAGCAGGCGAACCGGCACGCCATTCACATTGATCGATTCTTCGATCGTATCTCGCGTCGTGCCGTGGAGATCGCTGACGATCGCACGCTCGTAACCGAGCAGGCGGTTGAGCAGACTCGATTTGCCGGCATTCGTCGGACCGGAGATCACCACGCGCACTCCCTCGCGCAAGATGCGGCCGCGCTCCGCAGTCCCGATCAACGCCGCGATCTGCGTCTCTATCGATGCAATCCGTTCGCGCAGCGCTTCTGCGCCGGCGGGGTCGATTCCTTCTTCTGGAAAATCGATTGACGCCTCGATCTGCGCGAGCACGTCGATGATCGCGGTTCGGATGGCGTCGCTGGCACTGCCCAGTTTGCCCTCCAGTTGCTCGTGCGCGGCGCGCAGACCGAGGTCTGTGCGTGCACGGATCAGATCGATGACGGCTTCGGCCTGCGTCAGGTCCATTTTGCCGTTCAAAAACGCGCGCTCGGTGAATTCCCCCGGTTCCGCGGCGCGCGCGCCCGCACCGAGACACGCCTGCAACACGCGCGCAGTGACGAGAGTTCCACCGTGGCAGCTGATTTCAACCACGTCTTCGCCGGTGTAACTCGCTGGCGCGCGATGCACCGCGATCATTACTTGGTCGACGGCCTCTTCGCGATCGACGATCTCGCCGAGTCGCTGCGTGTGCGACGGCAACTGCGATGGTTTCTCCGCGCCGCGAAACACCGCGTCGGCCACTGCGATCGCGTTCTCTCCCGAGATACGCACAAGCGCGATCGCGCCTTCTCCGACTGCCGTCGAAATCGCTGCGATGGTGTCGCGTGCGGCCGGCGCGCTCACGCGTTGGCGAGCTTCAGCACATCGGCCAGCGCGCCGACGCACGCGCGGTTCTGCTCCATCGTGCCGATCGAAATCCGCACCCACTCCGACAGCGCGTAGCCTTTCATCGCGCGGATGATGATCCGCCGCTGCAGCATTTCGCGGAAGACCGCCGCGCCGTCGCCAACATTCACGAGCACGAAGTTTCCGCTGCTCGGGATGAACGGCAGGCCCATCGCGGCGAACTGCTCCTGCAGGTAGGCGCGGCCATTGTCGGTTACGCGCTTTGTTTCCTCGCGATGCGCTTCATCGGCGAGAGCGGCGACCGCAGCGGCCTGGCCGATTCCGTTCACATTAAACGGCTGGCGCGCCTTCTGCAGCACCGCGATCAGCGCGCTCGGTGCGATCCCGTAGCCGACGCGGAGATTCGCGAGGCCGTAGATCTTCGAAAACGTGCGCAACACCACCACGTTACGGCCTGCACGCACGAATTGCAGTGTGTCCGGCGGATCGTCCACGTATTCGTAATACGCTTCATCCAGGCAGACGATCACGCGCTCCGGCACGCGCGCCATGAAGCGATCGATCGCATCCTGCCGCACCAGCGTGCCCGTGGGATTGTTCGGATTCGCGATGAATACGATGCGTGTGCGTGGCGTAATCGCATCTGCCATCGCGTCGAGGTCGTGACCGTACTCCGACGCTGGCGCTTCAATCGTGCGCGCGCCGAAAACTTTTGCGATCAACTTGTAAACGACGAACGCGTGCTGCGAGGCGACGATTTCATCGCCCGGATTGAGAAAGGCGTGGCCGAGGAACTCGATCACCTCGTTCGAACCGCTCCCGAGGATGATCTCGTCCCCGCCGCAACCGATTTGTGCCGCGAGCGCGTCGCGCAAGTAGAAGCCACCACCGTCCGGGTACAAGTGCGCGGAATTCAGCGCCGCCCGCATCGCCGCGACTGCTTTCGGTGAAGGGCCGAGCGGATTTTCGTTCGACGCGAGCTTGATGATCTCGTCCGCTGCGCAGCCCAGCTCGCGCGCCGTTTCTTCGATTGGCTTACCGGGCTGATAGACGGCGAGATCGCGCAACTGCGGATTTGCGAGATCCCAGACCGGGCGCATGCCCGCGAGTGTAGCCGATTCTGCCGGCTGCGCGAGGATGCGCCGCCGCTCTAATTAAAAGCTGTTCGCGAATCCGGTTCTATTCGACGTTTCCGCCTCATGAGCTGGCTTCATTCTCTTGCAGACGGCACCTTTTTCGGCCTGTCGGTTAACGGGTGGAAATTCGTCGGGTGGACAGGCAATGTGATTTTCGGCGCACGATTTTTCATCCAATGGATCGCGTCGGAACGCGCGCGCAAAAGCATCATTCCGGTTGGCTTTTGGGAATGCAGCGCGCTCGGCTCGCTGCTGCTGCTCGTCTACTTCGCGGTTTACCGCCGGGACTCGGTCGGCGTCTTGAGCGCTTTGTTTCCCCTGCCGATTTATCTTAGGAACGTCTACTTCGTCTGGACGCATCGCTCACCGAAGCATCCGGGCAACGCGCCGCGGCCGGCTGAATGATCTCAGGCGATGATTGAGCCCGACCAGATCATCTATCTCGATAACAACGCCACCACGCAGCTCGATCCGGCGGTTGTCGAGGAGATGGTTCCATACCTGAGCAGGTATTACGGCAATCCTTCCAGCGGTTACACTTTCGGTGCACAGGTACGCCAAGCGGTCGAGCTTGCGCGCGAACGTGTTGCAGCCCTGATTGGGTGCACCGCCGGCGAAATCATTTTCACGAGCGGCGGCACCGAATCGAATAACACCGCCGTAAATTCCGCGCTACAGCTCGCGCCCGACCGCCGCCACGTCGTGACCACAGCCGTCGAACACAGCGCGGTACTGCGGCACTGCGAGCAGCTTCGACAGCGCGGCTACGACGTCACTTTCGTTGGCGTCGAAGAAAGTGGGGAACTGCGGCTCGATGAGCTTGAATCGGCGATTCGACCGGACACGGCGCTTCTCTCGGTGATGTGGGCCAATAACGAAACCGGTGTGCTATTCCCGCTCGAACGCGTTGCCGAGCTTGCGCACCGTCGCGGCGTTCTGTTCCACACCGACGCCGTCCAAACAGCCGGCAAACTCCCAATCGGCGTGCGGAATTTGCGCGTGAATTCGCTTTCGTTGTCGGCGCACAAAATCCACGGGCCGAAAGGCGTCGGCGCCCTCTTCGTTCATCGCACGACGCCTTTTCGACCGCTCCTCTTTGGTGGCGGACAGGAGAACAACCGACGCGCCGGGACGGAAAACGTCGCATCAATCGTCGGCTTCGGAAAAGCGGCGGAGCGGGCCCTCGCCGCGCTGGCAGACGAAATCGGGCGGGTTCGCCTGTTGCGCGACAAGTTCGAAACAGCGATGCGCGATTCAGTCGATGGGATGTTCGTCAACGGCGGATCCGCATCCCGCCTTCCAAACACATCCAGCCTCTCGTTCCGCGGTATCGAATCGGGCGCCGCCCTGATTCTGCTCGATCAAGACAACGTCTGCTGCTCCGCCGGATCGGCCTGTCGGACCGGCTCACACGAGGCTTCGCACGTGCTCCGCGCGATGAAGATCGACAACGAGCGGCTTCGTGGCAGTCTGCGGTTCTCCTTCGGGCGATTCAACACCGAGTCGGACGTCGACCGATCCGTGCCAGTCATTCGACGTGTCGTCGAGCGCCTTCGCGCGCTGAGCGCCGGAGGCGCGCCGCCGGTCGCTGCGTGATTGGATATCAGCCTTTCTGCCGCGGCTTCAAATCGAGCTGCTCGAGCCGCACCTTCATCACGTGATCGCCCACCGTCAGGGCGATCTGTCCGTCGGCGATCTTGATCACCTGGAGCTTCACCGAAATTCGTGCCTGAGGCGTATTGATGACGACCCAGTCGCCTTCCGCAACTTGCTGCCGATTGATAACGGCCAGCCGCGGATGCCCGAGCGAAATCGCGGTCACGTGAAACATATCCGGCGTGATCTCCACCACCGGAAGGCGGTTCGATACAGCTTCGGTGACAGACGCGGGGGTCGGCTGAACAGCCGGCGGCGGAGTCGCTGAAATCTTGATCAGCCGAGCGCGCGCGCTGACATCCTCCGTTTCGGTCGGCTCGCGTGTGATCAGCAACGTAGCGACTCCGCAGATCAGACCCGCACCGATCAAGATACCAAGAAAGATCGCCAGCCCGTTTCCGGAAAATACTCCGCCGCGCCGCACTCCGGACGCCGCGTCGTCGCCGCCGTCGTGAGCGCCAGCGCAATGCTCAACAGCGCTGCTCAACAACCGCGGAGTGGCAGAAGCATGCGCGATCACCCTCACGCTTTGTGCTTAAGCATGCAGCGTTCCAGACCTCCCCGTCTGAGGATCTTATGGAGATGACGTGGGAGTAGCGGCCGCCGCCGCTACCATTGGCGATTGTGGCGAATTCGGCCCGCCACGCGCCTCGGTAAGCATCTCCGGCTTCGGCGCCGGTTTCGGCTCGACAGAATGCAATGACATCACGCTCCGTCGAAATCCGGGCAGCAGCGCGGCGTACTCGGCCTTTTCGGCGGTAAAGCGAAAGATCAGCGGCTGCTTCTCGAACTTCACCAGGAGCACACTCCGTTCGAGCAGTTTTCCCCAGAGCTTGTAGGTCAGCACAACCTCATAACTTGGATAGCCCCCAATCAAGAGCGTGTTCGCGCCTTCAGTGACGACCGCAGGTTCTGCAGCGGCGGCCGGCAGATCGGCCAGCACCTGTTTCTTGAAGGCGTCGACGGCTGCGCTGTCCCCTGCTTTCGGCACTATGCTTGAAGTCGATTCGATTACCCCTTGCGTAAACTGACTGCTGGCAGGCCTGAACTCGAAGCGCCCAGGCTCGCCAGCGCAAGACCAGCCCGCTGGCGGCGCAAATACAATCTTGCGTTCGCCGTCCTTGAATGAAACCTGCCGATAGGTTGAGCCGTCCTCCGTCACGTCCGTGATCAGTGGCGTCAAATCCAGCGCCACAGAGGAGCTCGTTGCAGAGAGCGCGCCAAAAGCTACCGCGCCAAAGACAGCAGCTCTTAAGCCTCGTCGCATTAGTAGACCTGGTACCAGCGTTGCTGCTGCAGGTACGCGGCGATTTGAAGGTTTCCAGGAGGAGCGGCGTCAGCAAACGTCGCGTAGTCGTAGAACCACCGCGTAGTCGACGGCGACTTAAAGAATTGCCCGGTGGCGCTGCCGGGAGTCGTACCCTGGGCGCTGGAAAAAAATTGGCTGATTGAGCCGTAGTAGACAAAATTCTGGGTGCGCCAGTCTTCCTGTAATCGAATGAATCCTTCGCCACCACCACTGTATCCGGCACTACTCGTCGGCACGATTCCGCCGACAAGAGCAGTATTGATCGTGGTATTGATGGCAGTACGCGGATTTGCAACGTTATAGCCGCCACCCTGGATCGACTGCGTGGAGTTCGCATCTGTCCAGTTGCCGGAGAGAACGTTGATCGCATCGGCGATCACGGCGGCGGGCTGCCGCGCGTAAGAACCGGCCGTTGGGCTGTTCGTGGTCGTGACGTTGGACGGCGGCGTTGGCGCCGGTGAGGCTGCGGCCGCGGTGTTGTAGTTGCCCTTGATGTAGACGGGATTCAACGAAACCACCGTGAGGCCACCGCTGACGGTTCCGAGTGAACTGGTGACGCCGGTGGTCGGCAGCGACCACCCATTCACCAGCCGGATCGCGCGCTCGCTTGTGCTCACCGCGTTGCCGCCGGTCGTCCCATTGGTGCTTCCTAATCTTGCTTGTGGGGCGGCCGAAGGATCGAAGGGCGACGCCTGCGGACTGGCAACGGAGGAGTTTGGATCGGGAACCGTGACCGCGGCGCCAGGGACAAGGACATGGTTGCCGGCCATGTCAAATGGTGGCGTCGTATCCGCGATGTATATTACACCGTTGAACGTCCCGAACGCACCGGCGTTGACCGCGCTTGCCACCTTGCTCACGTCGAGTTCGGTGATCCGCACGTTGACCGCTTCGCGGGCGTCGTAGAGAGCGAGATTGGTCGTCACCGCCTTCGTGCTACTGCCGGTAGGATAACCTCCGGCGACAAAGAGCTTGTAAATGTTCAGGTCATTGCCTGTACTCGAGGCCGTGCACTCTACAGTCTTTGATGGATCGAGTGGGTAGCTCGGGTTCGGTCGAAATACTCTGACGTTATTGTTGGAATCGATGAGCACCTTTATCCCTGCCTGATTGTAGTATCGCATGTTCCCAAGCGGATCTGCGGCCCCTGCGGGCGGAATCGGGTATTTTACCGGCGGTTCGATGATCTCATGATAACTGTCGTCGTTTCCGCTGCCGCTTCCGTTGTTGCCGCCATTGAGTGCTGCGTTCCAACCGAATGGCAGGTAAGGAGCAACCTGCGATGGGGGGCAGTCAGACGCCGCAAGCGTTGAATCGCTCTTCGCGAAGTTTGGTGTCGAAAAGCCTGACCCCGGGTAGCGGGAATCCTTCGGGTGGTAGCCGTTGACGTAATCGCCGCCGTATTCGACGCGGCCGGAGGTTGGGAACGGCGTGGGCGCCGCATAGGTCGGAGACGCGACGGTGAAGTTGCTCGTCGTGATGTAGAGGCTGCCGTTGGTGTGAACCGGCCCGTTCACAATGAAGGTAGAACTCGGTTCGAACTCAAGGTCGTCGACGTAAAATATGGCGTATGTCCACGGTAAATCGAACTTCTTCTCGAACACACGCCGCACCTTAGCGGTGACATTTCCGTTTAACGTCGGCACGCTTACATCCGCCGCGGCGAGATAATAGAAACTGTAGGGATAGTAAACGCTTGCCGGACCGAGATTGGGGCCGTAGGCGCCCCACGGAGCAGTATTGGCTGCCATCGGGCTGAGACTACTGCCGTTTTTGTTGTTGCTGGTCTCCGCCATTGCATTCTCGTTTGCGTCGAGATCGATCATCGGGTCGACAGCCTGAATGCGATACTGTGTCAGCTGGTAATTGGCTCCGGTCGGAAAATTAGACGGCGCCGGGGTCGGAATAATTGGCGGCGTCGCGGCCGGGTTCATATAGGAGACAGGTGCCGGTCCCGGGTTATACATCGACGTGAAGAAATAGTTGGTTGGCAGAATCGAGTAGTCCGCACCTCCGGTGTTCAGACCGTACGTGACCCAGGTCGTTCGATAAATATTCCTCCAGTTCGTGTAGAGCGCTTCGAGATGGCCATCTGCAATCTCCATCGCAAGCGCGGTTTTGCGACTGCGCTGCGTCACTCGCGAAATCTGCGTCGTGTAGTCGACGGCGACGCCGAGCAACACGAGCAGCGTTGCGACGACGATGATCGTCACCACAAGCGTGCTGCCGGTCTGATTGCGAACGTTTCGTTTCATGGCTATTGAAAAATCGTCAGCCGCGAGCGGTAGTCGATCTGAGTATCCAGCAGAGACGCAACTGCGATGTAACCGCGGTTGGTCGACTTTGGATCTCGCGCGCTGAGCTGGACTTTGATGTATTTGTTGTCAGGTCCGCCATAACGATTGAGCGGCACGGAGAATGGCTTCGGGCTGCTCAAGAACCGGGCAACCACGGCAACATCCTTCCAGTAGAGTGTACCGGCGACAGACGCGTTGCCGGACGTCGATCGTTGCTGGTAATAATGCAGCTCGCCGTTTTCGTAATGGTAGCTGCCCGTTCCGGCGGATACCTGCACATACTGGCCGCTGACAAGATTGAAATCCCCTTTTGGGTCGGCAACGTAGTTGCCGTTCTGCACCAGATACATCGCGCGATTGGTGTAGTAGGTAATTGCGTAGCTAGTCCCGCCAAACGTCTTTGCATTTTTGATGTTCGACTCGAGAGCGTGGGCCGTGAACACGTTTGAGTGGCTCTGGACACTCGCCCCCGTCACTTTTGCGATGTCGTCTTCGATTCCCCACGCCGGAATGATCAGGCGCATTCCGGGCACGGGCTGCGCGCCATTATCCTTGATCATAATCAGACTGGCGTTTCCCGGATCCTGCCAGACGTAGTCGGGCGAACCCTGCACAATATTTTGGAAGGAGACACCTGCGGCGGTTGGCGGTGTTGCACCGGGCGAAGCGCTTGGGCTGAGTGTTGGATCCACCACGTTGAAGCTTGTGTCCCTTAGCTGCGGCACCGAGACGGACGCGTGAAGATCACGCGTCAGTTTCAAGACGCCCTGGCGCGCTTCTTCGTGCGCGGCGTTAACGGCGCTGTTTTTCGCGGAAAGCGTGAGGCCGCTTCGGAGTACCTGAAAGAAAACCAGCCCCAGCAGGCCGAGCACTCCGACCGCGACCGCCATCTCGGCGAACGTGAATGCTGACTCGAATTGCCTGGGACGTCTTGCACGCTTCATTGGTCTGCAGCTCGAAGTGTGTCGATCGACACGTTATAGTCCTTGTTCCGAAAGCTGTACGTTACCGAGACGTTGGCTTTGCGGGTGTTGAGGTTTGTGGCCTGTGCGTAAACGAAATTCATCGTCATGCCAGCGTCGGTGACGGTCGATGAAAGTACTCCCGTTACCAGGACGTTCCCAGAGACCGGATCGCGGTAAATGAACGCCTGCTTTTTAAGGACGTTTGGGCTGCTGCCGTCGCGATAGTAGGGATAGTAAGGATAGTAGGCGTCGGTGGTTGCCGGCGTCGCGGTGGGAGCGCTGCTCGGGAAAGTCACCCCTGAACCGGCTAGCGCGTCCAGCTCCGCGACAGTCATCAGCTCGACTGGGATCCTGTTCAGCGCAGGATTGAACGCGCCCGAAATGTAAGCGGCGCTGATATCGAATGGCTCTTTCGACAAGATCTTGTCGATCTGGTTTTGCGCTGCGGTGTTGGCTTCGCTGTACAACCGCGTGCTGACCGCGTAGGTGTTGATCGAATTGAAGCCGATGTAAACGCCGGACGCCATGGTGCCGAGGATCGCGAGCGCGATGACGATTTCGCTCAGCGTAAATGCACCGCGGCCGTGCCGCTTTGTGGCGGCGGAGCGGTCAGGTGTGCGCTGGCGTTGAAGCGAGAACATTATAATCTTCATAAGCAGCTCTCGTGCCGAATTGCTGCGGGCCGCGTTCTCCGGTCACGCTGGAAGCGGCCCCGTAATCCGCACCGGAGGAGTGAAGCGCGACAGCTCGGGAGAATGCGAGCCGCCGCGCTTTATGACTCCGGCCGCGGCGTTCCAGAGCAGCGGCACTTGTATGATGGACCCCGATATAGCAGGTGAGGTGCCGCGCGCGGCAGATTACACCGGGCTCGGATGTCTGCGCATCAGAGCCTACTCATAGATCGTCTTCAGCAGATCGGTCACGGCGCTTCCTGGCTTGAAAAGGACGCCGATCAGGCCTTTGGCGACGTGTTTTTCGGCTGCGGTGACGAGGCGTGCCTTCAGGTCTTCGCGCGGGTGGCTGATCGGCCCGCTCAAGTGCATCGTGGTCCAGAAGTAGCCATCGTGGGCGACGGTAAATACTTCTTCACGAGCGCCCGGGATTGCTTCGAGGACGCTCTGGCTGGCACCGACTTGGAAGGTGGCTTCGATGCTTCCTGCCTCCAGATGAAACTTGCCTTCAACACAAACGAGCCCGCGCGATTCGCCGCGTAATTTCGTGACCTCGAGCCGCTTGCCGTCCCATGCGTACTCGGCGGTGAGTTCCGAGACCGGCAGGCGGTGGAACTCCGGGCGGCGCGTGACCGCAGCGATTTTGTCGAGCGTCTGCCACCCATGTAAGGCGCCGCGGCTGATACGAAGCGAGCCGATCGCCTTCGTCTGGCCCCCTGCTAGGAGCTTCTTCTCGACCGTCGCGTGGCCATCGAGAATGCCGTCGGCTTTGCCGATCCAGGTGCCGGTGAGATACCGGGCGACCGGCGAATGGGTGCTGTGGATTTGGAGAGCCATCCGATGCGCCTCGCCAAAGTCGAAGTCGCCAGTGATCGCGAGCCGGCCATCGCCGAGCGTGAAATCGCCGGTCCGCACCTGGAGCTTCGGCTTTGCGTAATGCAAATCGAGACGGCTGACCTTGAATTCGGGCCAGCCGGTTTGACGAAACGTCCCGTCGCCCGCGGTGACGTCGAGGTCCTTGTCGCGTGGATAGAATTTCGCCGCGACGCTGCGGAGGCCGCCCACGGATTTTTCTTCGTCGCCCCAGAAGACATCGGCGCGCGCGACGAGAGTCTCGAGAATTTCGACCTTCAGCGGCGATGGCGTATCGATGGCCGGTTCGAGCGGCGGAGCTTGCGGCAGATCTTCGTGGATCAAGCGCGCGGCGGCGGCTCCGTAAGCAGCCTGGAGATGAGCCGCTTGCAATTGATTGATGGTCCATCTGCGCCTGACGAGTCCAGCGAGGCTGCAGGATGCGCGCAGATCGGTGGCGCACATTTCAGTGAGGCCGGCTCCGGGTTTGCCTTTGACGATCAGACCGCCGCTGCGCACTGACAGACCGCGCCACGAGAGAGGAAGGTAACCGCCGCGGTCGGCATTGAGAATAACACCAGTCTTCCGGCTAATGATGCGGCAGAGCTCGCCGCCGTTGAGAAAATGATTCAGCCAGAGCGATCCGGCGAAGTAGGCGCCGACGACCACAAGTGGGCCGATCGCCACCACCCAAAGACCTACGCGCCACGTTTCGGCCCTCGTTCTGCCCTGTTTCTCTCCCCCGCTCGAGTGCATGCGTTATTTCGCTATTCGTCCGGCGTGCAGTCGTAGGCGGCGCGATGCCTCCGCCGACAGCAGCTCGAAGAGTGCCAGCGCGAAAGAAGTTGTGAATGCAGCCACCTTTGTCTCGTCTATTCTGCGCCCGTGCGACGACAGCGTTTCTTGCAGCTTTGCGCGCTTCTGCTCTTCATTCCCGCTCTGGTGTGTGCGCGCGACGCGCGGGAACAAGCGCGGATCGATTTTCCAATTCACCGTGCCGAGGCTTCTCCCGGCGTGATGTTTGTGCGGAATGGGAGCGACCACAACGCGACGGCGGCGGCGGCGCACCTTCGAATGAAACTCGGCTACCTCGGCGACCGGGTCAAAACAGCGGAGCAGTTCGTGAAATACTGCGCCTCCGAGTCTTCGATCACGCACCAGAACTATCGCGTCCGGCTGGCGGACGGCTCAATCTGCAACGCTGCGGAGTACTTTTGCGGAGGCGCTTCGGCAATTTCACGAGGAAAAGAAATAGCGCGCTGGTCCGCGATTCGCTCCGCAAGAGCGCTATGACACATCCGCGATCTCGCTCGCCGGCATTGATTGGATTTACGCTGGCGGCCGCGTTGCCGCTGCTGAGCGGTTGCGTTGCGACGCGCGAAAAGCGCGACGTAGAGCACGAAGTGACGCCACTGTACTCCGCCGCTTCCCCGAAGTTCCGGCAGTCGGTCGGTTCACTCCTCGGGTCGAGCTTCGTGCCGGGAAACGCGATCGTCACACTCGTAAATGGCCGTGAAATCTTCCCCGCCATGTTGAGCGCCATTCGAGCAGCGAAGAAATCGATCAACTTCGAAACCTACGTTTATTGGGACGGCGAGGTGGCGAAGAAGTTTACCGATGCGCTGGCCGAGCGCGCGCGGGCAGGCGTGACGGTGAACGCGGTTTTCGACGCGCAGGGCACCGGCAAGATGGGACGCGAAAATCTGGCGGAGCTGGAGTCGGCCGGAGTGCACCTGGTGAAATATCACCCGCTCGCGTTCTATGACATCCGCCGCTACAACAACCGCAGCCATCGCAAGCTGCTGGTCATTGACGGCCGCATCGGCTTTGTCGGCGGCGTGGGTATCGCCGATGAGTGGCAGGGTAACGGCGAAGCGCCGGACCAGTGGCGCGATAATCATTACAAGGTGACCGGTCCGGTGGTGGCGCAGTTGCAAGCCGCTTTCATGGACAACTGGTTAAAAACCGAAGCCACCGTGCTTCATGGCGATGCCTACTTTCCGCCGCTCAGCCCGACCGGGTCTTACACCGCACAGGCATTCAAAAGCTCACCGCGGCAGGGCGAGATGGACATTCACTTGATGTATCTGCTCGCGATCGCGTCCGCGCAGAAGTCGTTGCTGATCGAGAACGCCTACTTTGTTCCGGACGACTTAATGCTGAAGGAGCTGATCCATGCGGCGCGGCGTGGGGCGAACGTCGAGATCGTCGTTCCCGGCAAGCACATCGACCAGAAGGTAGTCCGCGCCGCCTCCCGAAAACATTGGCCGGAGCTGCTCCGCGCCGGCGTGAAGATTTACGAATACCAGCCGGCGATGGATCACGTTAAGCTGATGATCGTCGACGGCACGTTTGTATCGGTCGGTTCCGGGAATCTCGATCTTCGAACGCTAAGGCTAAACGACGAAGCAAACCTGAACGTGCTCAGCTCCGGCTTTGCCGCCGAACAGACACGCTTATTCGAGCGCGACAAGCAACGGTCGCGTCAGATTACCCTGAATGAGAAGGGCCAACTGAGCCTCGGCTCACCGGCTGCAGCTGCAGCGAGCGTCCTATCACCCGAGCTATAGCCGCTGACGCGGTCCGGCGGCCTTATTTCGACGCGTCGACGATGTCGTGCTGCTGCTTGAGCTGCTGCTCGACGATTTGTCGCTGTCGCCACCCGGCGTCACTACCGTCGTGTTGGTTTCGGATTTTTTCTCGTCGGACGACGGCGTTGTGTTCACAGTTTTTTGGTAGCAGCTAACGAGCAATGCGGCAGCAGCAACGATAAAGAGGTATTTTTCGTCTTCGGAGGCTGCGGGACTGTCGGATCGAGCGGCCGTGTGCCGGACTCGGTAAACTAAAGTGCCGGTACGTGAAAATGCCCTCAGCCGAAGCCGAGGGCATTTCCGGATTGCGCCACCGGCGAGGCTTTGACTGATGCGAGCCGGTGTCGAAGACGTAAACGCACATCGCGTGGTTACCCTGAACAAACGCAACGACTTTGCCGCCGCTGCCTAAATTGCCTTCAAACAAACCGCGATCGCTCTCGTCCGCGCGCGCTGCGAGCGTAAGCGCGAAAACTAGGAATTTTTCCTACAACCCACGCGCGCAAGAAACCGCGTCCGTAGTAGAGATATGAAACCAAACCCGCTGCTTCTCTTGTCCGCAGCCGCGACTGCGGCTGTTGTGCTCACGTCATGTAACACCCCGACCGGTCAAGGTGCGGCGATCGGCGCCGGGGCGGGCGCGGTGGCGGGTGGACCGGTCGGTGCCGCAGTTGGGGCAGCCGCTGGCGCGATTGTCGGAGCTAGTGTCGAGGAAAGCCGCGCGCGGGAATACGGTCCAGTTCCGAAGCAAGGTTATCCGGTCGCGCAGAGTGCGGAAAAGGCGGGCATGTACTACAGCCCCTACACACACAAGGTTTACGATCTACGTGCCGTACCGTCCGGTGCGCTTGTTCGCGATGTCGATGCAAACAAGCTGTTTCGAAAGCCGTAAGAGCAGTGCCTAGGAAGAGCCCCGATGGGGTGTTACCCCACCCAGGTACGCCTCTCTGGAGTGTCGGTCCAAACAACCGGGCGATTCCAGCACCGAGGCATGATGACCTCAGCAGAAACCGCGCGTCCGGTAAATGACGAAACCGGTTACGGGCGGCGCTTAGCGCATCTTGCGAGAGAGCTTTCCGGGCAATCCGTAAAAGAACACGGGGATTAGCGCAATCGCGCTCGCCGTCAGGATCAGCAAAACGGTGAAGATGTGATCATAACGCGAATCGAGATACCGGTGTGACGTGCCGAAACTTCCGCAGATGAGCATTGCTGTGAGTGCGACGCCCTCTAACAAGACGAGATCGTCAGCGAATAACCGGCGACCACGCAGCTAAGAGCCCGCGGCACCGGGTTGTGCGCCGCGGGCTTTTTCTTTGTACAACCGCGCAGCGCCCGCAAAAGGTGCGCAGTTTCCGAATATCTTTTCATGTATCACCGCCATGCCACGTAAGCGCGCGCGATCGGGCCATTGGCTGAATGATCGGTGGCTGAGCGTTACGATCGGGGAGTGGATCGGCGTCGTGCTCGCCTTCCTTGCGATCGTGGTTCTGTTTTGCGTCTTTTTCATTCGCCGGCACACGCTCGAATATCACCTGACCCATTCGTTCAGCGTCGCAGCGCCAGAATTCGTCGGGTCGGCGCTCGCTCTGGCCGACCCGGTGCCAATCGGCGGCAACAAGATCGATCTGCTGCAGAATGGCGACGCGTATTTTCCCGCAATGCTGGACGCGATCCGGCAGGCGCGCCGGACGATCAATTTCGAATCGTACATCTTCTACTCCGATGCGATCGGTCGCGAATTCCGCGACGCGCTCTGCGAGCGGGCGCGCGCCGGAGTCCAGGTGCGAGTGCTGCTGGATGGGATTGGTTCCGGCTGGAGCCTGAACAACTCGGACGTGCGGATGATGAAGGAAGCGGGATGCAAATTCGCCTACTACCACCCGACGCATTCCTGGCGCGTCGACCGGACGAATCGTCGTTCGCACCGGCGCGTTCTCGTCGTGGACGGCCGGATCGGGTTCACCGGGTCTGCGGCATTTGCGGAGAAGTGGAGCGGCAATGCGCAGGACCCGAAGCATTGGCGTGACATGCAGGCGCGGCTGGAGGGCCCGCTGGTCAGGAAATTGCAATCGGCCTTCCAGCAGCATTGGGTAAAGACCGGCGGCGAGGCGCTGAGCGGAGCGGACCAATTTCCGCAGCTCACGCCGGCGGGAGATCTGAACGCGCAGATCGTGACTTCGCAGTCTTTCTCGATGGCTCCAGTGCCGCTGGTGCAGGCGACCTCGTTCGCGGCAGCCGAGCATCGAATCTGGATCACCAACGCCTATTGCACACCGACCGATACCCAGGTCGACCTGCTCGTCGCCGCGGTGCAACGCGGAGTCGACGTGCGGTTGCTGCTGCCGGGGCCGAATGATGATCAGCCGTTGACGAAATCAGCCGGCCGCGCGGCATACGGCCGGATGCTCGACGGCGGCGTGAAAATCTTTGAGTACCAGCCGACGATGATTCACACCAAGGCGATGGTGGTTGACGGGCAGTTCTCGATGTTCGGCTCGTCGAACCTCGACGCCCGTTCTTCCGAGATCAACGAGGAGCTCGACGTGGTCGTCTACGACAAGAAATTCGGCCAGCTGATGGAGGCGACGTTCCAAGGCGACCTGCAGAAATCGAAGGAATACACCCTCGACGACTTCCGGAAACGCTCGCTTTGGGAGCGCGCGACCGAGTGGCTGATGCTGCCGTTCCGCTCACAAATGTAACTCGCGTTCGCCGCGCGACGGTCGACAACCGCGACTCGTAGAAATACCATCAGGCATGGAGGACCCGATCGATTACGTCGCCTCGCTGCGGCACGACTATGTCGCGCAGGGATTGCGGCGGAGCGATCTCGACGCCGATCCGTTGAAGCAGTTCGGAACGTGGTTCACCGCCGCGATCGAGGCCGGCATTCGCGACGTAAACGCGATGAGCCTTGCGACTGCGACGGCCGACGGAAGGCCCTCGGTGCGCGTCGTTCTCCTAAAGGGATTTGGCGCGGACGGCTTCACGTTTTTCACCAACTACGAGAGCCAGAAGGGCCGCGAGCTGAACGCGAATCCGTACGCTGAGCTCGCGATTTACTGGCCGCAGCTCGAGCGGCAGGTGCGCGTCCGCGGCTCGGCCGAAAAAACATCGCGTGAGGAGTCCCAGCGCTATTTCCATTCCCGCCCGGTCGGCAGCCAGCTCGGCGCGTGGGTGTCGCACCAGAGCGAGCCGGTCGACGCGCGGCGCGTGCTCGATGCGCGGCTTGCGGAGATGACGGAACGGTTTGCCAACCGCGAAATTCCGCTGCCGCCAAATTGGGGCGGCTATCGCGTCAAACCGGAGACAATCGAGTTCTGGCAGGGACGTCCGAATCGGCTCCACGATCGCTTCCGTTATCTGCGCGCCGCAGACGGATCGTGGCAGATCGATCGGCTTTCGCCGTAGCGGCATGAGCGATCGCTTCGAGCGCTCCACCAATTGGAGCGAAAGAACCGGCGCGCGGTATTGGTGGCACCGCCTGCCGGGAATGAAATTCACGCCGTCGGTCTACTCCGACCTCACGGATGCCGAGTGGGAGATCATCCGCGATTGGTACGACGAAACTGATCGCACGGGACACATCGGCGAATGCGTTGTCCCGCTGATCTCGCTCTTGCACGGCATCGTGCTCGGCAACGGCGCTTCGCGCATAGTCCAGCTCGGCACTTGCTCCGGCTATTCAGCGCTTCTCATTGGCTTCATGCTCCGCCGAATGAACGCGACGCACGGGCTCTTCACGCTCGAGATCGGACCGCACCTTTGCGAGCTGTCGGGCCGCTGGCTCGCGCGCGCGGCGCTCAACGATTTTGTAAAAGTCGCCGAACTGAATTCGCTCGATCCGGCAGCGCCAGCGCGCGCGCTCGATTACCTCGGCCGCAGGCCAGAGATCGTGATTATCGACAGCTCGCATGAATACGGCGCCACGTTGCGCGAGATCGAAGTCTGGTATTCGACGCTGGAG
>CADDYX010000017.1 GCA_902810735.1 Verrucomicrobiota bacterium | reverse complement strand
CGACGCGACAGCTGTGGGAGTACGCGCAGCTGCTGGAAGGGCTGTCGCGCAACGCAGGAGTGCACGCCGCGGGCGTGGTGATCGGCGACCGCGATTTGTCGGAATACGTGCCGCTTTGCCGCGACACCAGGGGCAGCGACGTGATCAGCCAATTCGCGATGGGACCGCTGAACGATCTCGGGCTGTTGAAGATGGATTTCCTCGGGCTGAAAACGCTCACAGTGATCGAGGACACGGTGCAGCTAATCCGTAAACGCGTGCCGGATTTCTCGATCAAAAGTATTCCGCTCGACGACAAGAAAGCATTCGACCTCTACAACCGCGGCGAAACGATCGGGCTGTTTCAAATGGAGTCGGGCGGGATGACGAGCACGGCGAAGCAGTTCGATGTGCAGAAGATCGACGACGTCATCGCGTTAATCGCGCTCTATCGACCGGGGCCGATGGACCTGATCGGCGACTACATCAAGCGCAAGAAGGGCCTCACGAAAATCCGCTACGAGCATCCGCTGCTGCAAGAGGTCTGCGCCGACACTTACGGCGTGATGATTTACCAGGAACAGGTAATGGCGGCGGCGTCGAAGCTCGCGGGCTACTCGTTAGGCCAGGCCGATTTGCTGCGGCGCGCGATGGGCAAAAAGGATCGCGAGAAAATGGCGAAGGAGCGTGCCAATTTCATCCGAGGTTGCGCGGAGACGAATGGCATCCCGGAGAAGAAGGCGAACGCGATCTTCGATTTGCTCGAGAAGTTCGCCGGCTACGGATTCAACAAAAGCCACAGCGCGGCGTATGGGCTGATCAGCTATCAGACCGCATACTTGAAAGCGAATTATCCGGTCGAGTTCATGGCCGGATTGCTCAGCAACGAGATCAACAACACGGACAAGATTGCGGTGTTCGTCGGCGAATGTAAGCGGATGGGGATCCGAATTCTTCCGCCAGACGTGAATCGCAGCGCGCTTAAATTCACGCCCGAAACCTGGGGGGGGCCTCAGCGTCCCGACAGTCGCGGCACTGAGGCCGGTTTCACATTAGGGGCAATCCGCTATGGATTGGCGGCGGTTAAAAACGTTGGCGAGGGCGCAATGGAAGCGGCCATTCGGGAGCGCGAAACGCATGGCGATTTCACTTCACTGGAAGAGTTCTGCCGACGGCTCGATTCGCGCGTCGCAAACCGGAAAATGCTGGAGAGTCTGGTGAAATGCGGCGCATTCGATTTCCTCGGTCGCGAACGGGCCGAGCTGTTCGATTGCATCGAAGAATCGCTTGCCGCCGCGTCCGCCGCGCACAAGGACCGCGCCGCCGGCCAGGTATCGCTCTTCGACGATGTCGCCGTCACGGCGCCGGCGCGAATGCCGCGGCGCGTGACGCAGTGGACCGAGCAGGAACGGATGTCGTTTGAAAAAGAACTACTTGGATTTTACGTCACCGGACATCCACTCGACGCCTACGCGGCGCAGCTCTCGCGCGGCAGATTCCAGACAATCGCCTCGTTAGGCGAACTGCAGGATCGTGCGCAATTCCGCATCGCCGGCGCAATCACGCAAGTGGACCGCAAATTCACAAAAAAAGATGCAAAACCGTTTGCGGTTGTTTTTCTCGAAGATCTGACCGGCACGCTCGAGGTCGTGATCTGGAATGAGGTGTATGTGAAAATCTCGGAGTCGCTCGCGGCGGGCCGCGTCATCGCGATCGAGGGCAGTCTCGATATGCGCGACGAAGCGATGCGCGCGACGGCGCAGAAGGTGAAGCTGCTGGTCGAAGATGCGCAGCAGAGCGCGAGCACGAATGGCAATGCTGCGGCGCCGATTGTTCTGCGATTCCCGCCAGGCACTCCCGCGGGGACACTACGGCGGGTGCGCGATTTACTCGCCAGTTCGCCCGGCAACCGGCTCGTTCTCTTGCAGCTCGAGCAAGCTGGACAGCGTGCGATCGAGATCGCAGCCGGCAACGATTGCCGAATCGAGCTGACGCCGGAGCTGCAGCAGAAGCTTAGCGAATGGCTTGCAGCGGCGTAATTATTTTGAGGCAGGGCTCAGGCGGAGCGGCCCACTTCCGGTACCGTCATTACAGAACGTGAAGCTTCGCGGAGCGATTGCCGGTTCGCTGCTGTTCGCGATGCGGATCGTCCAGCTGGTGCTCTGTAACGAGCCGCGCAGTTCGAGCTGATCGAACAGCTGTTGATCAGCGCCGCCGGGTGACGCGGTCAGATCGATGCCCGTCACACAATCAGCCGGCGCGCTGATGGTGAACCGTTGGTCCGACGTTAATCGCAGGGCCGCCACTTCATTGTGCGGCAAATCGATCGCGCCGTGGAACGCCATTGCGAGGCTGCCTGCCGGATCTGCGGCACGGCGCAATTCGAATTTCTCCACGCGCGTCGCTGAACCGTCGAGAACAATGCGGGCGTCGAGCGCATCGAAAGGTTCTCCGAAGAGCGTCAACGCCTCGCCGGATGCCACGATTTGCCCGGCCAGCGCCTTTCCGCTTTCGCGGATCGCTCCGTTGACAGCGACGCGTCCGCCGAAATTGGCCGCGCTTCCGCCGAACAAGCGCACGAAGTCGCCGAGGTCAGCGATCGAAGCGGAGACGTCACCGCGGAAATCGGGCCGATCGGTGCGACGCCGCGGCAGATCGAATTCGCCGCTGACCGTCAGCGCATTCGCGCGCTGCTTCACATACAGCTGCTGAATTTGAATCTGCCGGTCGTAGAGCGACGCACCGAGCATCGCGACATCGGCCGTGCGATCGCGCCAGGTAAACCCGGTCACCTCCGCCCAAAGCGATGCCGTCGCGTCGATCAAGCGATAGAAGCTCCCGCGAAAAGTCGCTTTGCAGGCGTGGATCGATCCACTGGCGCGGGTCGCGAACGCAAGCGCGTCCGACAGTTCGCCTAACGAGACTTCCGTTGCGCTCGCCGCGATGTCCCAGACGCGGTGCCCGGATTCGAGGTCCGTCGACATGCTCGTGCGGATGCTGCCGCCAAACGCATCGATGTTTGCGTCAATTGCAATATCGCCGGCGCCGATGCGCGCGAGATCGATCGCGACGAGTTCGCAATCCAGCCCACGCATCAGAGTGACGCCGCCGATCGTGAGGCGATTTAGATTCCACGACGTGCCGCCCCGGAGATTGTCGAAAGTTTTGATGAAGAACGGAGAATTGATCGACAAGTGCGCGACGCGAAATGTACCCGGCTCGATCTCGTTGCCCGAAATAGCTGCGTCGCGGATGTCGATCGTCGTGCTGCCGGCGCGCAGGATTAGAGCCGGCGATGAAACTTCAAAATTATCGGCGACGATTTGCTCCAGAAAAGGCCAGTGCGATCCGCTGCTCGTCGGCGTCGCGGCCCGGGACGCAATGACGCCGCGCAGCCCGGTGATCGACAGATTCCGCAGCCAGCGTCCGCGCGAGCGATCAACGAGCGCGCGGAGACGCAGATGCAGGGTTGCGCGCGAAATATCGAGGTTCGTGCCCGTGGCTGTGCCGGATCCGATCCGCACGTTGCGCACGACGACCGGCCGAAACAGCGGCGCATCGATACTTCCGAACGTAACGGTTAAGCCCTGCTGCCGGGCAGCTCGCGTGATCGAGAGTTTGACCAGACTCGCCGTGATCAATGAGCCGGCGGCGAACAGCGTCGCCCCCACAGCGACGAGACACGCGAGAAAAATCAGCAGCGGTCTTCGAGCACGCATGGCGGCTGCAGCTTACAGCGGCACGCGAGGCAACGGCAGCATGAAGGCTCAGCTCTTTGGCTGGTTGCCGGCGAAGATGATTCGCACCGGCCGCGTTGGATTCAGTCGCGCCGCGAGCTGCTCCTGAAACGAGCGTTCCGCGTCCGCGGCCAAGCCGGTTTCAGCGGCTTTTTGGCGGGCGAGCTCCGGGAGCATCGCGAGCTCCGCTTGCACATCCGCGGGCGAGATGCGGTTCCAAAACCCGTTCTCCATCGCCAGCACGTCGACGCGCTGCTGCTCGACGCCGAGGATCGACGCGTGCGGCATTTGCACGCGAATCTCCGATTCGTTTGCGGTGACCCGCACGTCCTCGCGCAGATCGAACCCCGCTTTCACGACAAACGTGCCGTGCAGCTTCACGCGTTTTGTGCTGCCGGCCCACGTGTGCAGCATCTCATGCTCGACCTCGAGCTGGCGCGAGAGCACAGCGAGCTCGGCTGTTGCCGTTGTCTGCTCGACATACGTGCGGTTATTGATCGTGATCCGCGGCTGGAAGTGGCCGATTTGCAGAAAAGCGTCCCGCACGCCGCGGGCCACGTGCTCCAGTTCCGCGCTTGCCTGATGCGCGGTCCGCGCGGGCCACGTTTCGATTCGCAGAAACACGAACACGCCTGCTGCAGCGGCGATCAGCGCGACCAATGTGAAGGCGATTGGCCACGAAAAGCTCCGACGCGGTCGCCCGGTGTTTGGTGTCATGACCCCAAAAAATTACCGCCCCCCACGCCTCGATGAGACGTGAAGGGCGGTTGTTCCCCCCAGAACAATTGTCCGAAAGTTGCGCTCGTAGTACCGGAACTTGTTCACAGGCGCAAGACTTTTCTGGGGGGCATTGGAAGTTTCCGACGAAACGCGCGTAAACTGCCCGCCGATGCTCTCCGACCTGCAGCTGCGCAACGTTCGCTGCTTCGCCGCGCTGAGCGTCGAGCTCGGCCCGGGATTCACGTTTTTTATCGGTGCAAATGGCGAGGGCAAAACGTCCATTCTCGAGGGAGCCTGCGTGCTGCTGCGGCTGCAATCGCAGAGGACCTCAAGCCTTGCTCCCGTGGTGAAGTTCGGCGAAAAATCGTTTGCCGTCTCCGGCCGATGGCGCAGCCACGTGATGGAGTTCCGCTATAGCGCGCTGCGGCGACGGATCGTGTTCGATCACGCGGAGCAACGCAACGCCCAGGAATATTTGCGCCTTGGGCGAGTCGTTTCATTTGCGAATACCGACATTGAGCTGATCCGCGGTGGCTCGGAGCCGAGGCGCCGTTACCTCGATTTTCTCGGGTCGCAGATTGACGCGACTTATCGGCCGACGTTGCGAGCGTACGAACGAGCGCTGCGCTCACGCAATGCGCTGCTGAAATCAGCGCAGCCACGCCCGCGGGAACTAGCCGCTTACGACCAGCCGCTCGTCGAACACGGCGAACGACTGGGCGTGAGCCGTGCAATACTCGCGCAGCGCATCGCGCCAATCGCTGCTGCGGTGCACCGCGAGATCGCCGGCGCCGAGGAATCCCTTTCGCTGCGTCTCGCGCGTGGCAACGAACGCGATTTCCGAGCTGATCTCGCGAACTCGCGCTCTCAGGAGCTGCGGCTGCGACAGACGGTGGTGGGCCCGCATCGCGACGACCTCGAGCTGCTGGTCGACGGCAAACCGGCAGCGCAATTCGCGTCCGAAGGCCAGCAACGCACGGCGGCGCTGGCGCTCAAGCTGGCGCAGGCGCGATTGTTCGAAAACGAAGAGGGCGCGCCGCCATTGCTGCTGATCGACGATATTTTCGGAGAGCTCGATCCGAATCGGCGCGGCGCGCTCTTGCGCAATCTTCCCGCGAAATCGCAAAAGCTGGTGACGGCGACGCTGCTGCCGTCGCGGGACATTGCAGACGCGCGCGTGTTTGAGCTGCGCGATCGGCAGATTTATCGCGCCTAACGAGTGAAATGGCGGCTTGCGAACGACCGGCCTGCGGCTTCTAGTTTTCCATGAGGAATTTAGGGGAGGGGATGCCGCTGAGCCTCGCGGGTTCGCTGCTGGTCGCGCATCCGAATATGCTCGATCCGAATTTCCGGCGCAGCGTGCTGTTTATATCCGCTCACGACCCGAAGGATGGCGCGCTCGGCGTAATTTTGAATCGGCCACTCGAGAAGCAGGTCGCGGATCTGGTGAGTGATCCCGCGCCCGCGGCGGTGGCGAGCGTTCCGGTTTTTCTCGGCGGGCCGGTCGGCAAAAACCAGCTGATGTTTGCTGCGTTCGAGTGGCAAAACGGCGCGGAGTTAACGCTGAATCACAATGTCGGAATCGACGAGGCAAACCAACGCGTTGCCGACGATCCGGATTCGATCCGCGCCTTTGTCGGCTATGCCGGCTGGGGTGCAGGTCAGCTCGAAGCGGAGATGAAAGACAAGGCGTGGATTTTGCAAAAGCCGACGCGAGCCGCGCTCAACACGGAGCGACTGCCGAAGCTTTGGTTCGAGATCATGCGTGGTCTTGGTCCGTGGTTTAAGATGCTCGCCGCCGCCCCGGATGATCCTTCTTTGAACTAGCGCCCCGCCGGTTCTTCTGCGAAGCACTGCGCATGATCATCGGCGTTCCGAAAGAGATTAAGGAGCAGGAGAATCGGGTCGGCCTGCTGCCGTCGACTGCCGCCGCGCTGACAAAACGCGGGCACACCGTGCTCGTGCAAAAAAACGCCGGCGTCGGCTCCGGGTATTTCGACGCAGCTTACACGGATGCCGGGGCGCAGATTGTCGACGACGCGCCGGAGTTATTTCGCCGGGCGGAGATGATCGTGAAGGTGAAGGAGCCGCTTCCGCCGGAGTACGGGCTGCTGCGCAAAGGGCAAATCCTCTTCACGTATCTCCATCTTGCGGCGAGTAAGCCGCTGACCGAAGCGCTGTTGAAATCGGGCGTCACCGGACTCGCCTACGAGACGATTCAAGTCGGTAACAAACTGCCGTTGCTCGAGCCGATGAGCGAGATCGCCGGGCGAATGTCGACCGTGATGGGTGCGTTCTATCTCGCGAAATACAACGGCGGCAGCGGCGTGCTGCTCGGCGGTGTGCCCGGCGTTCTGCCGGGTCGCGTGGTCGTGCTTGGCGGCGGCACGTCAGGAGTGAACGCCGCACGCATGGCCGTTGGTCTGGGAGCGGGCGTGCGCATTCTCGACATCGACCTCGAGCGCTTGCGGTTCCTCGACCAGACAATGCAGGGCGCGTCGACAGTTTTTTCCAACGAGGCGAATCTGATGGACCTGATGCCGGAAACCGATCTGCTGATCGGCGCAGTGCTGTTGCCGGGCGCTAAGGCGCCGAAGCTGATCACGCGTGAGATGCTGCGAAAAATGAAGCCGGGCAGCGTTCTCGTCGACATCGCCATCGACCAGGGTGGCTGCGCGGAAACCTCGCGCGCGACCACGCACAGCGATCCGATTTACGTCGAAGAAAATGTCATCCATTATTGCGTCGCGAACATGCCTGCTGCCTATGCGCGCACGTCGACGCAGGCGTTGACGAATGTGACGGCGCGATATGTCGAGCTGCTGGCTGAGCTCGGCCTCGAGGGCGCGTGCCAGCGCCAGCCTACGCTGGCGGGCGGCATCAACACGCGCGATGGGCGGCTCACGATCCAGGCGGTTGCCGACGCGCACGGGCTGAAGTTTGAGCCAGCGTTTTAGTTTGATGTAAGCAAGGCCACGGAAACGGCTTGCTACGATCTAGTGGAGAACCCAAAATGGGCAACTGCATCAATAATCTATGAAGAAATACATCTGCATACTCGCAAGCGCGGCGCTCCTCGCGGCGTGCGAACAGAAAACCGAAACGGCCAATCCGCCGGCATCGCCGTCGAGCTCGACCGAGAACAACACTACGGTTGTGAATCCGTCGGCCAGCCCGGCCGGAGGATCGAGCAGCAGCAGCTCGAGCACGAATACCACCACCACCGCTACTACGACGCCCGCGACCGACACGAGCAGCAGTAGCAGCACGACCACCACAACCGAGTCGGCGTCGCCGGGCACCAGCACGAGCACTGACACGACCACGACGACGAGCTCGCCCAGCGCCACTCCGGGCCACTAATCCGGAAAACAGTTCAGCGAAATCTTCCCGCGGCGTGCGCCGCGGGAAGATTTTTGCCGTACAGATGGCGGAGCCATCCGGCCAATCCCGCCGGCGCTTTCAGCGTCAGCACCGGCTGACGCGAACGGCTGATTTCGAGGACATCCGCAAACACGGACGTTCCTTTCGCGGCGAGCTCATGACGCTCGCCATCTGGAATGCCGAAGGCGCGCAGCTCTGGCGCGCCGGTTTCATCACATCAAAACGGATCGGCGGCGCGGTCGTGCGAAATCGCGTGCGTCGGCGGCTGCGCGAAATTGTTCGTCTACACCAGCAGCGCCTCGCGGCGGGAGTCACAGTCGTGACGATCGCGCGCCCCGCCGCCGGACGGGCGAGCTACGCGCAACTGGAACTTGAGTGGTTGCGCCTCGCAAACCGCGCTTCTATCCTACGCGCCTGATGCGGCTTATCGTGCGGCTCCTGATTCGCGGATACCAGATTACGCTGTCGCCGCTGCTGTCACTGCTGGGCGGCCCGGCGAGCGGTTGCCGGTTTCACCCAACCTGTTCCGCATATTTTCTTGAGGCGGTGGAACTGCATGGCTTCGTTCGCGGGAGCTGGTTTGGCCTGCGAAGGCTCGCACGCTGTCATCCGTGGGGCGGGCAGGGCCACGATCCCGTTCCGCAACGTGGGAGCCGCCTCAGTGCGGCGAAGATCGCGGCGTTGAGGCCGCTCCCACGTTCCAACGAACTCGTTTGTGAATAGCCGTTCGAGCGAGAGTCATGGACCGACAAGCATGGATTGCAGTTACGCTATGCGTGTTGGCGCTTGTCGGCTGGCAGATTTACATCGCCAAACAAACGCCGTTGCGGCCTGCGGCGCCTGCGACCGCATCGGGTTCTCCGTCACCCGC
Source organism: Verrucomicrobiota bacterium (assembly GCA_902810735.1). Classification (GTDB taxonomy): domain Bacteria; phylum Verrucomicrobiota; class Verrucomicrobiia; order Chthoniobacterales; family UBA10450; genus CADDYX01. Next base: position 17,681 of record CADDYX010000017.1, on the reverse strand, counting down.
CGCTTCTGCCACTCCGACTGCCGCGCCTGCTGAGGCGGCTCCTGCAGCACCGACCGCGACGCCGCTTCCGAAGCCGGTGTTCGCTGAAAAAACCGAGACGCTGCGTAACGGGGATTTTGAGGTCCACCTGACGAACCGCGGCGGCGCGATCCGCGAGGTCGTCCTGCTGAATCACGTCGCGGAGAACGGTGAGCGCGTTACTCTCAACGCTGCCGAACGAACGCCGATTGGCGCAATCCTCGACCGGCCAGCAGCGCCCTCGCTGGACGAATTCACGCCGACGCCGCAGCCGGACGGCTCATTCGTTTACGAACATCGCGACGCGCGGAGTCTCACGATGCGGAAGCGATTTTTTCTGCCTCCGCCGAAGCTCAAGAAAGACAATTTCCTCATCGACATGGACGTCGAGTTTCGCAACGACGCGCCAGCACCGTACACGAACGGCGGCTATTTCGTGACGCTGGGGAGCGCGACGCCGATCCACCCGCGCGACATGTCGAGTTACACGCGCGTGGCGTGGTCGATCAACGGCAGCGCCAAGGGAATCGACGTGAATTGGTTCGCGGCGCAGAACTACCCCCTCATTGGCGTGCAAAAGCGGCCGGCGCACGAATTTTACGAGGAGAAAGCGGCGAAAGTCGAATGGGCGGGAACGACGAACCAGTTTTTCACCACGCTGCTGACGCCGCTCGATACACAAGGCACGGAAATTTGGGCGCGACGTTTTGATGTGCCGCGGCCGGACGCGCCGGCGTTGTTCGGAATCGAGGGCGCGCTCGGGATGCCGGCACTGCAATTGCAGCCCGGACAAACGGCGACCGCGCATTTCCAGTTATGGGCGGGGCCAAAGCTTTACGGCCGCCTTGCCAAACTCGAGCACAACGAAGCGGAGATCATGAACTTCGGCATGTGGAAGCTCGTCAGCCAGTCCCTGCTCAACCTGATGAACTGGATCCACAGCTGGGTGGGCAATTACGCAGTCGCGATTCTTCTGCTCACCGCGCTCGTCAAGGGCGTGCTTTGGCCGCTCCAGAATCGCGCCAACAAATCGATGCGCCGGATGTCTGCGCTCGCGCCGAAAATGCAGGAGCTGCGCGAGAAGTACAAGGACGATCCGACGCGGATGAACCAGGAGGTGATGAAGCTGTATAAGGAGTACGGCGTCAACCCGGTCGGCGGCTGTCTGCCGATGGCGATCCAGATCCCGATCTTCTTCGGCCTCTTCAGCATGCTCGGGCAGGCGGTTGAGTTGCGGAACGCGTCCTTCCTTTGGGTGCGCGATCTTTCGCAGCCCGACACGGTCGCTCACCTGGCCGGCATTCCGATCAACATTCTGCCGTTGATCATGGGCGCGACGAATATCTGGCTCATGCGCATGACGCCGAAGACCGGCGACAGCACCCAGCAGAAGGTGATGATGTTCATGCCGCTGGTCTTCCTGTTTTTCTGCTACAATTTCGCCGCCGCGCTTGCATTGTATTACGCTACGCAGAATCTGTTTACGATCCTGCAGCTTTACCAAAACCGGAACCTCCCGCCGCCGGTGTTGGAGAAAGCTTCGGTCGCCGCGAAGAAGGCGCGGAAAGGACAACGATGACTCCGAAGGAATTACTCGACACGATGCTCGGCTACCTCGGTTTCGTTGTTGAAATCCAGGAGCAGCAAGGCGAAGCCGGCAATCTCACGCTGCAGATTTACACCGAGGAAAGCAAACGGCTGATCGGGCGTGACGGCGAAACGCTGGACGCGATTCAGTTCCTGCTGAACCGGCTGATCCAGGCAAAAAACAAGGACGCGCCGAAGGTGATCGTTGACTGCGAGATGTATCGCTCGATGCGTGAAGACCGCATCGTGCAGCGTGTGCGGGAAATTGCGGAGCGCGTGCGCGCTTCCGGCCGTTCGCTGCAGCTCGAGCCGATGAATTCCTACGAGCGCCGCATCGTGCACAATGCGTTCAAGGATGATCCCGATGTGGCGACGTGGAGCCCGAACGATTCTGCCCGGATCAAGCAGATCACGCTGATCAAGCGGCAGCCGAAACGAGAAACTGCGCCGCAGGAAACCGCGCAGAGCTAAGGCGGCGGCTCTGCACCCGCGCCTGGCGCTTTGCCGGTTAACTGCGTCATCGGTTCACCGAGCTGACGTCGCGCGGCGACGGCGGCTTCATCTTTGCTGCCTGGCGGCACTGGAATCTGCCGGAACGGCGCGTCGCGCATGTCGAACAGCTCACCGGCGGCATTCAATTTCCATCGCTTGTTCGCGAGGTAGTGCCGCCCTTCCAGCTCCACGTAAACCCAGTCGCGCGGCGTGCCCGGCTGGCCGCGAATCTGCGGCGCAAAGCTGTGCCCGTCGATCTTCACGCCGTCCGGGATCTTCGCGCCGGCGATTTGAACGAGCGTCGGAAAAAAATCGCTGAAATCGGTGAGATCGTGACAGACCTGCCCGGCTGGTGTGGTTCCTTTCCAGTTTACGATTAGCGGGACACGACTGCCGCCTTCGGCCATCGTATTCTTCGCTCCATCGATGTGACGGCCGCGCAATGTCAGTCGTTGCGCTGGCCCGCGCGCGGTGCCGTTATCCGTCACGAACACGATCAATGTTCGTTCGCGCAAGCCGAGGCGATCGATCTCCGTCACGAGCTTGCCGACTAATTTGTCCATGTAAGCAACGTTGTCGGCGAACAAGTCGCTGCCCGGTCGCGAATCGGGCGTGCGCACGATCGGGTTGTGCACGTGCGACATCGCGTAGTGCACGTAGAACGGCTTGTCTTTGTTGCGCCTGATGAAATCGACCAGGAAATCGTGCATCACGTCCGGCAGGTAAACGCCCGGCGGCAACGACTTCATCTGATTGTTCACCCGGTATTGCGGCGTTCTTTTGTTCCAATAACGGCCGCTGCCCGGAAAGCGCAGGTATTCGTCAAAACCCCAGTCGCTCGGCTGCAGCGGCAATTGGTTCCACTTGCCGACTTGCGCGGTGACGTAGCCAGCCTGCTTCAGGACGCGCGGCAGCATGATCTCCTTCGACGGGCTGAGCACATGGCCGGTGCCGTTGCTCGTCATTCCGGTGCGGAACGGATAACGCCCGGTAAGAATTTGCGAACGCGACGGCCCGCACAGCGGCGTCGAGTAGCTGTATTCGAAGCGCAGTCCGCTGCGTGCCAGCGCATCAATGTTCGGCGTTTTCATCTGGTCGGCGCCGTAACAACTGAAACCGTCCAGCCCGAGATCGTCTGCGAGGATGAAGATGATGTTTGGCGGACGATTATCGGCGGCACCGATCGAGCTCGGCGCAATCAGCGCGATCGATGCGATCAAGCCGACGAGCGTTCTGAGATATCGCGCGATCATTTTTGCACCGAGACAACGCAGCGAAATCCAGTGTGGCAAAGGCTCGTGTCCGGCGACGTTTTCATCCGCCGGCTCGGACGGAACGAACCACAGTACTGATCCGTGCAGAGATATGAGCCGCCGCGCTCGACCTTTTTCGCGACCTCGGGCTCGTCAGGATCAAAACTGCTGTCTGGTCCCCGCGGATCAGCCGCCGGGCTGTGCGCGTAGTAATCCGGCCGATACCAATCCGAGCACCATTCCCAGACATTGCCCGCCATATCGTAAAGTCCGTAGCCATTCGGCGGAAACGATCCGACCGGCGCCGTCGCCCCAAAGCCGTCCTCTTTCGTGTTCTCGGTCGGGAAATGCCCCTGCCAAATGTTCGCCAGCCATTTGCCACCCGGACGCTGCTCATCGCCCCACGTGTATTCTTTTCGCTCAACTCCACCGCGCGCGGCGTATTCCCATTCGGCTTCGGTTGGCAAACGTTTGCCGGCCCATTTGCAATAGGCGACAGCATCGTACCAGCTGACGTGCACGACGGGATGTTGGTCTTTCCCGTCGATATTTGATTGCGGACCTTCCGGGTGCCGCCACTCAGCGCCCGGCACATAGCGCCACCAGCTCAGCGGATCTTCCACCGATGCGTCGCCGGAAGCTGGTGGCGTGAAAACAATCGAGCCCGGCACCGGCTTTTCCGCTGCCGCGTTTTTCAGCGGTGGCGGGTGTTCAGCGGTGGTGACGTAGCCGGTTGCCTGCACGAACCGCGCGAACTCCGCATTCGTGACCTCATAGCGATCGATCCAGAAACTGCCGACCGTCACCTGATGTTCCGGCTGCGCGTCACGCGGGCCGTTTTGCGAACCCATCCAGAAAGTGCCGCCGCGAATCAGCACCATGTCCTTCACGTTTGAAGCGGCAGGCGCCGCATCAGCCATCGCGCGGTGCAACAGCACACTCATCGCAGCGAATGCGATGATGATTACCGCAACGCCGAGCGCGCGTCTGCGGGTCATCTGCAGGCGAAACGTTCGATCATTCAGCTATCAAACCGGAAAACCACTTTGCCGTTGCGCCTGTTTTTCATCGCGTGCGCCACGGCTGCGGTTGCTTCCTCGAGCCGGTATTCTTTTTCGACTTTCGTCTGCAGCAGGCCGCGTTTCGCCATCTGAAACAGCGGCATAAATGTCGCCGCGCGTTGTTCCGGCGTCGCGTTATCGTACCATTTGTTCACCCAGAACCCGGTGAACCGCAGATTTTTAAAAATCAACAGGCCGTTGGGAATCGTGAGCGGCTGCAAGCTCATCGCGCCGTAGGTGACCATGGTCGCGTCGGACGCGAGCGTCTTCGCGATGCGCAATGCGTTTTCTCCGCCGACTGCATTGAGCGCGAGGCGAATCGGCGCGCCTCCGGTGCTCTCTTTTACTTGATCGCGAACATTGTCGTCGTCGAGAAGAGCGACGTCCGCGCCTTCAGTGCGAAGCTCATCCACGAGTTCGCTGCGTCGCACGATGTTCACCGTTCGCAAACCGAGCTCTTTCGCGATCTGGATTACCGCGCGCCCGGCGCCGGAGTTCGCCGCGTTCTGGATCAGCCAATCGCCGCGCTGCAGCGGAACGAAATCGTGCAGCATCCGCCAGGCAGTAATCGGGTTGATTTTCAACATCGCCGCCTGAACCGGATCGATCTCCGGCGGCACAGCGATGAGCCGATCTGCACGGACTACGCAGGCCTCACGCCATGTGCCGAAATTGTGCGGCAGAATCACCTGCGCACCGACCGCGAGATTCGTGACCTTCGCGCCAGTTTCGACGACAACTCCCGCGCCTTCCATCCCAGGCGTAGCGGGTAGCGTCGGCTTAACCGGATACTTGCCTTCGATCGCATTGATGTCGGCAGGATTGAGCGGCGCGGCGCGCATTTTCACGACCGCTTCATCCGCCGCAGGCGTCAGCAAATCCTGCTCCACGACGCGCAACACTTCCGCGGGATTTCCGTGCGTTTCGTAGATCGCCGCTTTAATTTTCCTGCTCATCGATCGCCCCGGCGGTGCAGCCTACAGTGAACGTCACCACCAGCAATCTGCAAAGCGGCGCGCGCATCGCGCTGCTCGGCATGGTCGTGAACATCGTGCTCGCGACGGCGAAAATTGCCGCTGGTATTGCCGGGCATGCTTATGTCCTGATCGCCGACGGCATCGAGTCGGCGCTCGATATCGCCGGCTCCGCAGTCATCTGGGGCGGCCTGAAAGTAGCCGCGCGCCCGCCGGATGAAACGCATCCGTACGGTCACGGGAAAGCGGAGCCGGTTGCGGCGATCATCGTCGCGATTGGAGTCATTGCGGCCGCAGTCGGTTTGGCCGCGCAGAGCGTGCGCGAAATTCTCGTGCCGCATCACGCGCCAGCGCCGTTCACGTTGATTGTTCTGCTCGTCGTCGTGCTAGTGAAAGAAGTGCTGTACCGCACGGTCGTAAAACTCGGACGAAAGGTGGAGAGCACGGCGGTGCAGACGGACGCATGGCATCATCGAAGTGATGCGCTGACCTCCGTCGCCGCGTTTCTGGGCATCTCGATTGCGTTAATCGGCGGCCGCGGCTGGGAAAGCGCCGACGATTTTGCGGCACTGTTTGCCTGCGCCGTCATCGCTGCCAATGGCGTGTTGTTGTTGAAACCGGCGCTGCACGAAATCATGGACACCGCGCCGCGCGGCGAAATCGTCGATCGCGTGGAGCGCGCCGCAAACTCGGTCACCGGAGTGGTCGAGACAGAGAAATGTCTCGTGCGCAAAATGGGCCTGTCGTTTTACGTCGATCTCCACGTTGGCGTCGACGGCGACATTTCGGTCCGCGACGGCCATCACATCGCGCATCAAGTGAAAGCAGCAATCCAACGCGCCGATGACAGGATAGCCGACGTGCTCGTGCACATCGAGCCGGTTGGCGGTGGCAGCCTAGATTAGCTTTTCGCGAAGAAGATTGCCGAGCGCGGTGGTCAGCGTCGCGCGTGTTTCTGCGATCCGTTTCGAAAAACTCTTCAGCCGTCTGATCGCCGCCGGATGTGTGGCAAGATAGAACGCGAGCCGCGCTGCCGGCGTCTTCTGTCGCTCGACGTTGAAAAGCACTTTCGCCGGAGCTGGCAACGGGTCAGTGATGGTGTCGCTAATCGCGCGGAGGGAAAGCAGCGGCACATTGTGCTCGGCGCACGCCGCCGCGATGAATTGGGTTTCCATGTCGACTGCAGCTGCGCCGGAATCTTCTGCGAGCTGCTCGCGTTCAGATTGGGATTCGATAATCGCCGGCCTCGTCACAACATCGGCGAGGTAAATCGACGTATCCTCCAGCCGCAGGTGGGGCGATTCCAGCAGCTCACGGCTCGAATAGTTCTCCGCGATCAGTAGATCGCCGATCTTGAGCTCCGGATCGAGAGCGCCGGCGAGACCGCTGCTGATCAGGTAATCGACGGAATCGCGACGAAAAAACGCAGCCAGCGACTCGCGCGTCGCTCTTTCACCCACGCCGGTGTGAACGACAACCACCGGCAGACCATGAATCGAGCCGCGCACCGTCTCCACGCCATTGCGCGAAAACGCGGTGGGATTCGTTAGCAGTTGAAGGAAATCCGAGCTCTCGACCGGCAGCGCAAACGTGACGGCGATCATGGGCTCGGCTGGGGAACGGCGGACGGCGAGCCGACAGCGTTAATCTGGACCTGCAGCAGCTTGTTGGCGGACGCTCCCGGCGTGGAGGTGATCTCGCCCGGAGATGGAGCCGGCGCGCCGAGCGGCATCAGCGCGGCGCGGAATTCCGGTTCGCGATTGGTCGGGATTTCCGCGATCACTGTTGTGCGTTGCTCGTTCGGCAAGGCTTTCGCAGCCGATCCGCCCGCCTCGACTGCAGCGGCGACGACTTTATCGGCGACGTTGTCACGATCGGCGGCGGAAGCGCTGAGCACGATCTCGTCGGCCAGAGTTGGAGCCGGCAGCGCAGATTCCGCGGCTTTCTCTGCGGAGGCGGCAATCTGCTTCTGCACATCGGAAGCGGCAGGCTTTCTCCGCGGATTTTTTCCAATGATGAACGCGATGCCGATGAGAACGTTCACCAGCACGAGAACGATGAACGCTGTCGCAACGCCGCGACCGATTCTGCCGGCACGCTCCTGCGCGGCCGCATCCACCGGCATGATGACCTCGCGCGATTCGCGCATGCCTTTGTGGATCTCCCGCGCGATTGCGAGCTCGCGTTGCAGTTGTGCGTCATTCGCAAGCTGTTGCTCGATCCGCGCGCGCTCGTCAGCGGGCAAGTTGCCGTCGAGATAATCGAAAAGCTTGTCCGGATTCACGAGCGGAAATGTAGAGGTGGTTGGATCAAGCGCCTATCGCGAATCCACGCGACCGGCAGGACCGCCGCTATGCGACCTCGTAGGCGATCGGCTTGAATCGGTAGTTGTTCGACATCTCCGCCGAACAGGCAGTCAGGCCGACGATCAGATCCATTTCCGCGCGGAGCTCGATCGCGTCGCCTGCTTTCGACAACGGCGGCAAAATGCTGAGTGCGCCGTTGGAGCCGACCTGGACGTTCATGAAAATGTTGAAGGTGGTCGGAATCGAATCCGGCGCGATACCGAAGCGCGCCAGATTGGTCGCGAGGTTTTCGAAGCAGCTCGGATGGTGTCCCTCGTGTTTGTAGATGATCCGGAACGTCTCCGGGCTGCACGGCGTGAGCAAAAAATCATGTCGCCCCACGTCATCGGCAACGATGTCGAACATGGCGCGACTCCGGTTCGAGTAGAGCGTGTGGCCAGTGGTGAGATAAATGGTGTTCGCGTAATCGATGCTGCGGCCGGACGACAACCACTCGGTCGTATCGCCGCGGGCAAAAGCGGTCAGGTCCGCGACCTGCTCGCCTTCAATGTCGATCACGCGCAGCGTCTGGCCGTGGTTCAATTCGAACGCGGTGCCGGTTTGCGGCTCTATCCGTCCTGTCATCGCGGAATGACGACTTAGCGGTGAAACGGGCAGCGGCCGATTGGCGGCTGCCAATCTTCCTCGACTGCGCGTCCGGAGTACTGACGCGCCTCCGAGCGTTCGCCGAAGTCACTCAGCATCGGATTCGTGCTGCCCTGCAATTGCAGATCGCGCTCGCGGATTGTCTGCTGCATACGCTTCCATTTTCCGTCACTGCGTAACCGCTCGAACTGCTCATGCGGATTGAAGACGAGCGTCGGCCACGCAAAACGGCGCGCATCGCGTGAGCTGTTCGGATGCAATCCGATTACGTAAAGCGCCTGGTTGGCGAAGCTGAACGAGAAATGCGGGTCAGCTGGATCGGAACGGACCGCGGGATCCCACGGCTGCCGATCGATATCGTTGAGCATCTTGAGTTGCTGCCACAGAGCCGCTTCGAATTGCGTCTCGTGATTCGTGAGCGGCCCGCGAAATACGGCGATAAAGGTCGCGTACTCGGGAGCCGTCTCGAGGTCGCGCTGTGCAAACCGCCGCAAATCGCGCGCGAGCTGGACCGTCGAGGGATCAGTAGCCATGCACCCGTAGGTCTCGAGGCGATAGCTCTCCGCGTTGAATGCCGCTTTGGCGCCGAGACACGGGAATTCCGGTGCCGCAATCCACGTGCGAAATGCGCGCAACGCCTGTTCTCGGAAATGCCCGTCGCGCAACCTGTCTTCCTTCACGTAAGTACCTCGGAATACGCCGCCAAATCGGCCGCTGGCTGCAAATTTCCTTACGGTCGCGGAAGAACGCGCAGCCGAAGTTGCTCTTAATGGTCGTGGAAATACATTAACGCTCTCGTGGATGAGCACCGGGATGCAGGGTCGCAGTCGCGACACCGCTGGCTGCGTTACGTCGGTGAAGCCGTCGCAGTCATCACGGTGTTGGTCTGCATTTTCCACCGGCCGATCCTGCTGAACGTCGGCCGGGCGGCTGCGCGGCACTTCGCCGCGCAGGAACATCTCGCGCTCGATTGTCGGCTCGAAGGCAGCGTTTTCACGAATTTGATCGTTCGCAATCTCCACGTCACTCCGACTGGTCCGACAATCGTTGAATCGGTCGACGTCGATTACATCCGCGCGGATTACAATCTGCTGCATCTGATGCGTTATGGCGCTTCCGAGTTCCTCAAGAACGTCGAAGTGCAGTCGGCAAAAATCGTGCTCAATCCGGCGAATGCGGCCGTCAAAGCCAAGGTGCCGCCCGATCAGCCGCTCACGTTGCCGACCGTCTTTCCCGACCGCGTTTACCTGCGAGACGTGAACGTCACGATGCGGACCTCGCCTCAGGATTTCGTGCTGCAGGGGCTGAACCTCGAGCTCGATCCGAAAAATCCCGCGACTGTCGCAATCGCGAAGCTGCAGCTGCCGACCACGCCGGCCTGGACGCACGTCGCCGGCCGCACGTCGTACACGAACAAGGATCTGATCATTAACGATCTCGTCCTCGATGATGCCAACCGCTTCCGCGTCCTGGCGATCGATGCTTCGAAAATTAGCTCGAAACAACTCGGCGTCTCACTCGATGTGTCGCTCGCCGGCGGCACCGTTTCCGGGACGGTCGATGTTGCTGAAAACGGCAAATCACTCGACACGCGCGCGCACCTTGTCGTCGAGAACGTCTCACTGGACACGGTGCGCGGCTACATCGGCCGGCGGGAAGGGGAGCTAACGGGAAATGTCGATCGAATGGCGGTTGATTTTCGCGGCGTGCTCGCTGCACCGAAAACGTGGAACGGAACGGTCGCCGCAGCGATTCGCGATGTGAAGCAAGGGCAGCTTGGATTTGAGCGCGGCACGCTCGCGATCACCGCGAGCAACGGCACGGCGCGGCTCGACGTTGGCGAAATCACAAAAGGCGCGAATTCCATTCGACTGAAAGGAAGTGCGGACCTGCCGGCGAGCATTCGGGAGTTTGGGCGCAGCCCGGCGAATTTCGAGATCGGCGGCGCGCTGCCGGATCTCCGCAGCGCGACAGCCGAGATGCCGCAACCAATCAGCGGTGCGGCCAACGTGACCGGACACGTCCAAGTCAACAACGCGCGGCTCACGGCTGAGCTGAAATTCAACGGCGGCGATATCGCTGCTGGCGCGGCGCGAATCGGACAGGTGAGCGGGACGTTAACCGCAAGCAAGCGAATGCCTCCGCCGAACGCGACGAAGCCCTACTTCGCCGACCTGCAGTCCGAAGTTCGGCTGGACGCGAGCGATGTGGTTTCCGGCAATCTGATCTGCGATGCGCTGCACGCGGAGATCAGAACCGCGAACGAAGTGGTGACGGTTGAGCAACTGACCGCGGTGCGAAAGCAAAATACCGTCGCGATGCAAGGCAGCTATCGATTGCCGGCTGACTTAGCGCAGGCGCGGCTCCAGCCGGCGAGCGTCAGCGTGTCAGTCAGCGCGCCGCAGCTTGGCGACTATTTCCCCGCCGAGTTCGCGAACAAAATCACCGGACCGCTGCAGGCCGATGGCGAGATTTCGATGCACGACGGCATCGCGAACGGACAGCTGCAAATTTTCGGGTCGAATCTGCACGTGCAGAATCTCGCGGTGCCGCAGGTGAGCGCACAAATCTCCGTCGCGCAAAACGTCGTTTATCTGAACGATTTCACCGCCAAGCTGAACGACCGCGACTTCGCGACCGGCACCGGATTCGCGTCACTCGAAAAGCCGTATCGTTACAGCGGGACGTTGTCCGCGAACATTGCGGACCTCTCGACGCTGCGTCCTCTGCTCCTCGCGGCTGGAAACAAGAGCGAACTCGCAGGCGCGCTCATGATCAACTGGCAGGGCAGCGGAACAGGTGCCGATTTCAAAAACACCGGAACCCTGAAGGTGACGCTCGACAACGGCCGCTACGCCAAGATGCAGAAATTACAGGCAAAGATCGATGCCAGCTACACGCCTGACGGACTCGACGTGCCGATCATCTTCGTCGCCAGCGACACGATGGATTTCCAGGCAGTCATGCAGGCGAAAGGCGAGGCGCTGGAGATCAGCAAAATTCAGGTCGACCAGGGGCAGGCGAAATACGCCACCGCCTACATTGCGTTGCCGTTCGTGTGGGGAAATCTCGGCACCGATCGGCCGCTATTTCCGAAAGACGGCAAGGTCGTCCTCAACGTGCAGTCGGAAAATCTCGATCTGAAAAAGCTGTTTGAAGATCTCGGGCAGAAGGCGCCGGTCAGCGGTTCCGTAAACCTCAAGGTTGAGTCGAACAGCACGCTCGCCGACCTCTCGGCGCGCCTGGATTTTGCGCTCACGAACTTGCAAACCGAGGCGGCAAAGCTGGAACCCGCGACGTTTAACATTACCGCTGATCTGCAGCACAATCGACTCAATATCTCGGGTAAGCTGCAACAGGCGAAAATCCAGCCGGTCGCGATCACGGCCGAGATGCCAATCGATGTGCCGCAGATTCTGCGCGAGAAAACGGTTCGCGCCGACACTCCGGTCAAAGGCAAGGTGGAGATGCCGCGCAGCTCGATGAATTTCATCCGGCAGTTCGTGCCGGCGATCAGCCAGCTCGACGGCGAGATGGCGATGAACGTCAACCTCAGCGGCACGATCGCGAAGCCGGATTTGAGCGGGTCGGCCGATATTTCAATCAACGTCGCGCGATTCACCGATGAGACGCTGCCGGCGCTGACGGCGTTCCACGCGACGCTTACGTTTCGCGGCAATACGCTCAGCTTCGATCGGTTCGAGGGCGAACTGGCGGGCGGGCCACTGCGCGTCGCGGGACGGATCACGTTCCCGAAGCTAACGGAGCCGACATTTGACCTGCAGCTTCGCGCCGAGAGTGCGCTGGTTGCGCGCAACGATTCTCTCACCGCGCGTGCCGATGCGAACGTGCAGGTCACCGGACCGCTCGCGTCGGCTACGGTGAAAGGCGAAGTCGCGCTGACGAACAGTCATTTCCTCAAAAACCTCGACCTGATCCCGATCGGGCTCCCGGGGCGTCCCGCTCCGCAGCCGCCAGCCGACCATCCAACGCTCACATTTCCGCAGCCGCCGATCCGCGATTGGAAATTCGATGTCGCGGTCAAAACGAAAGATCCGTTTCAGATTCGCGGGAATCTGGCGAGCGGCGGCGCGATCGTAAATCTGCATCTCGGCGGGACGGGTTTGCAGCCGGTGCTCGAAGGGCAGGTGCGGATGGAGAATGTCGAAGCGACGCTGCCGTTCAGCCGGCTGGAAATTCAGTATGGCTACCTCTACTTCAATCCCGACGATCCGCTGAATCCCAAGATCGACCTCCACGGCACTTCGCTGATTCGCGACTACACGGTGCACGTTTACGTTTACGGAACCGCGCTCGCGCCGGAAGCAGTTTTCACGAGCGAGCCGCCGCTCCCGCAGGAGGAGATCATCTCGCTCCTCGCGACCGGCACCACGCGGGAAGAATTAACCGGCAACAACGACGTGCTCGCCGGCCGCGCCGCCATGCTCCTCTTCCAACAACTCTATCGGAAAATCTTCAAGAAATCCGACGAGCCGAAGACCAATTCCGTGTTCGATCGCCTGCAGGTCGACGTGGGCGGAGTGGATCCGCGAACCGGGCAGAAGACCGCGACCGCGCGCTACAAAATCGACAACCACTGGATGGTGCTCGGCGAGATCGAGGTCGGCGGCGATTTCCGCGGCATGGTGAGATACCTTCTGCGCTTCCGATGAAGTTTCTCAGCACAATCCGCCGTCGCGCGGCTGGGCTCGCGATCGCCGCCGTTTTCGTTTGTGCGGCGACGTCGCTTCTCGCCCAGAGCACGTCGGACGTGCCGGCTGTGCAGGAGAAAGACCGGCAGAAGAAAGCTGTCGCGAAGCAACAGGAAAACGAAGCACAGCGGTCAGCGGCGATCGAGTTCCGCGGCAACCGCGCATTTGATGAGAAAGCGCTGCGCTCGCAGTTGAAGGAGCAGATCGCGACGATCAATCAGTATGGATTGACCGCGGCGCGTGCCGATGACGCCGCGTTTTTCCTCTCGCTCTTCTATCGCAAGCACGGTTACGCGAAGGTGGACGTCCGCTACACGGTCGAAGGTGGCGATCGTCTGCGGCTCGACATTGACGAAGGTCCGTTGATCACGCTTGGAATGATCAACTTCGTCGGCAACCAGCATCAGCCCGCCGACAAGCTTTACGATTACGTCGTCGGACCGACGCGCGAGCGGTATTCGCAAATGAAATCGGACCTGCCGTTCGTCGCTTCGGATGTGCAGGAAGGAACCGATCTGGTCGGCCGCCTCTATGCGGCGGAGGGTTTCATCAACGCGAAGATCGAACCGCCGATCTACCACTACACCGGCGATGGCGCGCAAGTTGCCGTGACGGTGCCGATCACCGAGGGGCGACAGTATTTCTTCGGCGCAATCAATTTCAGCGGCGACACGATTTACGGACCGGAAGCATTGACCGGCCAGCTCGTCGATCTCGTCAACGCGCCCTACACCGATAATCGCGTGGCCGACATTCCGCGCCGGCTGCAGACGTATTTCAAATCGCGCGGCTACTATGATGTGAAGGTGGAGGCGGTCGGCGCGCCTGACGCGGCGCAAGGCGGTCGCGTGCCGGTCAGCGTCACGGTGCATCCGGGGCCGCTTTATCACTTCGACGGCGTGACTGTCACCGGACTGCAGCGATTGCGGACGAGTTATCTCGAGCGGCGTTTCAGCAAGTTCCGCGGAAAGGTCTACAGCCCCGAAGTTGTCGAAGAGCGCTTTCGCGAGCTGATGCGCACAGGCCTGTTCAACACGCTGCAAATCAAGCCGACGCCGATCGGTGGCAATCTCCTGCGGCTCGACATCACCGCGGATGAAGCGAAGAGCAAAGAAGTCGGTTTTTCGCTCGGCTACGGCTCTTACGTCGGCGCGATCGTCGGTGCCTCCTACCGCGATCGCGATCTGTTCGGGTACGGCAGGCCGCTGACTACTTCGGCGGAATGGAACCAGCGCGGATACAAGGGCGAAATCCTGTGGGAAGACCCGTACTTCTTCGACACCGATTTCGATTTCAAGGCGCGGCTCTCCGCGCTGACATTCGACTTTGACGGCTATTCAAAATTCGAACTCGGCGGCCGGGTCGATCTCAGCCGTAAGTTCTCGAAGTTTTACACTGCGGGCGTCGTGATCAGCGAACGCCGCGTCAGCATCAGCGATGTCGGTATCGAGCCGCAACTTGTCGGAGACCGGAAATACTACGTCAGCTCGCTCGGCTTTACGCAGTCGCTCGACCTGCGTGATAGCAAGACGGTGCCGACGCGCGGCTGGATTTTCGACAATACGGTTGATCTCGCGACGAGCGCGTTCGGCAGCGATATTGATTTCATCCGCAGCACGGCGCGCGTCAGTTATTACATTCCGTTCGCGCCGAAAACGGAGCTGACGCCGGACACTACGTCGATCGGCACGGCGCCGAAGCTGAGCTGGTTCCAGCGTTCGTCGGTCGCGGTCGGTGCGCGGGTCGGGATCATTCACTCGCTGCAGAGCGAGACGAACGCCGCCGAGATTCCAATTGATGAGCGATTCTTCAACGGCGGCAGCACTACGGTGCGCAGCTTCGGCGAACGCGATCTCGGGCCGCACGACAAGCACGGCTTTCCGATCGGCGGCGAGTTTTTCACCGTCTTCAACGCCGAATACACCTTCCCGATTTACGGCGAACTCGAAGGCGCCGTATTCTTTGACGCCGGCAATCTGCTGCCCAGCTCCGAGAACCCGTTTGAAGGGTTCGACGCCGGTTTGCAGAACATGCGATACGCGATCGGCGCCGGGCTGCGTTACAAACTGCCGATTGGTCCGATTCGCCTCGATTACGGAGTGAATCCTGATCCGCGCGAGGATGAAGATTTTGGGGCGTTCCACTTCAGCTTCGGTTTCGCGTTCTAGGTCCGAATGACCCGCTGCACGTATCTGCTTCCGATCCGTCGCAGCGTCTTCGGCGCGAGTGAAGCGATCGATCTGCGCGCGTACTTCGACCAGCTGCGAAACGCTGGGTGCGAAGTGCTCGTCATCGACGGCTCACCGGATTCGGTGTTCGACCAGCACGAGCGCATCTGGAGCGGAGCATGTCGTCACGAACGCGTCGATCGCAGCTTCGGTTACCTGAATGACAAGGTGAACGGCGTCCACACCGGTGTCGCAGTCGCATCAGAGGAAAAGATCATTCTCGCTGATGATGACATGCGCTACACAGCCGCGACTCTCTCCGAGGTTTGCCGGCTGCTCGACGATTACGAAGTCGTCAGGCCGCAAAATTTTCTGCGACCACTGCCGTTTTGGGCGCGGATGGAAGCTGCTCGCATGCTGATAAATCGAGCGACCCTGCGAACCGCCGATTATCCGGGCACCTGCGCGTTTCGGCGCGCCACGATCCAGCGGGTCGGCCATTACGACGGCGATGTGCTCTTCGACAATGAGGAAATCATCCGCCACTTCGCGCGCAGCGGCGCGTCCGTTTGCTACGCGATCGATCTCTTCGTGGAAAAGCGACCGCCGCGATTCCGCAAGTGGATCGAGCAACGGCCGCGGCAGGCCTACGAAGACTTTCCGCTGCGGGCCAAGACGGCGACGTTCTTCTCGATTCCGCTCCTGCTCCTCGGAGCCGCCGGCGTCGGAAAGTTGGGTCTCGCTTTCACGATTGTGATTGTCGCGGCGATTGGTTTCGCTGCGGCGGGCTGGCTCCGCGGCACCGCACGCGAATACATTCCGCTTTCGGTATGCGTTTTTGCGCCGCTGTGGGTGTTGGAGCGATCGGTCAGTACCTACTGGGCGCTCTACTGGTTCGTCACGCGTGGTGGTTATCCGTTTGGCGACCGGCTGTTATCGAAGGGCGTCGGTCGCGACTGGTTCGTCGGCGGCCGCGCCGCATCGGAAGCGCTGCGCTCGAGTAAATGAGCGACAAGCTCGGCGACACGCCCGCAGCGGAGTTTCGAAAACATCTGCACGAGATCGCCGACTGGGTCGCTGATTACCGCGAACAGATTTCGACGCTGCCTATTTCGCCGAATCAAAAGCCGGGGAGCATCCGCGCGAAGCTGCCCGGTTCTGCGCCTGAACAGACCGAGTCGTTCGACGATATCCTGCGCGATTTCCAGCAGATCATCTTTCCGGGAATCACGCATTGGGCGCACCCGGATTTCATGGGCTACTTCGGCGCCACGACGACGAACTCCGGCATTCTCGCGGAAATCTTGACGGGTGCGCTGAACGTGAACGCGATGACGTGGCGCACCTCGCCCGCTGCGACGGAGCTCGAGACGGTAGTGCTCGATTGGCTCCGGCAATGGCTGCGCCTGCCCGAAACATTTGGCGGCGTCGTCTACGACACGGCCTCAATCGGCAGCATGCACGCGCTCGCCGTCGCGCGGGAAAAAGCGGCGTCAGAGGTTCGCGAGCGGGGATTGTCGGGCCGCGAGGATGTGCCGATGTTCCGCGTCTACGCGTCCGACCAGGCGCACAGCTCGATCGACAAAGCGGTTATTGCGTTGGGGCTCGGCGAACAAAATGTCGTGCGCATCGCGAGTGACGCCGAGTTTCGGATGGATGTCGCTGCGCTGCGCGAGGCGGTCATAGCCGACGCCCGGATTGGCTTCAAACCTCTCGCGGTCGTGGCGACGGTCGGCACGACTTCAACGGCAAGTGTCGATCCGGTGCGCGAGATCGCGAGCGTCTGTCGCGAGCACGAAATGTGGCTGCACATCGACGCAGCTTACGGCGGCGGCCTGTGCGTCGTTCCCGAGATGCAGTGGGTGATCGATCGGTTCGAGCTCGCCGATTCGGTTGTGGTCAATCCGCACAAGATGCTTTTCGTGCCGTTTGATTTCAGCGCGCTTTATGTGCGCGACATTGCTCGACTGAGGCGCGTCTTCACGCTCGTGCCCGAATATCTTCGCGGCGACGCGGCCGGTGCGGAAATCAATTACATGGATTACGGCGTGCAGCTCGGGCGCCGATTCCGTGCGCTCAAAGCCTGGATGGTCTGGCGCACGTTCGGCCGCGAAGGTTTGGCGGCGCGGATCCGCGATCATTTGCGTCTGGCGCAGCTTTTCACCGACTGGGTTCGCAGCGATGCGCGGTTCGAATTGTCAGCACCAACGGTGATGGGCGTCGTCTGTTTCCGCTACATCGGCCACAACGATGCAGATTCCGATCGGCTGAACGCGGAGATCGTCCGGACGATCAACGCGAGCGGCAAAAGCTATTTGATGCAGACAAAACTGCGCGACCGCACGGTCATCCGCCTCGGTCTCGGCAACATTCTGACGACGGAAGAAAACGTGCGGCGAGCGTGGGAGATCATCCGTGCAACGGCCGACACCGTTTGAAAGCTGTCGATGGTGCACTAGGTTAGA
>CADDYX010000016.1 GCA_902810735.1 Verrucomicrobiota bacterium | reverse complement strand
GGAAGGAAATGCCGCAGCCGATGATCCCGCAGCTCGATTACATTCAGAAGACGCTCACCGGCCTGCTCGGATTCAAGAACATCTCACTGCCGAACACAGAGGCCGACGACCTGATGGGTTGCTACGCAATTGCCGCGTGCAAACGCAACATCGAGGTCGTGCTCGCGACGAACGACAAAGACTTGTTCCAGCTCGTCGGCCCGTGCGTGAAAGTCTACACGACCGCGAAAGCGGATCTCGCGTCGGCGAAGGACGCGTTCGCGCTGCTCGGCGAGGCGGAGGTCACCGCGAAATGGGAGGTCCCGCCCCCGCTGATCGGCGACGTGCTCGCGATCTCCGGCGATTCGGTCGACAATATTCCGGGGGCGGGCATCGGTCGCAAAGCAGCCGCCGCTCTTGTGCGAGAACATGGCGGGCTCGAGGCGTTGCTGAACAACCTGGATGGCATCAAGAGCCAGCGGACCCGCGAGAAGCTGATCGCCGCGCGCGAGCAAATCCGGCAGAATCGCAAAATGGTCGAGCTCGATTGCGCGACTGAGCTGCCGATCGCGCTCGACGATCTCCGAATCACTCCGGATTATCCTGGGTTAATCGAGGCGCTCGAACGCTGCGAATTCAAATCGATGCTCCAGGAGGTCCGAGATGAGGCGGCAAAGACGGGAAAAGTCCAACAGGCCGAACTGCTTCTGTAACGTGCCGGCGCGGCAGGATACCGGCGTTGGCTGCAGGCTCGGGATTCGCTCCGAGCCGAATTTTTTTCGAACGTTGCCAAGCCGCGGCTGTCAAACTTCACAGGTTAAGGCGATTCGGGCGGCGGCACGCTGGTCGTATTTGGATTGTTTCTCCGTGCGTGCGCTGCCCGAATCTTTTTTTGTTCGCGGCCGCTGAATGACGCCAGAGCCGCACGACCCGGTCGCGATCGCGCTCACGGAAGACATTGGCAGCGGCGATGTCACAACCGAGCAGTTCGTTCCGCCGACACTTCAGGCGACTGGGCGCGTCATAGCTCGCGAGCCGGCGACCGTCGCCGGAACGCAGACCGCCGCGGAAGTTTTCCGGCGAATTGATCCTGAAGTTGAAATCACGATCCACCGCACGGATGGCTCACAGCTGGACGCTGGGGATTGCGCGATCGAGATACGCGGCGCCGCACGTTCGATCCTCACCGGCGAGCGCGTCGCTCTCAACTTTCTCCAGCAGCTCAGCGGCGTCGCAACCTTAACGCGGCGCTTTGTCGACGCGGTCGCGGGTTCGTCCGCAAAAATCGTCGACACGCGGAAGACCGTGCCAGGACTGCGCGCGCTGCAAAAAGCAGCGGTGCTCGCCGGTGGCGGGGTGAATCACCGGTTCGGTTTGTTCGACATGGTGCTCATCAAAGATAACCACCTGATCGCGGACGATAACCTTACCGACAAAATCGCGCGGCTGAAGAATGCACGCTCTGGAATTCGCGTCGAGGTGGAAGCCGACACGCTCGAACAGGTTGCACAGTTCCTGCGCACTGCGGGAGTCGATGTGATCCTGCTCGACAATATGACGCCGGCGCAACTGCAGCAGGCGGTCGCGCTGCGCGGAACACTGCCGGTGAAGCTTGAGGCGAGCGGCGGCGTTTCGCTGGCAACTGTCGCGGAGATCGCAGCGACCGGCGTCGATTACATTTCCGTCGGCGCGCTGACGCACTCGGCACGCGCGATCGATTTTTCACTCGAGCTGCGAGATGTCAGCCGGTGATTTCGGTTCGCTCTCGGCGAACAACATTCGCGAGCGAACCGCGGCGCGCCTGATTGGCAGCGATGTGCTGGTCGTGGAGGAAACGACATCGACAAACGAAGACGTGTTCGTGCTCGCGAAAAGTGGAGCGCCGGAAGGGCTGGTTCTGTTCGCCGAAACCCAAACCGCAGGTCGCGGGCAGCACGGCAAGCGGTGGCATTCCGCGCCGCGCCAGGGCCTCTGGTTTTCCGTTCTGCTGCGGCCGCAGATTCCGATTACCGATTCCGCGCGGTTGACGAACTGGCTCGCGCGCTCGGTGAAACGGAACATCGAATCGCAGCTCGCATTACCTGCTGCGGTCAAGCCACCGAACGACGTTTACATTGGCACTCGCAAAGTTGCCGGCGTGCTGGTGGAAATGCGCGCCGCGCCGGGCGCTCGCCACATCGCGATTGCCGGCGTCGGCATCAATGTGAACCAGCGCGAGCACGATTTTCCGCGGGAGATTCGCGACCACGCGGCGTCGCTTGCGATGTTTACCGGGAGGACGATCGACCGCGAACTCTTCGCGATCGCGCTGCTCCGCGAGCTCGACAGAACTCACGCGGCGCTATTCGGCTGAAACGCCTGTAACGCCTTCAGCTTTTCCAACGCGGCACCGCTGTCGATCTGCTCGACCGCGAGATCGATGCCGGCGCGGATGTTCTCGGCCACGCCGGCGACGACGAAACCGCCGCCCGCGTTCACAGCTGCGATATCACGCATCGGCCCGCGAATTGTTCCGTCCAGAATGCCGACCAGAATCTCCGCGTTGCGCGGCGCATCTTCTCCCTGCAGTTCAGCCACCGCCGCTGGTGTGATACCGAGCCAGCGCGGATCGATGACGCCGGAGGTGACCTTGCCATCGGCGAGTTCCGCGAGCGTGGTTACACCGGTTGTCGAAATATCGTCCATACCGGCGCCGCTTTCGGTCAGTCCGTGCACGACCCACGCATGTTCGCGATTCAGTTGACGCAGCACGTCAGCGAAAATTGTCGTCAGGCGCGGCGCGAACACGCCGATCAACTGCCGCGGCGGGCGCGCCGGATTTAGCAGCGGGCCGAGCAGGTTAAAAATGGTTCGCTGTTTCGCTTCCGCGAGCCGCTCACGCATCGAGGCAAGCGTCCGAAACGCCGGATGATACTGCCGTGCAAACACAAATCCGAAGCCGTTGCGTTTGACGCATTCGCGCAGCTGCTCCGGACCGAGGTCAATGCGGACGCCCAGCGCTTCGAGCACATCTGCGCTGCCGCAGCGTGATGTCACACTCCGGTTGCCGTGCTTCACGACCACAATGCCAGCGGCCGCGAGAATGAACATGATCGTCGTCGAGACGTTGAACAGATCGAGACCATCTCCACCGGTGCCGCAGACGTCGACCATCGGACCTTCGAGTTTGCTGGTGTCGATCCCGGGGTCGACCGCGCGATCGATCAGCTGCTCGACAAACACCGCGATCTCCTCGGGGCTTTCGCCTTTGCGGTGAAGAGCGATCAGAAACTCAGCTTTGTCTCGATCATCCGTCTCCGGCGACAGCAATAGACTGACAGCAATGCCAACTTCGGAGCGCGTCAGGTCCCGGCCGGCGCGCAATTTTTCGATTAGCGGCTGCATCCGCGGCGACGCGCGACTAAACCGGTTGCGGCTGCATCTCGCGCAGCCATTCGCGGTAAACGAGCGGCGAAATTTCTGAGGGTTTGATTTCACTCCGACCGCCCCAGAAAACGTTCGTGTACGAGACCGGAATACCGCAGGCGGCAAGGTGCTCATCGATCGCGCGTTTGTGCTCGAGGAGCAGTTGTTTGTCGGTGCCGTGCGCGACGGCCATGATGTTGACGTTGCGGAATTCCGGACCCGCCTCGCGCCAATAACAGTGGGTGAGGATGTGATGTCGGCCAACTTCCCCACCCGCTTCCACTTCGCGACCTTGCGGCACGGCCCAGTGAAACAAGGCGTTGAAGCGGGTGACGCGCACACCGCCGGCGGAGGGTTTCACATGCTCGAGAAAGGTGGAGAACCTCCCGATCACGCCGCGCTCGTTCAACGACTCGGCAACGCGGTAGAATTCTTCCAGCGTGACCGCCGCCTCCCGCGCGCGCGGAACCCACGGCGACGGCTGAATCTCTTCCGGCGTGAACTCACGTTTCAATGCGAGCAGAACATTCCACTCGTGCTCCGTCAGGCTGACGACGCGCGTTGCGGCCATCGTAGCCGGCTGGTCTGCCTTGCTGCCCGGCTCGATGGTTTTGCGGCGCACGTGTCCGACACCGAGGGTGAAAATTCCCTTCGCCGGCATCAGCCGGAAGTCATCCGCGCCGAGCTGCTGGGCGAGAATCTCGCCATGCCGCTGGAGCGAAAATCCGTGCGGCACTTTCAACGTCGTCCACAGCTTGTATTCCGATCCGGGTGTAACGGCATCGGTCGAGCGCATCACGACATGACCCGAGAATGGGTCGCGCTGGAACATGTAATCGAACGCCGCCTCCAATTTTTCCGGTGCGACCTTCCACGCGACAAGCGCGCCGTCGGCCAGATTGGTGGCGAGCAGCGTCTGGCGGATGCGGCGAATCGTGCCGGCGCGCAGCATCGCCGCTAACCGCGCCATGACCGTTCTCACGTCGACGCCTGAGCGTTCCGCGATTTCGGCAAACGGCTCGCGCACAAATCCGGCAATGTTGTCCTCGGAAACCGCGAGGATTTTTGCGTTCAGCGGATCGTTGTGTTCGACAGGCAGCATCGAGCCGTATTGTTCCGCCGTTCGACGCATTGTTCAATTGCGCCGCGCCGACTGATGGAGATCACCTCGATTTTTTTCGACGCTGCCGGCACGCTCTTTCGGCTCACACACACGGTCGGTCTGCATTATGCTCTGGTCGGGCAGCGTCTCGGGATTCAGTTGAACGCGGAGGCACTCGACCGCGCGTTTGGTCTCTCCTGGAAGCGTGTTCCGCCGCGACCGGCAACGGGTGTGGCGCGCGAGGACGATGACAATAGCTGGTGGCGCGAATTGGTGGATGACGTGCTCGGCCAGGTCGCGCCCGGGATGCACGAGCTCGACCGGGACAATTTTTTCGAAGTCGCGTACGAGCATTTCGCCGAGGCGGGCGTCTGGCAGCTGTTCCCCGAAACGGCAACGGTGCTGGAGGAGCTGGTGACCCGGTACGAACTCGCGGTCATCTCGAATTTCGACGGTCGCCTGCGAATGATTCTGGAGCAGCTCGGGATCTCAAGCTTCTTTCGCCACGTCTTTATCTCGAGCGAAATCGGCTACGATAAACCCGATCCGCGCATCTTCCGGCGCGCCATCGAGCTGAGCGGCCACGCTGCCAGCGCGGTTTTGCACGTTGGCGACGATCCGGAACGTGACTGGCAGGCGGCGCGCGCGGCGGGCCTGCACATCTTCGAATTAAAGCGGCCGCAAAGTTCGTTGCGTGAACTGCTCGCGATCCTGTAGGCGCGGGGCTTGCCGCCGGGAGCGATTCGGATTACACACGAGACTCCGCGCGGGGTTGGTAGCTCAATGGTAGAGCAGCGCCCTTTTAAGGCGTTGGTTGTGGGTTCGAGTCCCACCCAACCCATCACCGCCGGGCGGCGGAGTGGCACGCCGATCACCGCCCAGACATAGCGACAGCGCACTCGACTTTCTCGATGCGATTCCAGAACGTGCTCCGATGATGCAAACCGCGTATCCGTACCTCCTGGCGTTTCACAATCTGCTCCGCTGGGTCGTTGTCGCTGCGGCGCTGGCAGCGACGATTGTCGGTGCGTCCGGCTGGTCGGGCAGCAAGGCGTCGAACCAGCCGCTGCGACGGCTCAGCCTCCTGTTTGTCGCATCGATGGACCTGCAGTTCTTGCTCGGTCTGGCTTTGTATTTCGGCGCGAGCCCCATCGTACATCAGGCGCTGCAGAACATGAGCGCGGCGATGAAGGTCAAGGAGCTGCGCTTCTTTTCTGTCGAACACACCACCGCGATGCTGCTCGCGCTGATTCTCGCGCACGTGGGCGGCGCGCTCGCGCGCAAAGCGAAAACCGTCGCGGGCCAATATCGCGGCGCCACAATCTGTTTTGCGCTTTCGCTGCTGCTCGTGCTCGCCGGGATACCTTGGTGGCGGCCGTTGTTACGCCTTGGTGTTCACAGCGGCTAACCGGCACGAGATCTTCTTGCGGCCGCCGAGACGCGAGCGAAATCGCTGCCGGTTTTTCGCCGCCGCTGCCCCAGCCGAGCCGTTCCGCGGCTTCGATTCTTCTCCGGAGGAATCTGCCATGAACAAAACCCGTCCCGCACTCTGCAGCGCGCTTGTTATCTCGAGCGTCATTTGCCTGATCGCCGGCCTGCAGCTCAACGCCGCCAGCCCGACTGCCGGCTCGATTAGCCCCACATCGAAGCCCGTCACCTGGATGGCGACTGCGACCGGTGGCGCATCGAACGGTGAAGATACCTGCGTCGAGGGCGTTAACTGCGACACCTTTAAACTGACGGTGACCGGAACGCCTGCTGATTGGGCGGGCAAAAAAATCGAGGTGACGATCTCGTGGGTCGTGCTGGCGAACGACTACGATCTTTTCATTCACAAGGGCTCAAACAGCGGACCGGTAGTCTCTTCCTCCGCCCACGGTGCGCCGGGCACTCAGGAGGTCGGCAAAATCGATCCGGCGATCGATGGCACCGGCGTATTCAGCGTGCACGTGACCTACTTCACCGGCAGCGCAGCCGATGGGCCGCACGGCGTGGCGCGAGTAGTCGCAGCTGACGCGCCACCGCCGCCTCCGCCACCAGTTTCACCCAATTGGACGATCAACTATCACGGGACGTGCTGCGAAGGGAACCTGGCCGCTTCCGGCAAGAGCACTTACATGCTGCTGCCGGTGCTCGTGAACGGGAACAAAATCGTGCGCAGCGATGATGGCGGCAAAACCTGGGTGCAGAAATATCCGCCGGCCGACGTGTCGGTGCCGTTCGGTATCGAAGGCGACATGCAGGCGTTTGGCGATGACGTGATTTTCTTCGGCACGGAGCTCGGCGACGCAGTCGTCGCGCACAGCGACGATCGCGCGGAGACATTCAGGGTGACGCATACGCCGGTCGCATCTGCCGGAAACGACCAGGCGTGGTCATATCTCGGGCCTTTCGGAGATCTTCGGCCTGGCGGCGCTCTGCCGACTGACGAGCCTTACGTGCTTGCCGGCTGGTTCCGCATCGGCGCTTCAGTCGTCTTCAGCTTCGATGGCGGCCTGACCTTTCCGCTTCAATCGCCGCTCGTCGGAGACGACGGGAGCGGGCCGATGCACGTGGTCTGCCGAAACAACGCGCACGATCCAACGAATGCGGGCGACACGCGCATCTCGAACCCGATGTTTGCGAAGCATAAAGCGGGGCGCCACGGAACGTGGGGCACGGACAGGAAGTTCTATTGGACCGAGCCGGCGAACGACGAACTCTACGTCTGCAAAACGGACGATTTCGGCGCGACATGGACCGGAATCAAACACCCGATCGAGCCGGGGCCCGGCTCATCCTACGTCGTGTCGCATTCAGCGTTCGACCAGAAAGGCACGCTCTACGTGCTGCACGGCAACAAGCTCTACGTCAGCTTCAATCAGGGCGAGAACATGGCGTTCGTGCACACGCTTCCGCGCTACGGTAATGCGCAACGCTCCGACTCCGGCGCCGACCAGTTCTTTGTCGTCGACAACGGAACGATTCACATCGGGCTGATCGAAGACGGAGGCGAAGGACGCGGGCGGATTTATTACCTCCGCGGCAGAAACGTCGACACCGCGCAGCCGCAGTGGGACGAAGAGCTGGTCGACATCGTCGGTAACGAACGACTCGATTTCATGCAGATCATCCTGAACGGAAACGGGATTCCGACGATCAGCTACACGACACCCGGCGACAAGCAGGTGACGACAGCGAGCCGTAACGCGCCCATGCCGATCCCCGGACCGCGTGCGCGATTGCTCAACATCTCGACTCGCGCGCTGGTAAAGACGGCAGACCAGGTGGCGATCGGCGGGTTTATCATTAGCGGCAGTGCGCCGAGACCGGTGATTGTCCGCGCCCTCGGACCTTCGCTCAACGTCGACGGCAAGCCGATTGACGGCCGCTTGCAGGACCCGGTGCTGCAACTGTACCGAGAGGGCAAATCGACGCCGATAGAAACAAACGACAACTGGCGGCAGCACGAGGCGGAGGTAAAAGCGACAGGGCTCGCGCCCTCCGATAAGCGTGAATCGGCGATCGTCCGCACGCTCGAGCCGGGCCACTACACGGCGATCGTCCGCGGTGCGAATGACGCCACGGGAATCGCGCTGGTGGAGGCGTACGACCTCGGCAGCGATGCGACCGGGGAATTCGCGAACCTGAGCACCCGCGGCTTCGTCGGCAAAAACGACAACATCATGATCGGTGGCTTTATCGCAGGACCTCCGACAAACAGCGCGACGCGCATTGTCGTGCGAGGCCTCGGGCCCTCGCTGAAGAAGCAAGTGCCGGCCGCGCTCCCCAATCCAACTCTCGAACTGCGCGATCGTAACGGGGCGCTCATCGATCAAAACGACGATTGGCAGCAGAGCACAAACGCGTCGGAAATCGACAGCGTAGGTCTGGCGCCGCGAAACAAACTCGAGTCCGCACTGCTGGTGCCGGCGCTGCAACCCGGCGAGTACACCGCGCTGCTCCGCGCCACAGGTAACAAAACGGGGATCGGCCTGGTCGAGATTTACAATCTGCCGTAGCGCGCCGCGACAAACGGTGCGCGCGCCAGCGGCCGAAATTAGACGCCGCTCTCGCGCGCCTGCAGCAGGCGGATTGCGTCGCGTAATTCCGCCGCGCGCTCATACGATTCGCTCGCAATCGCGAGTTCCATCTCGCGCTGCATGATTTCGAGCTTGCTGAGCGGCCGCTTCGCTCGCACCTCCTCGAGCCATTCCTCGAGGAACGCGAGCTCGGAACTTTTCTGCATCAACTCCGGAAATGGCGATGCTTCAAAAAATTCGCGGATGCCGTCGCGCCCCTCCTCGATCTCACGAATCGCGGCCGCAAACTTACCGTCGGCGAGCAGAATCGACGCTTTCGCGCGCGTGTTCATCATGACGACGTAGGGCCGAAACTGCTGGAAGCTCCAGACGAGCTCTTCGCGTTCGGCGTGATCCGCGACGAAGCTGAACAGATCGAGATTGCGCTGCGTGTCGCGAATTACGCCGGTGAAATCGTTGATCTGAAACAGGCTCAGGTAGCGGTGGTAGTACTGGATGCCTTCATGCTGCAGCTCATTCAGATCATCAGAGGAAAGTTCGTAGTCATCACCCCGCGATGCCGCGCGTGCCGCGCGCCGCTGATGATAAACCAGCAGCGACTCGCAGTTGTGCGGACGCTGACCGTCCGGACGGCCGCTCATTTCCATCTGGAGCACACCGAGATCGATCCGCAGCTGCAATTTTTCGCGGCCATCGAGCCCCAGAATTTTACGAACTTTGATGCTGCCGCTCTCGTGCGGCCAATCCTGGAGCAGCGTGTTCAGATCGAGGCTCATCTTGTGAATAATTGTCGGACACTGCGTCTCATATTGTCAATCGCTGCTCCGGCGGCGCACCGATGTGTGAGGTTGATGCAGGTGAGACGGATTCATGGTTTGCGTGTTCAAAATTGAACCGTCGAATCGGCGGGCCGTTGCGGATCGATGCGCGTGGCGACATGTGGCGCGGGGCGGTATACCGTCAAACACGTGGAGCGGGAGATTGACGGATTCGTGCGGTATCTTGCGACCGAACGCGGACTGTCGGACAACTACCAACTCTCGACGCGGCGCTCGCTAGCGGAATTCGCCGAATGGACGGCGAAAGCGCGCAAGGTCACGCACGTGCAGGATGTGACGCAGCCGTTGATTAGCGACTATCTCGCCGCGCGGAAACGCGGAGGTCTTGCCGCCTCGTCGATCAAACTGATCGTAGTCGCGCTGAAGGTTTTCTTTCGACACCTGGCGAGCCGCGGAGTCGTCGAACGCGATCCGGCGGCGACGCTGACATTGCCACGGATCGAACGTTATCTTCCGGAAACGCTGAACGAGCTGCAGGTGCAGCAGTTAATCGACAGCATCGATACGAAGCAGCCACTCGGATTGCGCGACCGCGCGATGATGGAACTGCTTTACGCGAGCGGACTGCGGATCTCCGAGCTACGCGGAGCGCGTCTGGAGAATTTCAATCCAGAGGAGCGAATTCTGCGCGTGACCGGCAAAGGCAACAAGACCCGGCTGGTGCCAGTCGGCCGCAAAGCGTGCGAAGCGCTTGCTGCTTACCTTTCTACCGAACGGCCGAAGCTGGTGAAGCGCCGGTCGAGCAGCGAGATCTTCCTTTCTGCCCGCGGAACCGCCTTAACAACCGTGCGAATCTGGCAGATCGTGAAGACACACGCGCGACGGTCGGGATTGGAAGCGAACGTCTACCCGCATCTGCTGCGGCACAGTTTTGCGACGCATCTGCTCAGTAACGGGGCTGACCTGCGGATTATCCAGGAGATGCTCGGCCACGCGGACATCTCGACGACGCAAATTTATACACACGTCGACCAGCAGCGACTCAAGGCCGTGCATCGGCGTTTCCATCCGAGGGCGTAGGGAACCGGGACGATTCGGCACAGTTGCGCAGGTAAGTGTCTGCTGCTGCAGAATTCTGCTGCGGTTCGGCGGAAATATGTTATCGTGGGCGACTTATGGCTATTCTCAAGAAAAACGCATTCTCCCGTCGAGTTCCCGATCTAGTGACTGAAGAGCTGGTCGCGGTGCTCTCGCGGCGTGCATCGTTCGAGTTCAAGCAGCTCTTCGATATCGTGCACGAAAATCTGCGCGCCCGGAATGCTGCCAGCGGTGGTGAGGAGATGCTGCGCCTGCGCGCTTATGAGAAACTGCAGAATCTCGTCGCTCGCGGCGCCGTGAAAAAGGATGGCAAGAAGTACAAGGGCCTTCCATCGGCACTGAAACAGGCGATCGCACCGCAGAATGGCCACATTCAGGCGGCAGCTACTGCTCGCGCCAACGCTGCCAAAGCCGCTGTCGCACTGAAGTAACCCGCAGCGCGCCGCGCGTCGGCGTTTTCAAATGCTCCGCGACTACGTCCCGGTGTTACTCCACATCGTGGTGGCGATCGGGTTTGCCGTCTCCGCGCTGCTCGTCAGCGTCTTGCTCGGAAAAACCGGACGCCGCACGCGAACGAAAGACAGCGCATATGAGTGTGGGATGGTGCCGGAGGGCGGAGCTCAGCCGCGCTTCAGCGTGAAGTTCTATCTCGTCGCGATGCTCTTCATTCTTTTCGATGTCGAGATCGTGTTCATGTACCCGTGGGCGGTGGTTTATCGGGAGTCGGTTGTGCAAAGCAAAGCGATCCTCTGGAGCATGCTCAGCTTCGTTTCCGTGCTCATGGTCGGGTACGCTTACGCGCTAAAAAAAGGCGCGCTGGACTGGAAGAAATAACGCGCCGCAGATAGGTGTTTTGCGGCTGGTTTCCGCGCTTGCGTGGTAGCCGTTCCCTGCCTACACCTATCCTCCCATGGTTCATCACATCGTTCTTTTTAAGCTTCGGCCGGAGGTCACGCCTGCACGCGTGGAAGAGATGATGATGAACAGCCGGATGCAGTTGCTGAAGATCCCCGAGGTGCTCAGCATCAAGTGCGGGAAACGCATCAAACAGGACCTGCCGTGGCCGTTCTTCATCGCGATCGACTTCGAGTCGATGGACAAACATCGGATTTTCGAGGAGGACCCGATCTACGTGAAATTCGTCGAGGAAATCATTAAGCCGAACACGTCTGAAGCGCTGGAGCTCGACTTTGAAATGGATCCCGGCAAGGACGTGCGCTTCTCCTGAAGCAAACGCGGCGCGACAGAGAACGTATCCCGGGTCTGGCGAAACCGGCGCCGGCTCGCAATCGGAATTCGCGCGCATGCGGATCGGCTACCTCTATTCGCGTTATCCGGTCCTTTCCCAGACCTTCTGCGACATGGAGATGCTCGAGCTCGAGCGCCGTGGCCACGAAATCGTTCTCGGATCCATGTATCCGCCGAAGACAGAGCTTCGGCACGAGTATCTCGCGCGGTTATCGGCGCCGATCCACTACGCACCGGCAAAAGAGCAACTCGAAGCGTTCGCGCGCAAAGCGAAAAAGAACGGCCGCTGGCCTGCCGAGCTCATCGCGCAGCACGAGCGGAAATATGGGCCCGATTACAAAGCGGCGTTGCGCGCACGCAATGCGCTCTTCTTCGTCGACCTTTTCGAGCGTGAGGCTGTCCCCCACGTTCACGTTCACTTCGCAAACCGCGCAGCGCACACCGGCTTGTTCGTGAAGGCGATCAGTGGGATCCCGTTTAGCGTCACGGCGCACGGGCAGGATTTCATGAGTGATCTCGGCAACGACGAGCTGCTCCGCGAGATCTGCGCGTCCGCCCAATTCGTCGCCGCAGAGACCGATTACAGCCGCGACCTGCTGGCGGAGCGCTGTCCAGAATCAGCCGGCAAATTTCTGCGCGTCTATAACGGACTCGATCTGCGTCGCTTCCCGATGCCGCCCGAGCCGGAAGCCCAGGCGCAAGACGCGCTCCGGATCCTCAGCGTCGCGCGGCTGGTCGAGTTCAAGGGTTTCGATGTGCTAATCGACGCGTGCGCAGCATTGCGTGATTGCGGCGTGCGGTTTGTTTGCGAGATCATCGGCGATGGTCCGCTGCGCGGCGATCTGGAAGAGCGGGTGCATCGCAACGACGTCGGATCGCAGGTTCGTTTTGCCGGCGAACGGTCGCAGGCTGAGGTGCTCGAAGCGCTGCGTGCCTGCGACCTCTTTGTGCTCGCCTCAACGATCGATCAGCGCGGCGCGAGCGACGTTTTTCCGACGGTTATCGCAGAGGCGATGGCGATGCGTAAACCGGTTGTGTCCACCACCGTCGCCGGGATCCCGGAGCTCGTGGCGCATAATGAAACCGGCTTCCTGGTTCCGCCGGGCGATGCACGCGCGTTGGCTGATGCAGTCCAGTGCCTCGAACGCGATGCTGATTTGCGGATGCGATTCGGGTACAATGGTCGGGTGCGGATCGAAAATCACTTCGCGATCGAGAAAACAATCGAGCCGTTGCTCGAGCGGTTTCGCAGCTGTCTTGCCCCCGCAGCAGCGCGATGAACAAGAAGGCAATTCTGCTGGCAGGCGGCGCGGGGACGCGGCTCTATCCGCTGACCCAGATCGTCTGCAAACAGCTGCTGCCGGTTTACGACAAGCCGATGATTTGCTATCCGCTCGCGACGCTGATGCTCGGCGGCCTGCGCGATGTGCTGATCATTTCCACGCCGAAGGACCTTCCGATGCTGAAGGATTATCTCGGCGACGGAAGTCGGCTCGGCATTCGGGTCGAGTACGCTGCCCAGCCAAAGCCGGAAGGGATCGCGCAGGCGTTTCTGATCGCAGCTGATTTTCTGCGCGGATCAGGCGCGTCGCTCATTCTTGGCGACAATATTTTCTACGGCAAACTAGACTTCTACCGTCAAGCGCTCGCGACCGAGCGGGGCGCGTGCATTTTCGGATATCAGGTGCGCGATCCGCAGCGCTACGGCGTTGTAGAATTCGATGCCGACGGTCGCGCGATTAGTCTGGAGGAAAAACCGAAGGTGCCCAAGAGCCATTACGCGGTCCCCGGCTTGTATGTCTACGATGAACGCGTGGTGGACTTCTGCCGAATCCTGCGGCCATCAGCGCGGGGCGAGCTCGAAATCACCGATCTCAATTTGATGTATTTAGGCAAAAACGAGCTTCACGTGAAACTGCTCGGCCGTGGGATGGCGTGGCTCGACACCGGTACGCAGACGAGTCTGCTCGAAGCCGGCAATTACATCGCGACGATCGAGCATCGGCAAGGGCTGAAGATCGCGTGCCTCGAAGAGGTCGCTTTTCGCTGCGGTTTCATCGACGAGGCCGCGCTCACCGCGATCATCGACCGATTGCCGAAAGGCGAATACCGCGATTATCTACAGTTGGTCTGCGCGGAAGGGCCTACCGGCGCGCACGACAGCTGACGCGCGGTCAACGAGCGTCAGCGCAGTAAATTCATCTCAGAATTGCGAGTCACGGCCGCGGACCGACCGGGCAAATTGCGCCAAATCCGAGGCATTTCTCGAGCAGGACTGCCGCTGCGAAGCAATTATGGTAATTATGGCGAACGGCACACTCTCTGCTGCTTTTTTCCACTGGGCAGAGGGCACTATGATCTTACAAAAACACCGCGGGCAAGTCGGCACCACCATCATCGAAGCCACCATCGCGGCATGCACATCGGCGATGTTTCTCGGTTCACTCTTCGCCATGAACATCACCTCGATGAAGACGCTGCGCACCGCTCGCCAGGCAGCGGTCGCTAGTCAGGTGTTGCAGCAGCGGATCGAGACACTACGCATCGCGAACTGGCATCAAATGACCGATGCGACGTGGCTCAAAAGCAACGTGCTCAGCAAAGCGGTAGACGGCGCAGATTTTCTTGGTTCGGCTAACGAAACCGTGACGCTTGTGCCCTACGACAGCGCGACGCCAGGCAACACACAGCTGACCCGCACCGGGCAGACAGCGCAAATCGTTTCCAACACGCCGCTTCTCGCCGAAAACGCGGTCAAGGTGATCTGGACTGTCGCCTACACCGGCGGCGTGCAGAATGCCACTATCACGCGCCAGGCCGTCGCGATCATTGCCAAAGGCGGCGTCGCGCGATGGTAAGCTTTTGTCCTTCGCGCAGCCGAAGCCGCCGCGGCGGTTTCGCGCTGGCAGAGCTGATGGTGTCGATCGCGATCTTTTCCGCGGTCAGCGTGGGCTTGATTCTCGCGTTCGTCGCGCTGAAGCGGAACTACGCCGCGACCACCGACTTCGCGCTTAACCACGCCGACCAGATGCGCATCTCGGATTATCTGGCACTCGATTTCCGCCGCGCGATCAGCGTCGATCCGCCAGTGACGACGGCGAACGTCAGCAATGACATCTCGATTTATGTGCCGTTTTACTGCGACACCACGCCAGCGCGGAATCTCCAGCAACCGGTCCTCGATACAGATGGGGCGGTTTACTACGGCTCGGTCGGCGCGTCGGTGCGCATCCACTATTACCTGTCCGGGTCGACCATTTACCGGCAGGAGGGGGACGATACACCCACTGCGGTGGCTAACAATGTGCAGGACTTCACCTTCACCGCGAAGGATCCATATCGAGGCGTCGATGCGAGCAACATCGGCAAGGTGATTGCAACGACGATCACGTTTCGGCCCACCTTTCGATCCGCCGCCGGCTCGGAGAACACGAGAACGGCAACAGCGTTCTACAACACGACTTTGTTGCGCAACAACGGAAAGGTCTACTGATGCGTCTTGCCGCGAGCCGGACCTCCGGCAGCATTCTGGTTTGGGCGATCTTGATCATTTCGATCTTGTCGCTGGTCGCTGCGGAGCTGCTGCAAGTGATCTCCTCGAAGTACTTCAATGCGATGCACACCGCGAGCTGGCAGGAAACGCTGCTCGGCGCGGAATCCGGTGTCGACCTCGCCATCATCGAACTGCGCAAATCGCTCTATCCGGCGAACACCGCCTGGTCCAGTTGGAGCAGCAATCCGACCAGCGGCGGCACGAGCTACGGAAAGACACTGGTCCCGA
Organism: Verrucomicrobiota bacterium; assembly: GCA_902810735.1. GTDB lineage: Bacteria > Verrucomicrobiota > Verrucomicrobiia > Chthoniobacterales > UBA10450 > CADDYX01. Next base: position 12,035 of record CADDYX010000016.1, on the reverse strand, counting down.
ATGCCGGGCTCGGCGGAACGGAGATGACCGTCGAAGTCAATGTTGATGCTCCGCCGCAACTCAAGAATGCTACGAACGGCTGGCAGTACTATCGCGTCCGCAGCGTCGGCACGCTGCCAATCAGCGGACCACGACGATCGGAGGAAAGCAAAGGGGACACCCACTTGCGAAAGATAAGTCTGCAGGCGGACCGCTTCGCTACCGGCCCTAATAATTGGATTCTGTCCCCGCACCAACTTGCCACAGACGAGACAGCGCGCGTGTCGCGGCGGGTGGAGGCAATCGTTCGGCCGGTTTCAGCCTTCGACGAGGCGATCATGTCGGTCGGCCAGCTCGATCTGACAGATCAGGACATCATCATCGACAGCTACGATTCGCGTGACTCGACGAAGTCGACTAACGGGCTCTACGATCCGAACAAGAGTGAGGAGAATGGGAATATTGCGACCGACGGCCAGATCATCAACGCCGGCAACGCACATGTTCACGGAGACGTAGCGACTAACTCGGGGACGGTGACCGGCGTTGCCAATGTGACCGGTGAGCAGCGCACCGATTTTTACCAGGAGCCAATTCCTGTATCAGCGCCGAGTTGGCCATCGATCAATCCTTCACCGATGCTGGTGAACGGGAGTGCAAATCTCGCCGGCAACAGCACTGAAGGATCGCCGGCGTCACGTTACGTGCTCAGCTCCATCACGATGTCTGGCACCGACGTGCTCACCTTGACGGGTAACGCTGACGGCAGCCCCTCCTACATCGAGATCTACATCAGCGGAGCCGTCAGCGTCACCGGCAATGCACAGGTCGTGCTCGCGCCCGGCGTGAAGGCGAAGATCTACTTCTCGGGCAACTTCAGCATCGCCGGCAACGGAGTGGTGAACACGAATAATCAGCCCGGCGATTTGCTCTTCTACGGCGTAAATCCCACCGACGGCAGTCCGCGCACCTTCGCTCTGGGCGGCAACAGTCTCTTGAGCGCTGCCGTCTACGCGCCCGCTTTCGATGTCGAAATCAATAACGGCGGCACGCGCGGCAGCGTCTTCGGCTCGTTCATCGGCAAAACCGTGAAAATGAACGGCGTCACTGACCTCCACTATGACGAAGCGCTCGGGTCCGGCGGCACGATCAACAACTACAAGATCGTCAGCTGGGTCGAAGACACGCGCTAGCCGCGCGTGGGCTCTCTTATTCGGGCTGCTCGCGCAGCAGATGATTTGTGTCCGCGAGCAGCTTCGTCACCGCATCGGCTTCGGTGGCGTCGTAATATCCACGAATAATGCCGCGCCGATCAACGAGCACCACACGCGTGCTGTGGACCGGATTGTGCGAACCGTCAGTGGGATCGGAGACGCCCAGTTTGAAGCCATCATGAATCAGTGAGTAGAGCGCCTCTTTAGGTGCGGTTAGAAAATTCCAGCGCGACGCATCCGCGTGGAGCTTCTCGGCATAGCCGCGCAGCACCTCAGGCGTGTCGGTTGCCGGATCGACGCTGAATGACACGAGCTGCACATCCGTGTTCCGAAGCGGCTTCTCTAGCTCTCCCATGCGAGTGCTGATCATCGGGCACGGACCTGGACACGTCGTGTAGATGAAATCCGCGATCCAGATTTTGCCGCGCAACTTCGCGGAGCCGAAGGGCTGGCCGTTTTGATTCGTGAAGCTGAACGGCGGTACGGCTCCGTAGCTTTGCAAGCTGCGGGACGAGAGACGTGCCACCTGCACTTGCCGCAGCCACAACAGAGCCGCGGCGGTGAGAAGCGGAATCAGGATCAGCGCGAGGTTCCACGCAATCGAGGTTTTCGAACGCGCTGCTGTCGCCGTTCTGGTAATCGCCGTCATTTTTTCGTCAGAACCAAAGCCAGCAGCAGCAGCGGCAAATACATAATGGATGCGATGAAGAGTTTCCGCGCATCAGACGCCGATTGTGTCCGGAGAAAGCGCATCGCCACCGCAATGAACAGCCCGCTCAGCGCAAGCTCAATCGCGAGATAGACCGGGTGGACCATCTCGAGGAATGCCGGAATTCCCGCCACAAAGAGCAGGAACATAGCGAAGAGGACGCTCTGGCTTCCGCTGCGTGCACCGGTTTCATCACCGCTCGAAATCATCCGAAACCCGGCGCGCGTGTAGTCCTCGCGATACATCCAGGCGATCGCAAAAAAGTGCGGGAGCTGCCAAAAAAACAGGATCGCAAACAAACTCCAGGCGCGGATGTCGAGCCCACCGCGCGCCGCTGCCCAGCCGATCAGCGGCGGCAGTGCACCTGGAATCGCGCCGACCAGCGTGTTGGCGGTGCTGATTCGCTTCAGCGGCGTGTAAGCAAAAATGTAAATCGCGATCGTGATCGCCGCGAGCACAGCGCTGAGCCGATTGCAGGTCAGATTCAGGTAGATGATGCCCGTGCATCCGAGCCCCGCGCCGAGAACCAGCGCCCAGAGCGGCGTCATCCGGCCGCCGGGCAGCGGACGGAGCTGCGTGCGAAACATCACCGCGTCGAGGCGTCGCTCCCACCATTGGTTCAGCGCCGCCGCGCCGCCGGCCGCAAGTGCGGTGCCCAAGAACGCATGCAACATCGCGCCGTAATTGATCGGCGGTGTTGCTCCAAGGTAAAAGCCGACCGCGGTGGTGATCAGGACCAGCAGCGTCAGCCGCGCCTTTACGAGCTCCGCAAAATCGGAAACGCGCTGCGAGGCCGGGCGCGCAGCAGGTAGCACTGCTGTTTTCATGAAACCGTAACTCGCTCGATTTCGTCGCTCGTCGCAGGTCGCGCGACGAGCGCCGAGACACGCCGCAGCCGCGCCGCGACGACGCAGATCGCCACGCCGAGCGCGAGCATCGTCGCGCCGCCGGCGACGTGCGCGGTGGCAATATCAGCCGCCTTGTTGCTCGAAATCGTCCAGGCGCCGAGCAGAATCTGAGTGCACATCGCGCAAAACCAGATCGCCACCAAGCGCGTGGCGGCGCGCGGCAATTCGCGACCGCTTCGGATTGCCAACATCAACGCGCTGAAAACACCGGCGGCGACGAGCAGAGCGCCAGCGCGATGCGCCATCTGCAACCAGATTTGAAACGGTGTGACGTCCGACAGCGCGCGCGCATCGCGCCAATTGTTGATGCGCGCGATCGCGGCCGCCGACGTGTCGGGAATTACGCGTCCGTACGCGAGCGGAAAGTCGAGAATCGAAAGATCGCGGTGCTGGTGTCGCATCGTCGCGCCGAGAATGAGTTGCACGTAGATCAACGCGGTCGTGACGAGCGCGATTCGCAGGACACGAGTAGCCGTTTCACGGGGGACGCTAAACCCGATGAGGCGTTGCCATAAATCAGTGAGGACCAGCCCGATACCGACCAGCAAGCAGAGAAAAGCGTGCGCCAAACAGGCGTGGAAAATCCCGATCTCATCTTTCAGCATGGTGACGCGCAATCCGCCCAGCACGCCTTGGACAACGACCGCGAGGAGCGCGATCCAGCCGAGATTTCGCACCCATTTGCGCGGTTCAGAGCGCCACAGCCAGACCGCCAGAACAATGGTCAGAAATCCAACCGTTGACGCGATCAGCCGATGCGTGTGCTCGAAAAGAATGCCACCGACCCACTTCGACACCGGGAACAAAAACATGTTGTAGCCGAATGTGGTCGGCCAGTCCGGCACCGCCAGGCCGACGCCTTTGCTGGTAACCATTCCGCCACTGCAGATCAGCAGGAGCGTCGCGGCCGCGGTAAACCAGACATAGCGCCGCAACCAGACATTCGACTGTCGGGGAAGCTGCCAGCTTCCCTCCTCTCTGCGCGCCACGTCGTCCATGGGAAGCTAACAGCTTCCCCTACAGCTGCGGCGATGCGCTCGGATGTGGCGGCTGTTCGTTCGGCTGCGCCTGCGGCGGTAACGCATTCGGCGTCGGAGCGCCGGAAGGATTCTCGACCTTGGGCGCACCGGGCGGCGGCACGGTTCCGGGAGTCGGTCCGCTATTTGGTTCGCCGGGTGGGCGGGCATTTGGCGGCGGCGCACTTTGCGAGCCGGCGAGCTCGACGCGCTCCTTCAGCCAGGCTTGATATTCCTGCGGATTATCGACAACGAGCGTGCCCTTCATTCCGTAATGCCCGAGGCCGCAGAGCTGGCCGCAGATCACTTCGTAGGTGCCGGTCTTGATCGGCGTAAACCACATCGGGATGAGCTGACCGGGAATCGCGTCCTGTGCGATGCGCATGTTGGGCAGCGCAAAATTGTGGATCACATCCTTTGACGAAAGCTCGACAATGACGGGGCGATTCACCGGCACGTGCAATTCGCCAAGCACCACGATGTCGTCTTTTGCGCCCGGATCGTTTGAATCCAGCCCAAGCGGATTCGAGTTCGAGACCAGATCCGCGTCGCGCCGGCCAAACTGCCCATCCGGCCCGGGCAAATGGAAGTTCCAATTAAACTGCTGCCCGACCGCGTGCACAAGAATCGCATCTTTGCTCGGCGGAAATTCGTTCACGCGCCGCGCCCACAACGGAATTGCGAAGCCAATGAGCAGCACCGCCTCGATCAACACGACGGCAAACTCCAGATGCGTGGAGATGCCGCTCTTCACGCCTTCGTGGTTCGCGACCGGCTGGCGGCTGCGGCGAAACCGGATCAGCACGTAGGTAAAGAACGCTCCCCAACCAACGAAGAGCGCGCCCATGAACCAGTGCGAAAATTCGAGGATGTGATCGATCTGGTAGCCGTGCTCGGACGCGTTCGGCGGCTGCCCGAGAAACTGATTGATCAGCGCGAGGCTACTCATAACCCTGCAAATCTTCCTCGGTAAGCTGCTGGTGCGGTTCGAGCGGCGTGTTCGCGTGGCGCCAGAGATGCAGACTGAACGCGCCGACTCCGCCAAGCACGGACATGATGACGCCGATCATCACCCAGATTGCGATGGCCATGTTCTGGCTGGATTTCGCGTCCTTCGCACCAAAGCAGACAGCACAAGCGATCGCTTCGCCGATTTGTGAAGTGAAGAAGATCGCGACGAGGAGGAGAAGCTTCGCTTTCATGTGATGATCCGGAGACGTTTCATTTTCCGGTAGAACCAGACGCCGTAGATGATTAGCACGGCCGCGGCGGCAAATGACGAAATTGCTCCGATCCGGTACATCGGCACGCCTTCAACCAGGTCAACCCAGATGCACCACGCGCCGATCCCGAGCGCAAGCAGCGTCGAAAACGTGACGAAGACGATGTGGAATCCTTTCAGCGACATCCTAGTGGTGAATAATCGGATCGTACCAGGCGAGATACGTCAGCCAGAACAAACCGAGCACGAAGAACCCGGTGAAGATCAGGATGCGGTAGATCATTTTCTTCTCCGCCGCGAGGTGCATGAAGATCGCCGCGACGAGTCCGGCTTTGAACGTAGCGACGAGCATCGCGACCGCGATGTTTGCCTTCTGCGTTCCGAAGTTCACATACGAAAGAGCGACGGTGATCATGGTGAACGCGAGCAGCGTCGCGCCGACCATCAGGTATTTGCGAACGTGATGGCTGACGTCGTGCGCGTATTCCTCCGTCTCGTGCGGCGCGACGGTCACTTCGGTCGTGTGGTGTGTCTCGTCCATCGTCAGAGCAAATAGAAAAGCGGGAACACGAAAATCCAGACCAGGTCAACGAAGTGCCAGAAGAGACCGGCGACTTCAACGCGATTGGCGAGATGCTCCGGATTGCGGCGATAAATGCGAGTGCTGGCCGGCAGCATCATGTAACAAAAAACCAGAACGCCACCGAGCACGTGCAAACCGTGCAGACCGGTAATCGTGAAATAGCTGGCGAAATACGCGCTGTGTTTCGGCAGGAACATGTTCGCGTACTCGACGTCTTCTTTCTCGATCTTCGCGATCTTCTCGGTGGGCGGCTGATAAAGAAAATGCGGCCGATCGTTTGCCGGGTTGGTCGGGTCAGCGTTGACGGCATCGAGCGCGACCTCGTATTCCTTGATCTTCGGATCGTTGAGCGCTTCGCGATTGTGCAGGTGACCTGAGATCTCGATGCGCGGCTCGCGCCCTTCGTCGAGCAGATGGTGATTGCCGAGATATGGCTCGTATTTTTCCAGCGCACTTTTCTTTATGAACGCGCCGAAGTGCTCGAACTTCTGCGGCCACTCGTAGGCGAGCTTCACGACGAGAAAGATCACGCCGCACAGGATCGTGATCGCCATGTAGATCCGGTAGCGCGTGAACTGCCGCATTTTCAGCGCAGCCCACGCGAGCACGACGGTGACCGACGACGCGATCAGGATCGCGGTGTTCATCGTCCCGACGGGAACGTTCAACAACCCGTGCGGCCATCCGCCCGGCTCGGCGTCTAGCCGCAGGAAGACGTAGGCGGAAAACAAGCCGCCGAAGAGCATGACTTCCGAAGCGAGGAACAGCCAGATGCCGATCTTCGCGTTCCACAGGCCGGTGTCCGGCCGCGCGGTGACTGTGTACGGAATTTCCATCGTCGCGCTAATGCGCTCCCGCCGCTGCGGCCGCCGCATACGCGCGGCGATCGCTGTCCGTCACCGGCTCATCCTGCATGGTGAAATCATTCTCGCGGCCGGGCAGGCTGTATTCGTAGGGGCCGCGATGCGCGACCGGTATGGTGACGAAATTCCCGTGCGGCGGCGGTGAGGGTGCGGCCCATTCGAGCGTGGTCGCTTCCCATGGATTGTCGTTCACCTTCTTCCCGTGCCTGATGCTCCAGAAGAAATTGATGATGAACGGAATCTGCGCCAGCCCCATCACCCACGCGGCGATCGAAATCGGCGTGTTCCACTGAAAGCCACTGAGGCCCCACGCCTTTTCCGCCGCGACGCTCCAGCCCTGACCGCCATCGTACCAGCGGCGATGCATGCCGAGCATTCCTTGCAGGAACATCGGCAGGAAGATGATGTTCATGCAAATGAGCGACGGCCAGAAATGCACCTTGCCCCAGAACTCGTTCATCGTGCGGCCGGTTGCTTTCGGGAACCAAAAATAGATGCCCGCAAACAGCCCGAAAATCGTCCCCGGCGCGACGATGTAATGGAAGTGCGCGATCACGTAGTAGGTGTCGTGCAGGTAGAGGTCGGCGGAATTAAACGCGAGCGGGATACCGGTTAGCCCCCCGATTCCGAACATCGGCAGGAACGCCGTCGCGAAAAGCATCGGTGTGTTGAAACGAATCGAGCCGCCCCAGAGCGAGATGAAAAACGCGCTCAGAATAATCACCGATGGAATCGAAATGATCAGCGTCGTCGTCTGGAAGAAGGCGCTCACGGCCGAGCCCATCCCGGTGAGCCACATGTGGTGCGCCCAGACGATAAAGGAGAGAAAGCCGAGGACGAGCGCGGCAAAAACAAGTGATTTGTAACCCCAGATCGGCTTGCGCGTGTTGTTCGCGATGATCTCAGCGACGATTCCCATCGCCGGCAGAATCAGCACGTAAACTTCGGGGTGACCAAGGAACCAGAACAAGTGCTGCCACAGCAGAGGACTGCCGCCGCCGCTGATGTGCAACGCCGCGCCATTCACCACCATTCCGGCGGGCAGGAAAAAACTGGTCGCCGCGACACGATCCATCAGCTGCATGATCACGGCCGCCTCCAGCGGCGGGAATGCGAGCAGCAGCAGAAATGCGGTCACGAACTGCGCCCACACGAAGAACGGCAGCCGCATCCACGTGAGGCCTTTTGTACGAAGCTGAATGATTGTGGTGATGAAATTCACCGCGCCAAGCAGCGATGACGTGATTAGGAAGATGAAGCCGACCAGCCAAAGATTCTGACCGTTGAAAATCGGATCGTAAGTCGGCCCTTTGTCCGCGATCACCGAGAGCGGCGTGTACGATGTCCAGCCGCCCTTGGCCGCGCCGCCGGGCACGAAAAAGCTCGCCAGCATGATCAGTCCGCCAACGAAAAAGGCCCAGTAGCTGGCGGCGTTCACTTTCGGAAACGTCATATCGGGCGCGCCGATCTGCAGCGGGACAACGAAATTGCCGAACGCAGCGAACGCGATCGGCACAATCCCGAGGAAGATCATGATCGTGCCGTGCATGGCGCCTAACGAGTTGTAAAACTCCGGCGTCATTTTGCCGTCCGGCATCGAGCCCGGCCCGAAGAAATGGCCGAGCGCGTTACCGATTACCGGCAGCGCGTGGCCGGGATACGCGAGCTGCCACCGCATCAGCATCATCAACGAAAACCCGAAGAAGAGAAAAATCAGGCCGGTGATGCCGTACTGGATGCCGATGACTTTGTGATCGGTGGAAAAGATGTATTTGCGGATGAATCCGAGCTCGTGATGCTCGTCATGCGCGCCGTGTTCGTGGGGATCGTGTGCTGCGTGAGGATCAGTAGCCAGACCTGTGGAAGCGTCCATAGAAGTGAAACGGAGCGTCAATATCCGAAGAAAATTTCCAAGAGCAAAGTCACAAATTCATACGCGCGGCATGATCTGAGCGCGCGCGAGAATCTCTCGCGTTGAACGACTCGACCAACCGGCCGAAGCTCGTGACCATGTGGCGCGGTGCTGTCTCAAGCGATTTGCCCAAGGCGGAATTTTACGCGGAGCTCGCGACACAGGTCGAAGGGTTGATCGCCGAAGAGCCGGATTCGATCGCCAACATGGCGAATTGCGCGGCGCTGATCTTTCATTCCGTGCCGCGGCTGAATTGGGCCGGGTTTTACCTTCTCAAAGGAGGCGAGCTGGTGCTCGGCCCTTTCCAAGGTGCGCCTGCCTGTATTCGCATTCCGCTTGGCAGCGGCGTCTGCGGCAAAGCCGCGCAGGACCGCGCGGTGCTCCGCGTCGCCGATGTGACGAAGTTCCCGGACCACATCGCCTGCGACACCGCATCGCGTTCCGAGATCGTCCTGCCAATGACGAGCGCCGACTCGTTTCTTCTCGGCGTGCTCGACGTCGACAGTCCCGAGGTCAATCGTTTCGACGAACAGGACGAAGCTGGACTGCGCAAAATCGCCCAGCTCGTCGCGGCAAAACTGTAGCTGTCGTTACGCGTTCGCCGCGTCCCATGCCGCGCGCGCACGATCCAGCGGATCGGCATTGTGCTGAACGGCAGAAAAGTCTCCCCGCAATGCTTTGAGCGCGAATTTCTCGGCATCGATTTCGCGGCGAGTCCGGATGCCGGCGCGCCGCAACAGCGTAACCGGGGGACACCAGCCTTGTAGCGCGTGTTGCAGCAGGAACGGCAGCACGATCGCCGGAATCCAGAGGAACTTCCGGTTTGCGAACAGACCAAGGAGAAGGCCGCCGAACGCCAGGGATGAGGCATTCGTCTCGAGCACGCGCTCAATGTCCCACTCCGCGTCGAGCTGATTGATTCGCCGGGTGAGCTCAGTGCGCGACTCGCCGCCGGCATGGCGAATCCGGCGACGGGTGGCGTTGTCAATCGCCTGATTCGTGTGATCAGACGTGCTCGTCTCGACGCGACCGTTGTGGCTCATACTTTGAATTCGTAATGCGCGGCCGAATGCGCGTTCAGCGAATCATCCCGAACCGCTTATTTTCCGCCGTCATTTTCAGCAGATAACGCAATCGTTTGTCGGCGAGCTCCGGGAAACCGCGGCGGCGCGTGTCCTGAATCCATCCGATGCGGACGCGGCGATACCATTCCGGAAACGCGCAGAAGTTTTTCCAGACGACGGGATCGGCCTTTAGCGCCGCGACAATGTCGGGTGCGATGACGAACGGCTCGTTCATCCGTGCCTGGATCTTCTCCAGTCCGGCAGGCGTCATCAATCCAGCGGCGATCATCCGGCGGACGCGCTCCTTGTTCGTTTCGGAAAGTTCGCTTTTTGCGCTGCGGCGCGGGCACCAGCGCTGCGCGGTCCGATCGCCGTTGAGGCGTTTCATTGTTGCATCAATCCAGCCGAAACAGAGTGCTTCCTCGACGGCGTCGTTGTACGGGATGCGCGGTTTGCCGGTGTGGGGCCGCGGATACACGAGCCAGATTTCCTTTCTCGTGCGGTGATGCTTTTGCAGCCACTCGCGCCACTGCTTGCGCCGCCAGACGTAAAGCGTGCGGCCGACTTCCATCCGTGAAATCGTAGCCGCAGGATGAGCGCGCGACAGCTGCAATATCGAATCGTGGATGTTTTCACCGACCGCATGTTTGGCGGCAATCCGCTGGCGGTGTTTCTCGACGCACGCGGATTGGCAGACACGGAAATGCAATCGCTGGCGAAGGAAATGAACTTATCCGAGTCGACGTTCATTTTTCCGGCAGACGATCCGGCGAACGATTTCAAGGTGCGCATCTTCACGCCGGGTCGCGAGTTGCCAATGGCCGGTCATCCGACGATTGGCACGTCGTTCGTTCTCGCGCGCGAAGGTCTCGCGCCGCGCGACCGAGAAGAACTAATCCTGCGCCTGGAAGAGAAGGTCGGCGTAATCCCGGTGCGCATGCAATTCGAGAACGGCGCGCCGAAAATGATCTGGATGACGCAGCCGCTTCCGACGTTCAGCGAGCCGATTTTGGATCCAACACTCGCGGCCGAGATGCTCAATCTTGACGAGCGCGATGTCGATGCGGAGCTGCCGATTCAGATTGTGTCATGCGGCGTGCCCTATCCGATTATTCCTGTCCGCAGTCTTTCGGCGATGCGGCGGTTGCAATTCCGCACCGATGTCGCGCGGCGCGAGCTGGCGCAGTTCGGACCGACGGAGGCGCTCGTCTTTACGCGCGAAGTCGAGAATCCCGGCTCGTCTGTCCATAGCCGGATGTTCGCGCCGGAGTTCGGAATTCTGGAAGATCCGGCAACGGGCTCAGCCGCGGGACCGCTCGGCGCTTATCTGGTAAAGCACCAGGTGATCAGCGCAAATCCGACCGCGTTGATCTTAAACGAACAAGGCATCGAGATGGGACGGCCGAGTTTTCTGCACGTGCGGATCACCACCGCCGGCACTGAAATCACCGAGGTGCAGGTCGGCGGCGCGGCGGTATTCGTCGGCGCGGGCGAGATCTCGCTGCCGGCCTAACGAGTTACGTTTTCGGCGGCGGAGACGAACCGGGCGCGCCTTGCGCCGGTTGACCCGGAGGAGCGCCTGCAGGCGCGCCCCCCGGAAGATCTTCATCGGGCACGGCGAGGATCTCCGGTTCGGTAAATGAATCGGGATGGCTGGCCAGTTCTTTGCGGAGCGCGGCAATTTGTTCAGCGGAAACAGGGCTGGCATGGTTGCCCCAATCGCTACGCTCGTAAGTCAGGACGTCGGCGATTTTTTGATCGGTCAGAGTTTTGTCCCACGGCTGCATGACCGCGCTGCCGTATTGCTGGCCTTTCACCTTCACGGGTCCTTGCAGGCCTTTGAGCACAATCATCGCGGGACGACGCGAACCGCCGGTCGTGAATTCCGATCCGGCGAGCGGCGGGTATTGGCCGGCCACGCCTAGCCCGGTCGCCTGGTGGCAGGTCGCACAATTGGCCGAGAAAATCTTTTTGCCGCGTTCGGCTGGTGAAAGCTCCGCCGTTTGCTGCCCACCGGCCGGACCGCCGGCGACAGTCTTTTTCGCTGTCGGCACAACAGCCGGATCGAGGCTTTCGCCATCAAAGCTCCCGGCGTAACGGCCGAGGTACGCACCGCCGAAAAAAATCGCGAGGCCATAAACCGCGATCAGCCAGATCGACAACGGCTCGAGTCCCATGCGCGGCTCGCGCTTTTCGCGTTGAATCGCGGCGTGCACCTGCTGCACGTCTTCGGATTCGCCATAGTCCATCCCCTGGCGGCGGCGGGACTCCGGATTGCGCGGGTCGTTGCTCATTTAGCTCCCTTTCCCGGTGCGGGCGGAGAAGACGGCGCCGTCGATTTGATCTCCTTCAATCCGTGCGACTGATCGAGCGACATCAAGTAAGCGACCAGACATTTGGCTTCGTAGGTCGGCACGATTTCGTAACCCTGCGGCGGCGCTTCCGCACCGGTGAGCTTCAGTGCGTCGGCGGCATACTGACCTTCGACTTTGCGCTTCGCGTAGAGGAATCGATAGGCAGGCATGATCGAATCCATGTTCAGGCTGCGCGGGCTAAACAGGTGCT
>CADDYX010000015.1 GCA_902810735.1 Verrucomicrobiota bacterium | reverse complement strand
GTTCGCGTCGTGGTTCGCGCCGTCGTCACCGGCTTTGCGGACTCCGCCGCGGTCATCGTTCGCGTCGTGACCAGCCGCGTCGTCCGCCTTGCGAGCTCCGCCGCGGTCGTCATTTGCATCGTGCGCAGCGCGATCGTCGGCACCGGCGCGTCGAGCAGCGCCGCGATCGTCGTTCGCGTCGTGACCTACGCGGTCATCCGCGCCGTTTCGACGCGCACCGCGATCGTCGTTGATGTCGTGTCCAGCGCGATCATCCGCGCCGCCACGGTGCGCACCGGCGCGATCCGCGTTGTGGCCCGCCATGTTCCCCATCGCGCCGCGAGTTGAGCCGAAGCTGCCCATGCTGCCGCGACCGCTCATGCCGCCGCCGCCGGGCCCGTGCCCGCCGGCTTGCGCGATCGTCGGAATAACCAGCAGCGAGAGCGCGGCTGCGCTCAGCGTTGCTGCCAATCTTTGTGTGGTTTGTCTGTTCATGGCTTTACGTAAAAGCGCGAGCAGCGCGACTGCTAACGGCGAAACGTAACGCGATTGTTACCGCGGGCGATGCCGCTTAACCCATGAGCGTTCACGTCGCCGAGCCGTAGAAAATGCGGACAGGCAAGCTTGTCATTCAAACCTCGCGCGCCGCAGCTGATCGTGTAGCGCACCACGCGCGGTGAACCGCGAAATTTGCGCAGCCGCGTCCTGATGCGGCCGCGTTTAACTCTCGGGCACTCCGTGACACCGCGACAAGAGAAACGCTTCCGGCTTACGATTCCGCTCGACGACGCTCTGGAATTCGCGCTGGGATGCTCCGACCTCGGTTGCGCGGAAGTGACCGATTCGATGCGGAGGATCATCGGCTTTTTCGTGATCGATGAGCTCCAATACACCGAGCAGTGGCGCGAAGCGGCACTGGCGCGTGCCTGCCTGGCCGACAAATGGCCGGATTGGTTTTAGGGGCGGTTCACGACGTCATGCGATCGTCGCCGGCTTTTCTTTAGCCGCCAGCGGTCGGCGCGACCGCCATCCGTACGGCCAGCGACAAATAACAGTTGTTTTCCGGCCGATTCGAACGAAGCTTTGCGGGTTATTGGATTAAAGTTCTGTCCTGGTTCGTTGCTTGGTAGATCGTCAGTTGAGCTCGTCTCTTTGGTGATTCTGAAACCCGATTCGCGGGAACGGCTCTGTAGCTCGCAGGTTTTGCTCCGATTTAAATCACCATGAAACTATACGTAGGAAATCTTTCCTTCGACACGACCGAGAACGATCTGCAGGATCTTTTCGAACAACACGGCGCCGTTTCCGACGTCTATCTCGCGAACGACCGCACGACGGGCCGCTCACGCGGCTTCGGCTTCGTCACGATGAACGATGACGCGCAGGCGAACGCCGCGATGAACGCGTTCAACGGCAAGGAAGTGCATGGCCGCACGCTGACCGTGAACGAAGCGCGCGCTCGCGAAGAGCGTCCGCGCCAGTTCTCCGGCTCACGCCGCTAAGCACGGCAATTTGCAACGCCGGCGCTCTGCTCAACGCGGCGCGCCGGCAGCAAGCGCGAATGGCTCTCGAAAAATCTTTGCAACTGGAGGGACTCATCACCTCCGTTCTCGCCGGCACGATGTTTCGCGTCCGGCTGGCCAACGATCACATCGTTCTCGCCCATATCTCGGGCAGGATGCGCAAACGCTTCATCCGGCTGACGGTGGGCGATCGCGTGAAGCTCGAGATGTCTCCCTACGACGTCGATAAAGCGCGCATCGTTTACCGGCTCTGACGCCAGTTCGCCCCGGACATCCACGATCATGACAAAACGAATCCTCGTCCGCTGCCCCACCACGGCAAAGCTCACGCCCACTGGCCAGACCGTGGAAGAAGAGCTCTGGAACACGACCAAGCTCAGAACCCACAAGGTGACCTGCGCTCATTGCGCGAAGGTCCATAGCTGGACGAAAAAAGACGTCGTCCTGGCGCGCTAAGCGCTCCACTCACAACCCCCTTCATTTTCGCGCCCGCTCAACGGCGCCCGCTCTCCCCATGTTTCTCCGCCTGCCCTTCGATCGCATCAACTGGACGACCAGCTCGTTTTTGATCGGCACATTCGTCCTGACGATCACCGCCGTGCCGCTCTATCTCTGGAAGTTTGGTATCGATTGGTTCCAGCTCGGCCTTTTTTGCGCACTCCTTCTCGCGAGCGGTTTGAGCATTACTCTGGGATATCACCGGCTTTTCTCGCATCTGGCGTTCCGCGCGAAATGGCCGGTGCGGCTGTTCGTGGTCCTCTTCGGCGCGAGCGCGTTTGAGAACTCAGTGCTGATGTGGGCGAGCGAACATCGCCGCCATCACAAGCATGTCGATCAGGACGAAGATCCGTACGACATCAGCAAAGGCTTTTTCCACGCGCACATCGGCTGGCTGCTTTTCAAGCTCCTGCCGCAACCGCCGTTCGACAACGTCAACGATCTTAAGAAGGACCCGCTCGTGGCATGGCAGCATCGGCACGTTCATCTGCTCGCGGTTCTCATCAGCTTCGTTCTTCCGACCGCACTCGGCGCGATTTGGGATGGCTGGGCGGGAGCGCTCGGCGGCTTTCTGATCGCAGGAGTCGCTCGGATCGTCGTGCTCCAGCACTGCACGTTCTTCATCAACTCGGCCTGCCATACGATTGGGCGCCAGCCGTATTCGACGCGCTGCAGCGCACGCGACTCGACGTTGCTGGCGCTGCTGACCTTCGGCGAAGGCTATCACAATTATCATCACGAGTTTCAGCACGATTACCGCAACGGCGTGAGGCCGTGGCACTGGGACCCGACGAAGTGGACAATCTGGACACTGTCGAAACTCGGTCTCACCGGCTCGCTGCGCCGCGTGCCGAGCGGCACCATCGCCGCGGCACGCGCCTCACATCGCGACGCCTGACCAGCCGCAGTTAACTGCGCAACTCTCCCGCGGTGCGCCGGTTGATGGATTAGGTGGCAAACACGCGCAACGCCGCTGTTTCGACGCGGCTTATGCCGCTGGCGAAATTGCCGTATGAGTAACCAAGACGCTGGCAGTCACCTCGAGAGCGACATCTCGATTCACATCTTCACCGTCTCGTCAGCGATGGTCGGCGTTTGTCTCACCGTCATCGGCTTGATTCGCGTCGTGATCACGCTCGGTAAAGCCGACACGATCGCCGACGATCTGCTGGCGGGCGACGCGTTTCTGTTCCTCATCTGCAGCCTGCTCTCGTATTCGGCGCTGCGGACGAGATCGAAGCGACGAATGCACCGCAGAGAACAGATCGCGGATGCGGTATTTGTGGCGGCGATGATCTTGATGACGCTGATCTGCGCCTTCATTACTTTCGCGATCTCGCAGTCTCCAAAGTAGCACGCGGGCCGAACGGTCGGCCGCTCTCCGCGTTTGCTTCAGCTCGTCGGCTTTTCTGCGAGGAGCGACTGGCAGGCCTCGGCACAGCGGCGGCAGGCCTCCGCGCAGACGCGACAATGCTCCATCGTCTGGCCGTGTTTGCTGCAGATCGCGCCGCAGCTTTCGCACGCCTGAATGCAGGCGCGTAACTGGGCGCCCGCCAGTTTAAAGTCGGTGCGGGTGAACCGGGAGATAATCCGCGCGGTGGCGAGGCAAACGTCCGCGCAGTCGTTGCAGTCGCGGATGCAATGGACCATTTTCGCGACCTCTTTTTCGCCGAGACAGGCGTCCGCGCAGGCATTACACGCTTCGCTGCAGGAATAGCAGGCGGTGATGCACTCGATGACCTTCGCGTGATCGGACGAGGGATTCACCGGATGCGTTTCGAACATTTGTTTGATGTAGCTCATTGGATCCTTTCCGCTGCGGGTTTGTGGCCGCACGCCGGATGGAGCGTGCTCCATAAAGATGCTACGGACGCGCCATCGGCGCCGGATGCCCGCGCAATCGAGCCCTGACGCCCGAATAATGTGCAACCGCCGTAATGCGCTTTCTCTTCACTCCTGTGCCTCCAGTACCGCCCGACCCGCTGCTGCTGGACGCCGTGCGAAAACGCGCGACATTCGATGCCAGCAGTTTGGATAGATGAGCGAGCGATCTGCACCATTTACGCCGGCTGAACTCGAGGTCCGGCTGCGCAGACTTGTCGAGAGCGTGCGGGATTACGCGATTTTCCTGCTCGATACGGAGGGGCGCGTTGCCAGCTGGAACACCGGCGCGAAACGGCTGAAGCAATACGCGGCGGAGGAGATTATCGGTCAGCATTTCTCGAAATTTTATCCGGCAGAGGACATTGCTGCCGGCAAGCCGAAGCGAGAGCTCGAGATCGCCGCGGCCGAAGGACGGGTCGAGGACGAGGGTTGGCGACTGCGCAAAGACGGGACGCGGTTCTGGGCCAACGTTGTCATCACCGCGATTTACGATCCGGACGGTACACTGATCGGATTCGGCAAAGTGACGCGCGATTTGACCGAACGCCGGCAAGCGGAGGAGCGGCTGCGGGCGAACGAAGAGCAGTTCCGTTTGCTGGTCGAGCGGGTGGAGGAATACGCGATCTATCTGCTCGATCCGACGGGGCGCGTCATGTCGTGGAATTCCGGCGCGGAGAAAATCAAGCAATTCAGCGCTGAGGAAATCATCGGGAAGCACTTTGCCTGTTTCTACACCGCGGAAGACGTCGCGGCCGGCCGGCCCCAGCACAATCTCGAAATGGCTGCGCGGCTCGGGCACATCCGTGACCACGGGCTGCGCGTGCGCAGGGATGGATCTACCTTCTATGCCGACGTGGTGATTACCGCATTGCGCGGCAAGACAGGAACCCTGCGCGGGTTTTCGAAAGTGACCCGCGATCTGTCTGATCAGGTCCGCACCCGCGAAATCGAATCCGAAAAGATGGCGGCAGTGAAGGCAAACGCCGCGAAAGACGAATTCCTCGCCAAATTGAGCCACGAATTGCGGACGCCGCTGACACCGGCGCTCGCAGCGGCAAGTTTCATGGCGGAGAACCTTTCAGAATTGCCTGAGAAATTCACCAGCGACGTGCAGCTGATTCGCCGCAACGTGCAGCTGGAGGCTCGGCTGATTGACGATTTGCTGGACCTGACGCGTATCAGCACCGGCAAAATTGAACTGCATCAGCAACGGGTCGACGCCCACGCGATCGTGCGCGACGCGCTGATCATGGCGCGCTCGGACATTCACCGGAAAGGGATCAGCGTGACCACGAACTGGGACGCGGAGGATCATTACATCTGGGCCGATCCGGTGCGCATCGAGCAGGTGTTTTGGAACCTGATTAGCAACGCGGTGAAGTTCACCGCTCCCAGTGGCGAGGTGACGATCCAAACGTGGAACGACGACGACAATTTCCAGTTCGCGATCACCGACACCGGGATCGGGATCGAGCCCGGCAAGCAGGAGTCGCTCTTCAACGCATTCGAACAGGGTGAACGGGGCACGGCACGGCAGTTCGGCGGCCTCGGCCTTGGGCTGGCAATCTGCAAGAATCTGGTCGAGCTGCACGACGGCAGCATCAGCATTAGCAGCCGAGGCCGCGGCTTTGGCACGACGGCAACTGTATCGTTTAAGGTGAATCGCGACGCCAGTGTCACGCCGCGAACGAACGATCACGGCGGCGAGACGCGAGCGCGCCGTCTGCGTATCCTGCTTGTCGAAGACCATGACGATACGCGACGTGTGCTCGCGCGTTTGCTGACGCATTTCGGCTACGAAGTTTCTCTTGCGAGCACAGTCGAGGAAGCGCTCGGGACGGTACACTCGCAGCCGGTCGACGCGATTTTGAGCGACATCGGTCTGCCGGATGGCACCGGCTATGAGGTGATGTCGAAAGCGAAAAGCGCCCGTGACACGCTCAAGGGTGTCGCGCTGACTGGCTACGGGATGTCCGAGGATGTGCGGAGAAGCAAGGAAGCGGGCTTCGACTTCCACCTCACGAAACCGGTGGACGTGGCCGAGCTTCGAACGGTGCTGCGCAAGCTGACCCTCTAGGTTCCGGCGCTCGTCACGCTTCCGTGATTCGCAACGACCGATCCGGCTCAATCCGCACCTCGAACAGCTGATCGAATCCTTCCGCGATGGTCGGCCGATCGAGCCGTTTCGCCGCGGTGAAAATCGCCACGTTCGGCACCTTGCCGCGACCAGTCCGGCTCGCGTTGCGGGCGACGGCGGCACGCGTGCTCACGTCGAAGAAGTAACCGATCACCCGGGCGCCATGCGAGCGTGCGAGTTGGATCAGCGGCGCGCGGTCCGCAGCGCTCGGGTTCGTGTTGTCGACAACGACCGATCGGCCAGCCGACAGCGCTTCGGCGATCCTCGCCTGCTGGCGGCGCTCGCGCTGGGGGGCGTTCGGCCAAAGATCTTTGCTGACGTGGAGGTGCGTTTCGGCAAATCGATCGCGGTAGAGCGACGTTTTTCCCGAGCCGGGAAGCCCAACGAGAATAATGCATTCAGGCGCGGCCGACATATCATTTCATCGCGAGCTGTTCTGCATAGCGGTCTCGCGGTTCGCCGGCCATGAATCGAACAACATCTCACAGCGATCACGCGCATGCTGCGGCGGATTTCAGCCGCGCGTTTGCGGTTGGCGTGACGCTGAACTCGGCCTTCGTCGTGGCGGAGTTCGTCTTCGGCTTTGCGGCGCATTCGCTGGCACTCATCGCCGACGCCGGCCATAACTTGAGCGACGTGCTCGGGTTGTTGATCGCCTGGGGCGCGAGCAAACTCGTCCTTAGCGCGCCAACGCCGCGGCGGACTTACGGGTTCCGTCGTTCGTCGATTCTTGCCGCGCTGGCGAATGCGGTGATCTTGCTCGCGGTGACCGGCGCGCTTTCTTGGGAAGCGATGCGCCGTCTCGCGCACCCAGAGCTGGTGGAGGGGAGTACGGTGATTTGGGTGGCGGCGGTCGGGATACTGATCAACGGGGTCACCGCGCTGATGTTCATGCGCGGTCGCGAGCACGACCTGAACATCAAGGGCGCGTTTTTGCACATGGCAGCCGACGCGGCGATCACGTGCGGAGTGGTGATTGCCGGCGCCGTGATTTATTACACGCACTGGCTTTGGCTCGATCCGGCTGTCAGCCTGGCAATCGGCATCTTGATCGCGGTCGGCACGTTTGGTCTGCTGCGCGATTCGGTGAACCTGTCGCTCGACGCTGTCCCGCAGGGCATCGATGCAAACCAGGTGGAAACGTACCTCGCTGCGTTGCCCGGAGTAGCGAAGGTGCACGACCTCCACATCTGGGCGATGAGCACCACGCACAACGCGCTCACTGCTCATCTCGTCAAGCCCGACGGCAGACTGGACGATTTGCTGCTAATGCGGATTCAGGAGGACCTGCGGCATCGCTTTGGCATCGAGCACATGACGATCCAGCTCGAATGCGGTGACGAGAATTGCGCCTGCTCACAGGAGCCGTCGCACGTCGTCTAGCAAACTGCCGGGCAGGATCGGCTTTGCGAAAGCTGCACGCGAATCGTGTCGCGGGAGCGAACAGCTTTTATGGCAAAATCGACACCCAGCAAAAGCTACGGCTCGAAATCGCGCGGCGGCACAACGGGCAATCGCAGCGGCGGCGGAACCAGCAGGCAGAAATCACGTGGAGGCGGGCAGCGCAGCGGCGGCAAGAGCACGCGCGGCGCGAAAGGCAGCGGCGCATCGGGCGGCGGAAGTGGACGCAGTTCCACTCGCAGCGTCGCGAAAAAGCCGACCCGCCGCGCCGGGAGCGCGTCGACGCGCAAACAGCGGATGAGCGCCGGCGGCGCGGACGCATCCGGCGAGTCGAACGTTCGCGGCGAACCGTGACGCCCGACACTGCTGCGCGACTTGCGGCGCGCGAGCCTGACGGTAAGCGGCCGCAGGTGATGCATCATCGTTGGGAATCTTTGCTCTTCGTGCATTGGCAGCTTCCGCCGGCGCGAATTCAGGAGACGCTCCCGGAAGGCCTCACGGTCGATACGTATGACGGTGCCGCTTACCTCGGTATCACTCCGTTTTTCATGCGCAACGTGCGGCCGGTTGGCGTGCCGGCGATTCCGTGGTTGTCGGAATTTCAGGAGCTCAATGTGCGAACGTATGTGTTCGACCGGCACGGCGTGCCGGGAATCTGGTTTTACTCGCTCACCTGCAATCAGCCGCTCGCCGTCGTCGGTGCTCGTGCGCTGACCGGGTTACCGTACTTCGCCGCCGAGATGCAGGCGACGCTTGGCGAGTTCATCGACTATTCGTGCCGGCGCGACGATACGCCACAAACCGCGGAGTACCGGTACCGCGCTGTCGGGCTTGCGCGCGAGGCCGATCCGCATTCGCTCGAGTTCTTCCTCCTCGATCGCTACTACTTGTTTTCGGTCCGCGCCGATGCGCTCGTGCGCGAGCAGGTTTCGCATGAACGCTACAAGTTTCGGGACGCGGAAGTGCCGGTCTGCTCGTCGCTGCCGGCGAGGCTCGATGGATTTACCGAATTGCCGGACACGCCGATGCACCAGTGTTTCGTCGACGGCTTTGACGTGAACGTGTACGCGACCCAGACGGTGGAGTGACGAGGCGTTATCCGACGAGGAATCGCCAGCATAACCCAGCTACTCCGCTTGCAACGACGACGGGAATTACGTCCCATTTCCAGCGCAGCATGCCAACGAAGCCGACGGCGCTCAGCGCGATGGCAAACCAATCCACTCGGCCGCTCTGTGGAAAGAAGACATGCAGCGCGAACCAAACGGCGAGGTTCAGGATGACGCCGACAATCGCAGCCGTAATGGAAGACAATGCGGTGGTGAGCCGCACGTTGCCGCGCAGCTTTTCGATGTAAGGGCCACCGAGAAAAATCCAGAGGAAGCAGGGCGTGAATGTCGACCACGTCGCGATCAAAGCGCCGAGCGTTGCGGCGACCAACGGCGCCATGCCTTCCGGGTTCTGCCACGCGCCGACGAACCCGACGAATTGAACGACCATGATCAGCGGACCGGGCGTGGTTTCGGCGAGACCGAGACCGTCCATCATCTGCCCTGGCCGCAACCAGCCATAGCTGATCGCTTGCTGCGCGACGTAGGGCAGCACCGCGTACGCGCCGCCGAATGTGACGACGGCGGCTTTGCTGAAGAACGCGCCTTCGCCGCAAAGCGTGCTGTTCCAGCCTCTCGTTAGTCCTGCGATTAACGTCGGCGCAATCCAGACGGCAACGCAGACGATCGTGACGCGAACGGCGCGCGCGAAACTTGGCTCGGTGTGCGGCGGCGATTCGTCCGCGTCGTCGAGAACGGATTTTTCGCTCGCAGCTCCGTTCCCAGCCGAGACGTGAAATTTCTCGCGCCAGAAGATTCCACCGATCGCACCGACGAGCCCGGCCGTGAGGACGATCAGCGGGAACGGAACTTTGAAGAAGTAGATCGCAACGAACGCGAGCGCCGCCAAGCTCCACATCACTTCATTGCGGAGCGCTTTCCCGCCGATGCGGATGACCGCCGTCAGCACAATCGCAGTGACAGCCGGCTTGAGTCCGTAGAAAACGGCGGCGATCCACGGAAGGTTTCCGAATGCAGCGTAGATGTAGCTAAGTCCCCATAGCACGAAGATGGATGGGATGACGAAGAACGCGCCGGCGACGATGCCGCCCCACGTCTTGTGCAGGAGCCAGCCGATGTAGATCGCGAGCTGCGTCGCTTCCGGTCCAGGCAACAGCATGCAGAAATTCAGCGCGTGCAGAAAACGCGACTGGCTGATCCAGCGTTTGCGATCAACCAGCTCGGTTTGCATGATCGCGATCTGCCCTGCCGGTCCACCAAAACTGATGAAGCCCAGCTTGAGCCAGAACAGGAACGCTTCGCGAAATGAAGGCCGCTGCTGCATGCGAGTTCGTGCACTGGTCGTGCAAACGTGTCGAATTGCGAGCGCGCTCGCCGATTGCAGAAGATTGCGACGGTGCCAGTATCGGAGATGCGTTGGCGTTTTATTCTCCTTGCCGCTTGCCTGATAACCTCGCCGCTCGCGCTGATCAGCCACGCCGCTGACAAGCGCGGCATCACCGAAAAAGACCTTTTCGATTTCGTCTGGGTTGGTGATCCGCAGGTGTCGCCGGACGGTTCGCGTGTCGCCTTTGTCCGAGTGAGCGTGAATGACAAGAAGCTCGGCTACGACACGTCGCTCTGGATGGTGCCGACAGACGGCAGCGACCAGCCGCATCGGCTCACCAGCGGGAACCACGACAGCACGCCGCGCTGGTCTCCTGACGGGAAGTTCATCGCGTTCATGCGTGCGGCGGACAAAGACGGCAAAGTCGATCCGCCGCAGCTTGCGATGCTTCCGATGAGCGGTGGCGAAGCATGGATCTTCACCGATTTGCCGAAAGGCGCGAGCGGACCGCGCTGGTCACCCGACGGCAAGACGATCGCCTTTACGAGCTCGAGCAATCCTGACGATCTCGCGAAGCAGCAAAAGAAAAAGCAGAAGGAAAACGAGGCCGCCAAGCCGACGGCGTCGCCTACTGCGAAGCCTGCTGCCGCCGCGAAGCCTTCCGCTTCACCATCAAAAGCGGACAGCGACGAGCATGAGAGCGATGTACTCGTGGTCACACGCGCGGTTTATCGCGAGGACAACGAAGGAAATATCGACTTCAAACATCCCGACCACATCTGGAGTGTTCCGGCGCCGCGCACGCCCGAGGAGAAAGTCGAACCGAAGCAGCTGACGAGCGGGCGATTCGATGAAGGTCAGCTCCTCTGGTCGCGTGACGGGAAGCAGATCCTTTTCGCTTCGCTGCACGTCGACGAGTGGTATTACGAACTGCCGAAAACGGAGATTTATTCCGTCGCCGCGGCCGGTGGTGAGCCGACGAAGCTGACCACGATCGAGATGGGCGCGCAGGGTCTGGCGCTCAGTCCCGACGGCAAACAACTCGCCTTCGTCGCATCCGCAGATCAGCCGGTGAATTCGTACACGCAGCCCGATCTGTGGGTGATCGACGTCGCGCCAAACGCGAAGCCGCGCAATCTGACGGCGCAGTTTGATTTCGATATCGGCAGCGGAGTTTTCGGCGACATGGACACACCGCGGGCCGGCGGCGGCAATCCGCCGCTGTGGAGCGCCGATGGAAGAACTATTCTGTCGGCGTTCGGCCGCGAAGGTCGAACGGTTCTCGGGCGGTTCGACGCGGCGAGTGGCGCGGTGACGGAAATCACGAAAGGCGACCAGGCGGTCGTGCGTTTTCGTGCATCGCCGGACACATCAAAGCTGGTCTGTGTTGTGTCGACGCCGACACGGATTGGGGATCTTTTCGTGGTCGAACCTGATGGCAACCAGAGGCAGATCACCGATCTCAATCGCGATTTATTCGCGCAGCTGAACCTCACGCAGCCGGAAGAGATCACGTATCAGAGTTTCGACGGCAAAAAAATCCAGGCGTGGGTGCAGAAGCCGCCGGGATTCGACGCGCACAAAAAATACCCGCTGATCCTGAACATCCATGGCGGGCCGCACGCCGCCTATGGCTGGATTTTTGAGCACGAGTTCCAATGGATGGCGGCGAAAGGTTACTGCGTGCTTTACCCGAATCCGCGCGGCAGCACCACCTACGGCCAGGAGTTCGGCAATGTCATTCAATACCACTATCCCGGTGATGATTATCAGGACCTGATGCGTGGCGTGGATGAGGTGTTGAAGCGCGGCTACGTCGACGACAAGAAGATGGGCGTGACCGGCGGCAGCGGCGGCGGCCTGCTCACGAACTGGGTGGTCACGCACACGCAGCGGTTTGCGGCGGGCGTCGCGCAGCGCGACATCGCGAGCTGGGAACACTGGTGGTACACGGCGGATTTCACGCTGTTCCAGCCGAGCTGGTTTCGCGGTCCGCCGTTCGATCAGCGCGACGATTTCCAGGCGCGATCGCCGATCACCTACATCAAGAACGTGAAGACGCCGATGATGTTTGTGCTTGGCGAAAATGACACGCGCACTCCGCCGGGCGCGGGCGGCGAGGAGATGTTCCGCGCGCTCAAGTTCCTGCGAGTCCCAGCGGTGATGGTGAAGTTCCCGGGTGAATCGCACGAGCTCTCGCGCTCCGGCCAGCCGTGGCATCGCGTCGAGCGCCTGGAGCACATTGTCGGCTGGTTCGACAAATGGCTGACGGGCGCAGCGAAACCGGAATACGACGTCGCGCCAGACGTCTCTAAGCCGAAGCCTGCGCGTTGAGCCGTTCGCGGCCGTGAGGTCTGGTCAGGTCCATTTCCGGACCAATCGGCACGATGCGGGTCGGATTAATCTCATCGTGCGTCATGTAATAATGGCGCTTGATGTGGTCGAAGTTGACCGTGTCGGCGATTCCCGGCTGCTGATATAGATCCATCAGATAGCCCTGCAGGTTAGGATAATCGACGATCCGGCGCAGGTTGCATTTGAAGTGCACGTAATAGACGGCGTCGAATCGCACGAGCGTGCAGAACAGCCGCCAATCGGTTTCCACGATGCGGCCTCCGAATAAGTAGCGGTTCGTCACCAGACGCTCCTCGATTTCGTCCAGTGCCTTGAACAAGCGGCGGCACGCGCGTTCATACGGCTGCTGCCTCGTGGCGAAGCCCGCGCGGTAAACGCCGTTGTTAATGTTCTCGTAAACGAACGCCGAGAGCTTTTGCTGTTCCGCCGCCAGACCAGGCGGGAACCAATGGGCGCCGTTGCCTGACGAGGCGAACGTGTCGTTGAACATCCGGCAAATATCGTCCTCGGAGTTATTGACGATGCGTCGTGTCTGCTTGTCCCAAAGCACCGGCACGGTAACGCGTCCGCGAAAGTTTGGATCTGTAGCGACATACGCTTCGCTCAGGAACGCGAAGCCGTTCACCGGATCGGTGCTGTAGCCGGGGCCGTCGCGAAATGCCCAGCCGCGTTCGTCCCGCACCGGGTCGGCAACGGTCATGCCGATCGCGTCCTCCAGTCGCATCACCTTCCGCGCGATGATCGTGCGGCTCGCCCACGGACAAGCGAGTGAGACGTAAAGATGATAGCGGCCGGCCTCGGCCGGAAATGCGGTCGAGCCGTCGGCCGAGACCCAGTCGCGGAATTCGTCCTCCTGCCGCGCAAATTCGCCGGTCTCCGATTGCTCCTCTGGAAACTGCGCTTTCATTGCGACGGCAGCGCGCCGATTCGCCGCAGCATCGCACGTACTTCCGACTCGATCAGGTCGCGAACGGTTCGGAATCGATCGGGCGGCAAATGCTTCGGATCGGGAATCTGCCAGTCCTCGCGAAGAACAGCGCGGAGATCCGGGCAGGCGTCGCCGCAACCCATCGTCGCGACAAAGTCGAATTCCACGTCCGGGAGATCGTCGATCGATTTCGAACGATGGCTGCTGAGATCGCAGCCGATTTCGCGCATTGCTTCGATCGCCCTCGGATTAACAACGCCGGATGGACGCGAACCGGCGCTGAACGCTTCGACTTTGTCGCCGCCGTGCATTCGGGCGAATGCTTCCGCCATCTGGCTGCGATTCGAATTTTCGACGCAAACGAACAGCACGCGCTTCACTGATATGCGCCGAGCTACGCGGCCTCGAGCACGAGTGTTGTCGGAACGGAGAACGCTTCACCGTCATCTCCTCCGAATCGCACTTCGTTGCTCGACCAGATCGGCCGCCAATCGCGTCCGCCGCCTGGCGCCAGCCGCACGTCATCGAGATTCGGCATCGTGTGGCCGCCGACGAGGTCGACCAGAACCGCGAGCTCGTACTCGCCGGGTTTGCCGAACAAAATCGCAATGATCTGGTCAGCCTGCGTCACCAGCCAATTGTCGCGCGCACGGTTGCGGAATGCGGGATGCGTTCGGCGAAGCTCGAGAAGCTCGCGGTAAAGCTGCAACACCTGCGCCGCGCGGTTCGAGCGCACTTCATCCCAGCGGAGCTTCGAGGCGTTGAATGTCGCCTCCGCCTGCGGGTCGGGAATTCTCTCGCGATCGGCTGAATCTGCGAAGGCAGCGAAGTGCCGGAACTCGTGCCGCCGCCCTCGTGTCACTGCGCGACCAAGTTCATCCGAGTGATCGGTGAAGTAGAGGAATGGGGTGGAAGCCGCCCATTCTTGCCCCATGAATAGCATCGGTGTTTCCGGCACCAGACACAGCAGCGCCGAGGCGGCGCGGTACGCCGCAGGCGGAACCGAAGCGGAGAGCCGTTCGCCGAACGCGCGGTTGCCGACCTGGTCGTGATTCGAGATGCAGTAGATGAACTGCCGCGGGTGAAGCGGCGCCGGATCTCCGCCGCGCGGCTCACCACTGATCAGCGTCTCCTGGCCTCGGTAAAGCCAGCCGTGCGTCAACGTCTGCGCGATTTCGGCGAGCGTGCCGCGGAAGTTACGGTAGTACGCCTCGCGCTCAGCGGTGAGGATGACGCGAATGACATGGTGGAAATCGTCGGCCCACGCGCCGTCAAATCCGAGGCCGCCTGCCGTCTCAGGCGTCAGAAGTTGCGGATCGTTGCGATCGTCTTCGGCAATGACGAACCCGCCAAGCTCGTGGACTTCCGCGGTGATCTCGGCAAGGAGATGGCGCGGCGACGGATCGTAGATTTCGTGCGTCGCATCCAGCCGAAAACCGTCGATGTGAAATTCGCGCATCCAGTAGGGCGCATTTTCGGCGAAGAACTGCCGGACCGGTGCGCATTCGAGATCAAAGGCGTCGCCCCACGGCGTTTTATGCGCCGTATTGAAATAGCCGTGGTGATAAACGCCGACGTAATTGCCGTCCGGCCCAAGGTGATTGTAGACGACGTCGAGAATAACAGCGAGGCCGTGTGCATGTGCCGCGTCAACGAGTGCGCGCAAATCGTCCGGCGTGCCGTAGACGCGCGCCGGCGCATACAACAGCACGCCGTCGTAGCCCCAGTTCCGCGCACCGGGAAAATCCGCGACTGGCATCAGTTCGATCGCGTTGACGCCGAGCTGAACAAGGTGATCGAGCTTTTCCATCGCGCCGCGGAACGTGCCGGCCTCCGTGAACGTGCCGACGTGCAGCTCGTAGATGATCAGGTCGTCGAAGCGCGGCCGCACGAACGCGTTGTCCGTCCAGTCAAAGATATTCGGGTCGATCACGGTTGCGGCGCCGTGAACTCCGAACGGCTGAAAACGCGATGCCGGGTCCGGCCAATCTTTGTCGTGGTTGAAGCGGTATCGATATAAATCTCCAACGCGTCCGGCGTGATCGATGCCGCTGAAATACCCGTCGCCCTCCGGCTGCAATGGCACGGCCCGCAACACTTCGCCTGCGCTGTCGACGATCAGCGCCTCGACCGTGTGGTGCTCGCACCACGTTCGATAGCTGACGCCGTTCTCGACCACATCCGCGCCTTGCGATCGCAATTTGTGCGCGCCGCGATTCGGTCTTGCTGGATATCCTGTCGCCGCGTGCACATCGAACATTTGACCTGAAACGCTGGCCGCTGACCAGCCGGATGGGCAGCTTAGCGCGCGCTAGGCTGATGTTTGGCGGACGCTTGGCAGCGATGCCAGCACGACATCAGCATAGTGACGAACTGCCGATTCCAGTGGCGGAAGCAGCGGCTCGGTCGCGCCGGTCGCCTCGAGTTCGGCAGCACGACCGATGCTCCAGCCCGGAACAGGATCGATCAACCGCGCGTCAACATCTGCGAATCGCGCCGCGAGCTGCGCGAGCTCGGCGGGAGTGGTCGGCTGCGGATTGCTCAGGCGCCAAATCCCGGTCGCGCCATCGACAAGCAAGTCAATCACCGCGACGACCAGGTCCGGCAGGTACGTCGCCGCAATCGGCGCATCGCAGGCAGCAGCGAACCGTTCTCCAGCTGCAAGCGTGCGGATCGCATTCGCGACCAAATCTTCTTCGGTTCCGGTGCCGAAAATCTCACCGACGCAAATCGAAAGCTCGCTTTCCACAAGTGAAATTGCGGGCGCCGGCACGATGCGCGCGTACTGAATTCCAGCGCCAGCGCAGGCGGCGCCAAATTTCGACGCAGGTGCGAATCGGCAATCGATTACCGCCCAAATTTCGTCCGGATCGGCCGTTTGCTCCAGGTCATCAGCCACAACAGCGGCGAGGCCGGCCTCCTGCGTGCCAAAGAGAAATCCTTGCGCAACGGCATTGTGACCGACGATGAGCAGCCGTCGCGTGTCGCGCGTCGCGAAGCAATCTGTCTCCTGCACGCGAAGACCGAAGCGTATCGGCCGATGCCACCAGCCGCGTGCGGAGAGCGCGGGATGATCGAACCGGCGCCCACCGCTGAAGCTGCTGATCATCCGGCCGATTGCGGTCTGACGCGGCTTCTCAGCACGAACGTCGAATGCGCCCGGCTCGTATCCGCCGTCCTGCCGCGTGAGCAGCGTGCTCCAGTCATGCGCTCCGAAGAGCGACCACGCGGTCACGGCGCGGACGTCGCCGCCTTCGTTGCGCAGGCGCTGCGCGGCACGAACCATCTCTTCGAGCCACCGCAGTTGCTCCGGCCGGCTGCAGCCAAGATGCGCTTCGGTTACCGCGACCGGCAGGTCGTAACGCTCACACGTTTCGCGAAGGAGGCGGTGGATTCCGGATAAACCCTGCGATCGCACTCTGACTGCGGCAACGTCGACATAGCGATGGCGGTCGTTGCCGCCGTGCGATTCTAACGGATGCGCGGAAATTTTGTCGTCGAGATAGCGCTCGCTCGTAACGTAGTAATTCACACCCACGACATCCGGCGGAGACGCATTTTCCCTGAACCAGTTAATCTCGGCTGCCGGAATGCCGAGCCATCTGAAGTGCTGCCACATTCGGTGGTCAGGCGCGACCGCGCCGCATAGCAGATCCCAGGTGATCCAACGTCGCTCATTCTCGAAATCGGCCTGGTACTGGAGCAGCGGCGTCGCGAACGTTTTGCCGAGATCTTCCGTCTGCACGAGCTCCGCACCGGGAGTGACCTCGCGGATTGCGCGCATCGCGAGCACAACTCCGCGAAGTTGCGTCAGCAGACAACGCACAAACGTGAGCTCGTCGCGCGTGTGCGGATACCAATGGCCGTACAACCCACTGAAGCGCGCGGTGGTGAGCGGCTCGTTAACCGGTATGAACGCGTCGAGCCACGGGTAACGCTCCGCGACCGCGCGCGCGAACCGCGCAAGCTTCGCCGGGAATTCCGCATCGAGCAGGCTGGTATACTTCGGTCCGCTGCCGTGATGCAGCAGTCCAACAATCGGCCGGATGCCGAGCTCGCGGAGCTTTGCCAGTCGTTCGTCCGCCCAGCGCCAATTGATCTGGCCTAACGAATCGGGCGCGAGCTGTTCCCACAGCAGCGGATAACGCAACGTCCGGATGCCGAGCGCCGCGATGCGCTCGAGATCATCCCCGCGCCAGAGGTGGCCGCTACGTTCGAGCTGGCTGAAGAACCGGTCGCCGACCCGGTTTATTGTGCACTCGATTCCGCCCCACAGTTCGAGTGGCTGCCGGCTTGATCTCGCCATTGCTTAGTGCTCCCGCGGCTTCCGCGGCCGCGATGTTTTTGAAGACCGTGAGCGCCTGCGCCACGACTTGGTCCATGTTGTAGTACTTGTAGGTCGCGAGCCGGCCGACGAAGTGCACGCCCGGCGTGGTGTCGGCGAGCGCGCGATATTGCGCGTAAATCTTCGCGTTCGCCGGCTGCGGCACCGGATAATACGGATCGCCTTCCGCCTGCGGAAACTCGTAGACGATGCTCGTCTTCCGGTGCTCCTGACCGGTCAGATACTTGAACTCCGTAATCCGGGTGAACGCGTAATCGTTCGGGAAATTCACCACCGGCGCGGGTTGGAATCGCTCCCGGTCGTGCGTCTCGTGCCTGAACTCGAGCGATCGGTACGGCAGTTTGCCAAAGCGGTAGTCGAAAAACGCGTCGACCGGGCCGGTATAGATCATCTGGCCGAACGTGAACGCGTCCTGCACCTCACGGTAATCGCAGTTCAACAGAATCTTGATGTTCGGATGATCGAGCATGTTCTCGAACATGTGAGTGAAGCCGCGGCGCGGCATCGACTGGAACTGGTCGGTAAAATAACGGTCGTCGCGATTGATCCGAACCGGAATGCGCGCGGTGACCTGCGCCTCCAGCTCCGATGGATCGAGTCCCCATTGCTTGCGCGTGTAGTTCTTGAAAAACTTCGAGTACAGCTCCTGGCCGACGCGATTCACGACCACGTCTTCCGATGTGCGAACCGGATTGCGCTGTTCCGCGACGGTGTCGAGAAAGTCGTCCACCTCCCGCGAGGTGAGATTCAGGCCGTAAAATTTGTTGATCGTGTCGAGATTGATCGGAATCGGCAGCAGCTGTCCGTCCACGCTGGCGAGCACGCGGTGCTGGTACTCGCGCCAGGCGGTAAATTTCGAAAGATAATTGAATACGTCCGCGGAATTGGTGTGAAAGATGTGCGGCCCGTATTTGTGCACGAGCAACCCGGCGGCGTCGAAATGATCGTAGGCGTTGCCGCCGATGTGATTGCGCTTATCGCAGATGAGCACCTTTTTGCCGAGAACGCTGGCGAGGCGCTCGGCCAGAACGCTGCCCGCGAAGCCGGCGCCGACGATCAGGTAATCGAAAGCAGGCTCGCCGTTCATGCCGCGCTGGTCGCAACCGCACGCTTCGTGACGAGCGCGTCTTCGATATGCATTTCGAGCTGCGCGACGATCGAATCCCACGTGTTCCGCCGCGCGCGCTGCAAGCCACGCCGCACGCGAGCTGCGGTCGGGCGAGTCGCTTCGCGTTCGCAGTGCGCGATGAACTGCTCCGGTGAATCGGCAACGCGTACGATGTCGCTAAATTGCAGCACGACATCCTGCACCGCTGTCGAGACGATCGGCGTCGCAGTCGCCATGTACTCGAGTGCCTTGGTCGGATTGATATATTCAGTGGCTTCGTTGATCGCGAACGGCATCAGGCAGACATCGAACGCTTTCGCGTAGAGCGGCAGCTGCGCGTAATCGCGTCCGCCGAGCCAGTGCAGATTGTCGCGCTGCGGGAATTCGGCCGGATCGACCTTTGCCGTCGGGCCGACGATCACGACATGCCATTCCGGATCGTGATCGGCCAGCGCCGCAAGCAGCGCATAATCGATACGTTCATCAACCACGCCGAAGTAGCCGAGAATTTTGCCGCGGAGATGCGCGACATCGTGGGGGATTTCGGTCGCAGCGTGACGTGCCTTGCCGAAATGCTTCACGTCGACTCCGCAGCCGTAGGCAAAGCAGTTCGCGTTGTGCTCGCGTTTAGCCGCCCACATCTTCGGGCCGCCGGCGAAGACGACATCAGCGACCGCGAGCAACTCGCGCTCACGGCGCACGAGCTTTGCAGGCGCGCCTTTAAATTGCGACAGCTGGTCCATGCAGTCGTAAACCAGCGCGCGTTCGCCGAGATGGCCGGCAAATGCCGTCACCGCCATCGGGTCGTAAAACCATTGGATCGGCTCCGCGAATTTGCGACCGAGCGGGCCGGCGAGCACCGATTGCACGAGGCGACGTCGCTCTTTGTCCACCCAGGCGCCGTCGCTCCAACGCGCGGCCGGCATTTGCATCTGCAACACAACCACGTTGGGGTAATCAGCGACTTCGCGAAGCGTCAGGCTGGCGGCTTTAATTCCGTCGGCCGGCACCGGCGCTTCGACGAACAGCACCGGATGGCGAACCGACAAGCGCGAGAGAAATTGCTGCGGCCTCTGCCACACCCAATCCCAGCCGAGGTGCGAGTGGACAATAATTGGATAGTCCTCCGCCTGGACGCGAAAGCGATTTAGGGGAGGCGCAGGTTCGACAGTCGACAGTTCCATCTTGCGCGTAAAATACGCGGCGCGTCTGCTGGCTGGATGTAATCGGGAATGGGCGAGTAGATTTGTAATCATGTCCACGAGAAACACTGCGGCGTGCCAGCGAAATGCACGCATGCCATGCGTGTTGGGCCGCCAGGGCAGATCGACGATCTCGAGCGGCAAAGTAGCACGGTTCGTGTAGATTTCCCAGCAATGTTGATCGTGATGAAAAGCGGCGCGTCGGACGCCGAGATCGCGGGCGTGGCGCGCGCCATTGAGCAACTCGGGTTCAAACCGCACGTGATGCCCGGCGCGACGCGCACGGCAATCGGCGTGACCGGCAACCGCGGGAGCGTCGACACGGCCCGCTTCGAGAACATGCCGGGCGTGGCGGAGGCGATTCGCGTCAGCAAGCCCTACAAACTGATCACGCTCGACCTGCAGCCGGATGCAACGGTGGTGCGCGTCGGCGACGCCGCGATCGGCGGCGGCGATCTTGCCATCATCGCGGGGCCGTGCGCGATCGAGAGCCGAGAACAGGCGTTCGCTGTTGCTGAAGCCGTGCAAAAAAGCGGCGCAAAATTTTTCCGCGGCGGCGCCTTCAAGCCGCGCACTTCGCCTTACGAATTCTCCGGGCTCGGCGAGGAAGGGCTCAAGATCATGGCCGATGTCCGCGACCGCTTCGGGTTGCGGATTGTGACCGAAGCGCTCGATGAGCCAGGTGTCGATCTCGTCGAGCAGTACGCGGATATGATCCAGATCGGCGCGCGCAATATGCAGAATTTTACCCTGCTCCGGCGCGCCGGCCGCTCGCGGCTCCCGGTCCTGCTAAAGCGTGGCATGGCGGCGACGCTCGATGAGTGGCTGCTCGCGGCCGAATACATCATGGGCGAGGGGAATTACAACGTGGTGCTTTGCGAGCGCGGCGTGCGCACGTTTACCCAGCACACGCGCAACACGCTCGACATCGCCGCTGTGCCTGCGGTGCGGCGGATTTCGCACCTGCCGGTGATCATCGATGCATCGCACGCGGCAGGAAAAAACTACATGGTCTCGCCGCTTGCGCGCGCTGGCGTTGCGGCCGGCGCCGACGGAATTTTGGTCGAAGTCCATCATAATCCGGACGTGGCGCTATGCGATGCGGCGCAGGCGCTCACGGTGGATGAATACCGGCAAATGCTGCAACAGTTGCGCGCAATCCACGACGTGATCAGCCGCAACGGTGCGACTCCGTAGCGAGCTACAGCTTCAGAAAATTGGCGAGCAGTTGGCGACCGCTGCTCGTCAGGATTGACTCCGGATGAAATTGGACGCCATGGATCGGCAGTTCGCGATGTTGCAGTCCCATGATCTCGCCGTCGGGTGTCGTCTCGGCCGTGATCTCGAGCGTCTCCGGCAGCGTTTCACGGCGGACGATCAATGAATGATAGCGCGTCGCGTCGAACGGATTCGGCAGGTCGGCAAACACGCTGCCGCCATTGTGTGAGATCGGCGAAGTTTTCCCGTGCATCAGCCGTTCCGCACGAACGATTTCGCCGCCGAACGCCGCACCGATGCATTGATGGCCCAGACAAACACCGAGGACTGGAATCTCGCGACCGAGCTCGCGGACGACATCGTTGCTGATGCCGGCGTCCGCTGGCGTACCCGGACCAGGCGAAATGCAGATTCGCTCCGGGCGCAATGCGCGGATTTCCTCGAGTGACGTTTCGTCGTTGCGTTTAACGCGAACATTGCAACCGAGCTCACCGAAGTACTGCACCAGGTTGTAGGTGAACGAGTCGTAGTTATCGATGACCAGGATCATGGCTGAGCGCGGCGGCGCGACCGATCGCCTCGAGCATCGCGGCGGCTTTGCTGCACGTCTCCTTGTATTCCGCTGCCGGATTGGAATCGGCAACGATCCCGGCGCCGGCCTGGACGTAAGCCCGGTTGTTTTTCAGCACGATTGAACGAAGCGCAATGCAGCAGTCCAATGCGCCATCGAATCCAAAATAACCGACGGCGCCGGCGTAGCAGCCGCGTCTCGCCTTCTCCAGCTCGGCAATGATTTGCATCGCGCGGATTTTCGGAGCGCCCGAAACGGTGCCGGCTGGGAATGTGGCACGCAACGCGTCGAAGGCTGTTTTCGTTGGCTGCAGTTCGCCGCGAACGTGCGACACGAGGTGCATGACGTGGCTGTAACGCTCGACCTGCATCTGCTCCGTCACCTGCACGCTGCCGATATCGGAAATCCGTCCGATGTCGTTACGCGCCAGATCGATCAACATCACGTGCTCCGCGCGTTCCTTTTCGTCGGCCAGTAGTTCCGCTGCGTTCCGCGCATCGTGCTCCGGAGTGGTTCCGCGGCGTCGCGTGCCGGCGATCGGCCGGACTTCGATCGTGCGGCCGGTGACCCGCACGTGCATTTCCGGCGAGCTGCCGATGAGCGAAAACTCCGCGCCGAACCGAAGGCAAAACATATAGGGCGAGGGATTGACGAGTCGAAGGCAGCGATACAACGACAGCGGATCGCCGGCATATTCACCCTCGAACCGCTGCGACAGCACAACCTGGAAAACATCGCCCGCGCGAATGTGCTCTTTCGCGATTTCAACTGCGCGCTCGAACTCCTCGCTCGTTACGTTCGCGATTGCAGCAGGAGCGATGACTCCGCGCGATGCATCGACGAACCCGAGCCGGGTCGGTGTGCGCATTTTTTGCAGCGTGCGTTCGATCAGAGCGGTGGCTGCTGCGTAAGCCTGTTCGGCGGGATGATCCTCGGTGATGAAAGCGTTGGCGACCAGTTTCACGCGCCGGTGAAGGTGGTCGAAAATAACGATGAGCCGCGGCACGACGAACAGCATCTCCGGCAACTGAAGATCGTCCGACTTCGCGATCGGCACGCGCCGCTCGAAATGCCGCGCCATTTCGTAGCCGACGAAGCCGACCGCGCCACCCGAAAACCGCGGAAGCTCGGGCCGGCTGACGAAACGGAACCGCGCCATCGCTTGCTCCAGGACGCGCAGCGGATCCTCGCCGGCATCGAGTTCCTGCCGCCGGCCAGCTTCCTCGATGCGAATGCCGCGCGCGTCTGCCCGGATCGTCATGTGCGGTTGAAAACCGAGGAACGAAAACCGGCCGGATTCCTCGCGTAGCTCCGCTGATTCCAAAAGGAAACTGGCGCCGCCGTCATCGAGCTTTTGGAACACCGTCGTCGGCGTCTCACCGTCCGCGACGAGGTCGGCGTAGAGCGGAATGACGTTGCCGCGGGTGGCAAGCGAACAGAATTCATCGCGGGAGGGGAGGATCGTCATGCCAGGAGCACTAATATGTTGCGCCGGAGCATGCGCTCGACATTATTTGCGTCCGCTTCCGAATGCGGGTGTAGCTCAGTGGTAGAGCACCTCCTTGCCAAGGAGGACGTCGCGAGTTCGAGTCTCGTCACCCGCTGTCCCGCCAAGCTACGGCTGGCGAGACAGCCATGTACGACGTTTACATTCGTAGGCTTCGAGAGTTACCTCAAACCGGCTCGGGACGGGCGTTCACAAATCGCCACTTCTTCTCGTCACCGGGCCGATTTTCCGTCAAAAATTGCTGAATCCAAACCCTCGGTCCGCCGCATCTCACTGCAAACGACCAACCATGAAATCCAGCTTACTCACTTTCTTGTGTTCGATTGCGCTTGCCATGACCGCTCTTGGCCAGGCACCGAGCGCAACGCCTCCCAGTCCGTGGCCGAGCGCCTCCGCTTCGGCAACTTTCGCTCCGACCGCCACGATCTCGCCGACGCCGAACGATAACGACGACGATGACGACATCGCCGACTCGGTTCGGCGCAAGGTGAACCGTCATCTCGGCACGGTGAAAATGGGCAGCCATAAAGATTTCGATGTCGACGACGTCGGGACCGCCGGCGGAATCGCGGTGGCGATTATCGGTGTGATTTTTACGACCCTCTTTGGCGCACCTGTCATGATCGTCGCTGCGATCATGTTCTTCAGCTATCTGAAGTCGCGTTCCCTGCACCGGACGGTGCGCGAAATGGTCGCGAAGGGTCAACCGGTGCCGCCGGAGCTCTTTGCCACGCCGGGAACTCGAATCCGTACACGCTCGGACCTGCGACGTGGCGTGATCCTCGTCACGATCGGCGTTGGGCTGATGATCTTCTTCGGCGCTGTAACCGATTGGGAAAGCGGCGGTCCTTGGGTCATCGGCGTGATTCCATTCCTGATCGGCGCCGCATATCTGGCGCTCGGCTGGCTCGGGACCGACAAACGGGAGAACAACACATTGAGGGACAACACGCCGCCGGTTCCGTAATATCGGCGCGTGTCGCTTACCGATGCAGACCTCGTCGCGCGAGTTCTTGTTGATGACGACCAGCACGCCTTCGCCGAGCTGGTGCGGCGTCATCAATCGGTCGTTCGCGGCCTGCTTCGTCAGCTCGTGCGCAGCGACGTCACCCTCGCGGATGACCTCGCGCAGGAGACGTTCATTCGCGCCTACAAGAACATCCGCAGCTTCCGCGGCGAAGCGAAGTTTTCGACCTGGCTTTACCGAATCGGCTACAACGTTTTCCGGGAGGAAGCGCGCAGGCGCAAGGAGCTGGTTGGAATCGACGAAACGCAGCTCGAAACTCAGCGCGATCCGAGCACGGTTGATGCTGCGTTACGACACGATCTCGCGCATGCACTGCAAACGCTTCCAGTTCACGAGCGAACGGCGGTCGTCCTTTGCTGTCAGAATGGGTTGTCGCACGACGAAGCCTCGCGCGTGCTCGACATTCCGCTTGGCACGGTCAAAACCAATGTGTTGCGCGGCCGCGAAAAGCTGAAGAAACTACTCGCTGCATGGGAGACGAAGTAACACCGGGCGCTGACTTCGAGCTGGACTGGCTGGATCGCAAGCTCCGCGAGGAAGCCGACTACATCGATGATGCGGGCTTTACGGCCGGAGTAATGCAGAAACTCCCGGCGCGGCGAGCTTCGCGTTCGATCCGCGCATTTATCCTGATCTGCGCCGCCATCGTTGCATCGGGCGCGGCTTATCTTCTCTCCGGCGGCGGGCGATTCATCTTCGAAGCGTTCGCCCGCGCCGAGCTCTTCTCGCCGCTCACGATTTTCATCGCGGCGCTCGCGATCGGATTCGTGATCACCTGCGGCGCTGCCTACGCGGCGTTGCGGCGTTCCGAAGCGCTCTAGATTTTCCTCGCCTCCTCGACGTCGCGCGCAATCTGCTGCGCGAGTGCATCCACGTTTTCGAACCGCTGTTCGGGCCTGAGATACTTCACAAAACGGACCTCAAGATCTTCGCCATAGATATCGCGATCAAGGTCGAACAGGTGCAGCTCAACGAGCCGCTCAGGCTGTGAACTTTCCACTGTCGGGCGGTAACCGACGTTGGCGACGCCGCGCAAAACGGCGCCGTCCAGTTTTGCCTCAGCGGCGTAGACGCCATTGGGTGGAAACTGCTCGCTGTGCGCGCTCAGGTTCGCCGTCGGAAATCCCAGCTTGCGGCCCAGCTGCGCACCGCGTTTTACCGTTCCAAGGATGGTGTAGTCGCGGCCGAGCATCGCGGCCGCGCGTCCGAAATCGCCCGCTTCGACCGCCGCGCGGATCGCCGTGCTGCTCACAATCTCGCCATTCACCGTCACCGGCGGAATACCGACGACGTTGAACCCGTGCTGCGCGCCAAGTTTTTTCAGCAGCTCGAGATTGCCGGTTCGCCCTTTGCCGAAGGACCACTCATGGCCGACGCAAACTTCGCGCAGCGGATTCGCGTGGGTAACGAGTTCGTGCACGAACTGCTCGGGCGGTGTTGCCGCGAATTCGCGATCGAACTGGATCACGAGCAGATGCTCGACGCCCAGCGCGCGGATCAGCGCGACCTTGTGCTGCGTCGCGGTAAGCAGATGCGGCGCGTTGTTCGGCCGCAACACTTTCGCCGGATGCGGATCGAACGTAATCACGACAGGCGTGCCGTTGTGCTCCTGCGCGTGTGTAGCAGATGTCCTGATCACCGCCTGATGGCCGAGGTGAACGCCATCAAACACGCCGATCGCTGAGAAGACTGGACCCGCCAGCGAGTGGAGCTGTTCGATCGAACGCAGCGTTTCCATTGCGCCGACTCGTTACGCGCCGCGCATTCGCGACACTTCCGGCAGCGTCAGGATTCGATCGAGAATATCGACCGGCTCCTTGTCGCGCAGCTCGTCAACCGTGATTGCGCCGTCGACGCGGAACCGCCCCGATTTCGTGCGGCGTAGCGATTTCAGGTGCGCGCCGCAACCGAGTGCCTCGCCGATGTCGTGCGCGTAGGTCCGCACGTAAAACCCCTTGCTGCACGCGACCGTGAAATCGATCTCCGGCAGCGCAAGGCGATCGATGCTGTAGCGATAGACGTGCACGAGACGCGGCTCGCGTTCCACCGTTTTGCCTTCGCGCGCGAGTTTGTAAAGCGGCACGCCGCCTTGCTTGATCGCGGAAACCATCGGCGGCATTTGGTAGAAGTCGCCGCAGAACTTCTCGAACGCGGTAGCGATCATCTCGTCATCGAGGTTCGGAACTGCGCGTTCCTCGAGCACGTTGCCGGCGCTGTCCTGCGTGTCGGTTGTTTTGCCGAGCAGCATCGTGCCGGAGTATTCCTTGTCTTCGCTCATCAGCAGGTCCTGGATTTTCGTGCCGCGGCCGAGCGTGAGCAGCAGCAGGCCGGTGGCAATCGGGTCGAGCGTCCCGCAATGCCCAACCTTTTTGATCTGCAGCCGGCGCCGAACGAGCGCGACGACGTCGTGCGACGTCATTCCCGCCGCTTTGTCGACGAGCAGAACGCCGTCAGGAGTTGCAGTCAATGACATCGCAAATTGCAGCGAGCACGCGCTGTTCGACTTCAGGCAGAGTTCCGCGCACGCGCGCGCCGGCGGCGAGCTTATGTCCGCCGCCGCCGAACCGTTCGCAAATCGCGCAAACGTCCGCCGCGTCCGATTTAGACCGCATGCTGACGCGAACTTTACCTTCGAGCAGTTCCTCAAAAAATACGGCGACGACAACGCCGTGGATCGCGCGGAGGTGGTCGATCAGCCCCTCATTGTCCTCAGGTTTGACACCGAGCTTTGCCGCAAGCTCCAGGCTGAGGCTAAAACTCGCGACCTGGCCATGCGCTGCAATCCGCATCGTGCTGAGCAGGTCCCGGAGCAGCTCGACCCGCCGCAGCGGATAACTTTCATAGAGCAACTGACTGAGCCGGCCGACATTCGCGCCGCGCCGGATTAACTCCGCGCCGATCTCGAACGTGCGCGCGGTGGTGTTTGGATATTGAAACGAACCGGTATCCGTCGAAATAGCGACGAAGAGATTCTCGGCAATCGCAGGATCGACCGGCATCTCCGCCGCGCACATGAGATCGAACAAAATTTGACCGGTGGCCGGCGCGACCGGATCGATGAAGACGAGATCGCCGTAGCGCGGATTACTGGGGTGATGATCGATGTTCACCCACGTCTTCGCGGTCCGAATTGCCGCAGCGGCGGTGCCCAGCCGGTTTTGCGTCGCGGTGTCGAGCGCAACGGCTACGTCAAAATCCTGCGGCTCGGACGGCGGTCTGCTCAACCGCTCCGCGCCGGCCATGAAGCTGTACTTGTCGAGCATCCCGTCCTCGTTCCAGATCGCGACTTCTTTCCCGAGCTGCTCGAGCGACAAACCGAGCGCGAGCTGGCTACCGAGAGCATCACCATCGGGCCGGACGTGGCTGAGAATTGCGAACCGCTGATTGGCGCGCAGCACGCGGCCGATCTCCGCCAAGCTGTTCATTCCTCTACAGGCGCGTCGATTTCCTGCAGAATTTCGATCACGCGTGCGCCGCGCTCGACCGACTTGTCGAGATGGAAAACGAGGTGTGGCGTGTACTTGAGAACGACGTGCCGCGACAGCTGAGTTTGCAGGAC
>CADDYX010000014.1 GCA_902810735.1 Verrucomicrobiota bacterium | reverse complement strand
TTCCCGCGGGCTCGATTGATTCGCTTCTCCCGAAGCTCACCGGCCAGCCCTGCCGGTCACCATCCATCTCGCACCGCTTCCCGCGGGCTCGATTGATTCGCTTCTCCCGAAGCTCACCGGCCAGCCCTGCCGGTCACCATCCATCTCGCACCGCTTCCCGCGGGCTCGATTGATTCGCTTCTCCCGAAGCTCACCGGCCAGCCCCTGCCGGTCACCATCCATCTCGCACCGCTTCCCGCGGGCTCGATTGATTCGCTTCTCCCGAAGCTCACCGGCCAGCCCTGCCGGTCACCATCCATCTCGCACCGCTTCCCGCGGGCTCGATTCGCGTGTGTTAAACAGGCGGTGGGTGCGGGTGCCGTGATCCGTGATTGGTAAATCGCGGTTCCTCAGTCGGGAGTTGCGATTCCTGGTTCGAGAACGGCGGTTCCGATACTGTCGCTGGCGATTCCGGTGCCGGGAATCGCGATTCTGCTGTGCATGATGGCGGATTCGGCCTCAGACCTCTCGCTTCCGGTGTTTGGAAGCGCGGTTCCGAACCGAGGTAGTGCGATTCCGTAATGCGGAATCGCGATTCCGGAGCCAGCGAGCAGGATTCCGGCTTCGGGAATCGCGGTTCGGAGCTCGAAACCCCTGTCGGACTGAAGAGAACGTCCAACGCTCAACCCTCAACGCTCAACGTCGCATGACCATCGGTTCCGGGTTCGAAACCGGTGTCGGATAGGAACCTAGACAGCTTCCTTAGGCGCCGGAAGGTTGGGGCGTGCGCTGTGGCAGGAGTAGCGCTGACATAGCCAGGGGAGATGGTTCGACTTCGCTCAACATGACGGGACCGGCTAGATGACGCGGCTGCGAATCGCAACGTGGCAGGCCGTTGGCACGACCGCCTTTACGATTCTCAAGAGCGGGCGTCGGTGCGGATCCAGTCGCGGAGGTCGGCGGGGAGCGGGCTGGTCCAGGATTCGTGCCCGGCGCGAAGAAAGGCGGAATGCAGCGCGTGGCGTGGCAGGAGCAAGGC
Source organism: Verrucomicrobiota bacterium (assembly GCA_902810735.1). GTDB lineage: Bacteria > Verrucomicrobiota > Verrucomicrobiia > Chthoniobacterales > UBA10450 > CADDYX01. Next base: position 26,667 of record CADDYX010000014.1, on the reverse strand, counting down.
TTTCTCGAGCTCGGGGGTCCAGCCGGTCTCGATGAAGCGCAGGTAAAGGCGTTCGTCAGGGCCGTAGATTTTGTCGCCGACGATCGGGTGGCCGACGGAGGCGAGGTGGACGCGGATTTGATGGGTGCGGCCGGTTTTGGGTTTGGCGCGGAGGAGCGCGAACCGCTCACCGGTGGTGGACGGGCGGGTGAAACGGCACTCGACGTGCAGCTCGGTCACGGCGGCGGCGCCTGCCGGGTGGACGGTTTGTTTGAGCCAGATCGCCGACTCGCCGACGGCGCCCTGCCGCGCGAGCGGCGCATCGACGACGCGCTGATCCCAATCGGGCCAGCCGCAGACGATGGCGAGGTATTCCTTCTCGATCCGCTGGTTTTGCATCATCAATCCGAAGCGGCGCGCGGCGTCGGCGTTCTTGGCGACGAGAACGAGGCCGCTGGTCTCGCGATCGAGGCGGTTGACGATCGAGACCTGGCCGCCGTTGGCGATTTCAAAGGCGAGCAGATGACGGAGCTCGCTCCAAAGGGTGCGCGCGGCGCTCGGTTTGCTCGGATGAACGAGGAGGAGCGGTGGCTTGTCGGCGACGACGTAATCGGCGGTCTCGGCGATGATGCGGAAATCGGACGGCGCGTTTGCTGCGGCTGCGGGAGTGGCGGATAGACGACGCTCCGGCATGATTTCGGCAGTCGACATTCGTCGCGATTATAAGAGCGGGGCAGGGGAGGTGCACGCGCTTGACGGCGTGACGTTGCAGATCGCGCGGCATGAGTTTGTCGCGATGACGGGGCCGAGCGGGTGCGGGAAAAGCACGCTGCTGCATCTGCTGGCGGGGCTCGACACGCCGACGAGCGGCGAGCTGCATGTCGACGGGCTGGCGTTGCACGCTGCGGATGATGCCGCGCTGACGGAATTCCGCCGGCGCCGCGTAGGTGTGGTGTTTCAGTTTTTCAATCTGCTCCCGACGATGAACGTGCTGGAGAACGTGGCGATGCCGCTGATGCTGCAGGGGACGCGGTGGGAGGAAGCGCGTGCGCGCGCGGCGGAAGTGATCGGAAATGTCGGACTCTCAGCGCGGGCGGAGCACTTCATTCACCAGCTCAGCGGTGGCGAGCAACAGCGGACGGCGATCGCGCGGGCGCTGATCCAGCAGCCGCCGTTGATGCTCGCGGATGAGCCGACGGGAAACCTCGATTCGCATTCGGCGGGCGCGGTGCTCGATCTACTGCGGCAAATCGCGCGAGAAACTCTGACGACGCTGATCGTTGTCACGCACAGCGGCGAAGTGGCGGGCGCGGCCACGCGGCAGATCGCGATGCGGGACGGGCGGATTGTGGCGGATTCCGCGGCTTAGGCCGGTGGCGGAAATGCCGGTTTGCTATTGTTTGCCGCGATAGGGTTGCCCGCGCGAGTAGGAGCGGAGCCGGGCTTCGGCCTCGGGTTTGTCGAGCCGTTCGGCGTCTTTATGGCTGAGCGCGCGTTGCTCCATCGCCACCGCGCCGTGGTAATCATGCGTCTCGGCCAGTGCCGCAGCGAGGGTGTCCATGAACGCGGAATCTTTCCACTGCGCGTGCTCGCATGCTTCGCGCGCGAATTTGACCGCGTCCGATCCGTTACGGAACGCGGCGTCGGGACAGGTCGCGCGAAACCAGGCGAAGTTATTCAACAAGAGGTCGTGATGCGGCGCTGACTTGATGCCGCGCTGGAAAAACGACTGGGCATCGGCGAATTGCCCGGCGCTGAACGCCGCGCTGCCCGCGACAGCGTAGACGAGCGCCGACTCCGGCGCGCCGTTGAGAGCCGCCTCGAATTCGGCTTTCGCCTTGCCGTTATTCCCGAGGCCGTAAAACGCGCGGCCTTTGTACATGTGAGTAAAAGTGACGGTCGCTGGGTTCGGCGCGTGGGCGAGCGCGTTATCGAACTCTTCGAGCGCGTAGATGTATTCGCCGTAATTGAAATGGGCGATGCCCTTGCGCAGGAAATGACGCGACCAGCCGGCGTCGAGCGCGACCAGTCCCGGCAGGTAAATGGCGGTGGAGGCAATCGCCTGCGCCGCGAGCAGGAGCAGCAACCCTGTGATAGACCAGCGTCTCACCCTCGGACCGCTGCGGTTGTAACGAGACGGCGCCGGGCGCGACAAGCGATTTCGGCCGCATTCGTTTGCTTGACCTGTTCTGCCATGCGGCGTTACCTACCGCTCAATTCTTCGCCGCCTGTGGAGCTTAAAGACATCAAAGCCATCATCGATTTGATGCGCAAAAACGAGCTGTCCGTCTTCGAACTGGAGAAGGACGGCTTCAAGCTGAAGCTGCAGAAGGGGATGATCGAACAAGCGCCCGCCGCGGCGCCAATCGCGGTGGTTCCGGCGCTCCCATCCGCGATCGCGGCGCAGCCTGCGGCCGCAGCTCCGGCCGAGAGCACTGCCGCAGCCGAGCCGGAGAAGCCCTCGACGCCGCTGCGCGATATCGTTTCGCCGATGGTCGGCACGTTTTATCGCGCCGCATCGCCGGACGCGCCGCCATTCGCGGACGTCGGCCAGTCCGTCACCGAGGAGAGCGTTGTCTGCATCATCGAGGCGATGAAGGTGATGAACGAGATCAAGGCGGAGCTCAGCGGCACGATCGCGGAAGTTGTTGCGGAGAACGGCAAGCCGGTGCAGTTCGGTCAGGTGCTGTTCCGCGTGCGGTAGGGACGTCGGCCGCGGCGGAGATCCGCGGACCGGTCGCAAACGCGTCGCCGCCACAAAATCATGTTCGAGAAAATTCTGGTCGCCAACCGCGGAGAAATTGCCCTCCGGGTGATCCGCGCCTGCAAAGAGCTCGGCGTCCGCACGCTGGCTGTTTACTCCGAGGCGGACGTCGATTCGCTGCACGTCCAGCTGGCGGACGAAGCGATCTGCATCGGCGCGCCGCCGAGCACGGAGAGTTATTTGAAGGTCGACCGGATCATGAGTGCGGCGGAAGTGGGCGACGTGGATGCGATCCACCCCGGGTACGGGTTCCTGGCCGAGAACGCGCACTTCGCGGAGGTCTGCGACAGCTGCAAGATCAAGTTCATCGGCCCGACGGCGAGCGCGATGCACGCGATGGGCGATAAGAATTCCGCCCGTGAGTTCGCACGCAAAGCGGGCGTCGCTGTTACTCCGGGCAGCGACGGGATTGTCGCGGACGAACAGGAAGCATTGAAGGTCGCGCGGAAGGTCGGCTACCCGGTGATGATCAAAGCGGTGGCCGGCGGCGGCGGACGCGGCATGCGCGCCGCGCATAACGACGCGAGTCTCGGCTCGGCGTTTCAAAACGCGCGGATGGAAGCGGAGAAGGCGTTCGGGAACGGCGACGTTTACATCGAGAAGCTGATCGTCAATCCGCACCACATCGAATTCCAGATCATGGCCGACCAGCACGGGCACGTCGTGCATCTCGGCGAGCGGGATTGCTCGATCCAGCGTCGTAACCAAAAAGTCATCGAAGAGTCGCCCTCGCCGCTGATGACGCCGGCGTTGCGCAAGAAAATGGGCAACGCGGCGGTCAAGCTGGCGGAGTCGGTCGGTTACCAGAACGCGGGCACGATGGAGTTCCTGGTCGACAATGACGGCAACTACTACTTCATCGAGATGAACACGCGGATCCAGGTCGAGCACACGATCACGGAGGAAGTATACGGGTGCGACCTGGTGAAGGAGCAGATCAAGATCGCGGCCGGAGAAAAGCTTTCGCCGCACGTGGCAAATGCGGTGCCGCGATCGCACGCGATCCAATGCCGGATTAACGCGGAGGATCCGGAGAAAAATTTTCAGCCGGTGCCGGGGCGGATTTCGTTTTACTACGCGCCGGGCGGACGCGGGGTGCGGATCGATTCGCACGCCTACACCGGCTACGTGGTGCCGCCGTATTACGATTCGATGATTGCGAAGCTGATCACGGTCGGCGCGACGCGAACCTCGACGATCGACCGGATGCGGCGGGCGCTGGACGAATATTACATCACGGGAATCAAGACGACGGTGCCGTTCCACAGCGCGATCATGCGCAACGCCGATTTCCGGAACGGCAAATACGACACCGGGTTCGTCGAGCGGATCATGAACTCGAACACGCTCGAGCTCAGGCCGGCTGCGACGCAGCTGCACGACTAGAGATTCAATTGGCGCGCGCGGACCTAAGCGGCTGCCGGTTGTACGGCATTGTCGATCTGAATTACGTCGATGCGAGCGGCGTGCGGACGATCACGGAACAGCTACTGACCGGCGGCGTCGACATCGTCCAACTGCGCGCAAAGGATCGGGATGCGGCGGAAATCGAACAGCTTGCGCGGCAGATGCACGAGCAAACGCGCGAGCGCGATGTGCCGCTGATCATCAACGATCATCCGGACATCGCGCGAGCGACCGGCGCGGAAGGCGTGCATGTGGGGCAGGACGACGTGGCGGTTGCAGCAGCGAGATCGGCGATTGGAAACGACCGAATCGCTGGCAAATCGACGCACAGTATTGCGCAAGCCGTCGCAGCGGCGGGCGAAGGCGCCGACTACATCGGCTTCGGGCCGCTGTTCGCGACGCCGACCAAGCCCGATTACGAGCCGATCGGTCTTGATGATGTTGCCGAAGTGCACCGGCTGGTCGCGCTGCCGATTTTTTGCATCGGCGGAATCAAGCTGCAGAACCTGGCGCGCGTGGTGGCCGCGGGAGCGCAGCGCGTGGTGATTGTTTCGGGACTATTGCGCGCGAATGATGTTGCCGAATACGCGCGGCAGGCGAAAGCAATGCTGCCATGAGCGAAGCAAAATCAGTTCTCGTCGTCGGTTCGATCGCACTCGATACGGTCAAGACACCGGTCGAGGAACATGCCGACTTGTTAGGCGGCTCGGCTTCGTACGCGGCATTGAGCGCGAGCTTCTTCGCGCCGGTCAATCTGGTCGGCGTGGTCGGTGACGATTTCCCCGATTCGGAATTCGATTTCTGGCGCTCGCGCAACATCGACGCGCGCGGCGTGCAACGCGTGAACGGCAAGACGTTCCGCTGGTCGGGCGAATACATGTGGGACATGAACACGCGCGAGACGCGCTCGGTCGCGTTGAACGTGTTCGAGCATTTTGAGCCGGCGCTGCCGGATGCATATCGCGAGACCGAGATGGTGCTGCTGGCGAACATCGCGCCGAAACTGCAGTCGCATGTGCTTGATGAAATGAAGCGACCGCGGTTCGTAATCGCGGACACAATGGACCTCTGGATCGAGACGACGAGAGACGATCTCGATGCGCTGCTTCCGCGCGTCGATCTCCTGATTTTAAATGACAGCGAGGCGCGCGAGATGACGAAGGAGACCAGCCTGGTAAAAGCGGGGCGGCGAATCCGGAGCTACGGACCGAAGTTTGTTGCGATCAAAAAAGGCGAACACGGCGCGCTGCTTTTCAGCGAGAATGAATTCTTCAGCGCGGGCGCCTATCCGCTGGAAGACATTCACGATCCGACCGGCGCGGGCGACACATTCGCGGGCGGCGTTGCCGGTTACCTGGCGCAGCACGCGGACGGCGAGGTGGCATTCGACCAACTGCGGCGCGCGGTAATTCACGGCAGCGTGCTCGCCAGTTTTTGCGTGGAGGCATTCAGCCTGGAGAGATTGCGCACGCTGTCCGCAGCCGAAATCGGCGAGCGGTATCAGCTTTTCAAAATGATGACGCAGTTCGATTTTTCGACTTAGGCGCCGGCCAGAAGACGCGCACCCGTGAGGATTCGAACCTCAAACCTTCTGATCCGTAGTCAGATGCTCTATCCAGTTGAGCTACGGGTGCGGAGAGAGCCGTAATTTGCGGAGGAAGGTCGCAGCGTCAATCGCGCGGTCGACCTCCTGCGGGTCAGGCGGCGCCGCGGACAGCTTTGGCGCCGAGCGGTTTTTGACCTGCACTGGCGAGAGCCAGCATCAGGTCGGTCTTTGACAAACTGCCGACGAGCCGGCGCTCGGTCGTGTCGCTGACCACCGGCAGCCGCTCGCCGGTGTGATGGCCGAAGACGCTGAGCGCTTCGCTCAACGGCGTATCGACGGCGATGCTGGGGAATTCCTGCTGCATCAGGTCTTCGGCGATGACGACATTCGCGAGCGCGGGATCCTGGAGAGAGTTCTTGATGTCGTGCAACGAAATCGCGCCGAGGAAGCGCTTGTCGCTGTCCGCGACGTAGAGATACGTGAAACGGTTCGCGAGAAATTTTTGCCCGATCACGGTGAAGCCATCGCTGGGGCGAACGGCGACAGGATCGCGCTTCATCAAGTCGCCGACGTTGACGTCGACCAGTCGCGCGGAGAAGCGGCCGCCGCCTTTGCGTTTGACTGACTCACTGTAAATCGAGCGCGGCTCGATTCGCGCGGCGGTGTAATAAGCGACCACACATGCGAGCATGAGCGGCAGGATGATTTGATAATCGAGCGTGAGCTCGAAGATCATCATGATCGCCATGACCGGTGCGTGCGTGGTGCCGGCGAGGAACGCGCCCATGCCGACCAGCGCGCACGCGCTCGGATTGAGGCCGGCGCCGGGAAAGATCGAGTGAAATACGGCGCCGAAGAGATAGCCGCCGCTCGCGCCGACGAAGAGCGTTGGAGTAAAGACACCGCCGACCGCGCCGGAGCCAAACGTCGCGGCGGTCGCAATTACTTTCAGCAGGAGGACGATGGCGAGCGTTTGCCAGAACCATTCGCCGCGCAGGATCGCGTTCACGGCGGCGTAACCATTGCCGCACACCTCCGGATGAAACGTAGCGATCGCGCCGACGACCAGTCCGCCCATGCCCATGCGCGCGTAGATCGGCAAACGAATTCGGCAGAACAATCGTTCGCTCTGTTCGAGCAGCCGCAGAAAAAACGGCGCGACAATCCCGGCCGCCAGTCCGAGCAGAAGATACGGCCCGATCTCCCAGCTGGCATTGAGCTTGAACGGCCGGATGTCGTAAAGCGGCGTGCCGCCGTTGAATCCGCGAACGGTGAGGGTCGCGATGACTGACGCGAAAACGAGCGGACCAAAGATGTCCATGGCGAGCGAGCCGAGCACGATCTCGGCGACAAACAGCGCACCGGCGATCGGCGCGTTGTAAGCTGACGCGATGCCGGCCGCGGCTCCGCAGCCGACAAGCAACCGCAGGCGCAGGGTGGACCATTTGCGAATCCGGCCGAGCAAAGATGCGATCAGCGACGAGAGCTGGACCAACGGGCCCTCGCGGCCGATCGAACCGCCCGAGGCGATGGTGAACATCGCCGATGCTGATTTGACGAGGCTCAAACGCGCGGAGATTCGGCCGTTACCGAGAACGATCGCCTCCATGTAATCAGTGGTGGCAACGTGACGGTGAAATCTCCGGCCGAGGAAGATGATGAGGCCGGCAACCAAGCCGCCGACAACCGGCGTAACGAGACGCTGCCACAGCGGCAGGTGCTCGAAGCTCTCGACCATCCGCGGCGTCGGATCACCGGTGAGCGCGGCGTGCGTGAGGGCGGCGAGCGCTCGAAAGCCGAGCGATGAGAGAGCGCCGGCGAATCCGATCACGCCGGCCCAGAAGAGCGTGACCTGGAATTCATCCGGGTGAATCACGTCGGTGAGCCAGACCCAGAACTTGAGGCCGCGGAGCCATACCGGGCGCAGCGGGATGTTCGAGGCGCGCGTCGCGACGCTCTTCACGTCGATCACGTGAGCGGCTTCGCAATGGCGCGTCAACTGGCAGCGCTGAGCTGGGGCGGGAACTTGGTTGCGCACGACAGCACGTTCGGCAGTTTGGTCGCGCGATGGCGGGCAGTTTTTTCCTCACGACGGCGATCGACTACACGAATTCGGCGCCGCACATCGGGCACGCCTACGAGAAAGTGCTGGCTGACGTGATTGCACGCTATCGCCGGTTGCGCGGTGAGAGCGTTTACTTTCTCACCGGCGTCGACCAGCACGGCCAAAAGGTCCAGCAATCGGCCGATCGCGAGGGAATCGCTCCCGCAGAGTTCGTGCGCAATGTGACGCAGCAGTTTCTTTCGCTGTGGACAAAACTGGGAATCTCGTACGACGGCTGGGCGGCCACGACCGAGCCGCAACACAAGCTTTGCGTGCAGAAAATTCTGCAGCGGCTGTTTGATGAAGGGCAGCTCTACAAGGCAACTCAGGGCGGTCATTACAGCGTGCGCCAGGAGCAATTCCTGACCGACAAAGACCGCGGGCCTGACGGAGAATTCGGCGCGGAGTGGGGGCAGGTAGAATACCGCGAGGAGGAGAACTATTACTTCCGCCTGGCGGAGCACAAAGAATGGCTGCTCGCGCTGATTGGTGCGCGGGAGGATCTGATTCAGCCGGCGTTTCGTCGCGCTGAGTTGCGTAACGCAGTCGAAAAACTCAGCGGCGATTTATGCATTTCGCGCCCGCGCTCGCGCCTGGAGTGGGGGATCGAGCTGCCGTTCGACGCGAACTTCGTCACCTACGTCTGGTTTGATGCGCTGGTGAACTACATCTCGTTTGCGCCCGGCGGCTACGACCCGACGAGCGCGAACGCGGAGTTTCACAATTGGTGGCCGGCGACGATCGTGATCGGCAAGGACATCCTGATTCCGGCGCACGGCATCTATTGGATGATCATGCTGCACGCGATCGGCTTTACTGACGCGCAGATGCCGACGCTGGTGGTGCACGGCTGGTGGAACTTTGGCGGCGCGAAGATGAGCAAGTCGTTAGGCAATGTGGTCGATCCAGCAAGGCTGGCGCAGGAGTACGGAGTCGAAGCGTTGCGGTATTACCTGATGAGCGACATCGCGACGGGGAAAGACGCGGAGTTCACCACCGAGCGGCTGATCGCGCGTTACAATGCCGATCTCGCCAACTCGTTAGGCAATCTGCTCAACCGCGCCTTGAACATGGCGCACCGCTACCGCGACGGGACCGTTCGCCGGGCCGGTGGCGACTCGCCGCTGCGTGCCCGCGCGGAAGCAATGGTCGAAGCAGTCGATCGCGAGATGCTCGCGTTTCAGCCGCAGGCGGCACTGGCGGCGGTCTCTGAGTTCGTGACGGCGTGCAATGCCTACATCGACATGACGGCTCCGTGGACGATTGCAAAAGAGAGCGAGCGCGCCGAGACCCTGGACCACATTCTCTACGCGCTGATTGAGTCGCTGCGGCTGATTGCGCTCATCGTCTCGCCGGTGCTACCCACTGCCGCGCGCGAAATGCTTTTCCAGCTCAACTGGCGCGACGAGCTGACTCGGTCGGCGCTCGCCTGGGGCGGAATCGGCGACCAGCACACGGTCGGCAAACCGACTCCGGTGTTTCCCCGGATCGAATCGGAGGCCGCGTAATCATTGCGAACACTCTTCGAACGCTGGCGCTTCTCCACGCAATGAGGCAAGCGCTTCACCGGCGAAGTGCAATGAGCCCGTGATCAGGATTCGCTCCGGCGCGAGTTTCGCTCGCTCGAGCGCGTCGGTGAAGCTCGGGTAAACAGCTGCTTCGACATCGCTGTGGTCGAACGCTGCCGCGACAGCTTCAGGGGCGGCCGCGCGAGAACTTTTGATAGCTGGCAGCAGCACACGCGCGGCGATCGGCTGCAACTCGGCGACGATTCCAGGGATCTCTTTGTCGGCAAGGATGGCGAGGATCAACGTCGCTCGTTCCTGACCGAAGCATTCGCGCCATGTGGCCGCGAGAACGCCTGCCGCCGCCGGATTATGCGCACCATCAATAATGATCCGGTCGTCCCATTGTTGAAAACGCGCTGGCCACTCAACTGCTGCGACGGCGGACGCAATCGTCTCGTCGTTGATAACAATTCCCACCGCTCGCGCCGCTGCGATCGCGAGCGCAGCGTTTTGCCGTTGATGCGACCCGCGCAATGCGACGCAGGTCGCCACGTACGGAGCTGACACGATCTGCAACGGCGCACGGCATTCGGCGGCGCGAGCGCGAATGACTGTCTCCGCCTCCGGAGATTGCAACGCGCTGATGACTGGCGCGTCGCTTTTGATGATGCCGGCTTTTTCCGACGCGATTTGCGCCAGCGTCTCACCGAGCCACTTCTGATGGTCGAGCCCGACCGATGTGATCACCGCGACATCGGAGGGGACGGCGTTGGTTGCATCGAGCCGGCCGCCGAGGCCGGTCTCGAGCACGATCACTTCGCACTCGTGCTGCTGGAAATGGCGCAGCGCCAGCGCTGTCGTGATTTCGAAGAAAGTCGGATGCGCGTCCCACGCGCTAACGATGCTGCGGATTGCAGCAAGCCCAGCGGCGACGTCCGCTTCGCTGATCATCACGCCGTCGACGCGGATGCGTTCGCGAAAAGTGACGAGGTGCGGTGAAGTAAACAGCCCAGTGCGACGGCCGGCGTGGCGCAAAATCGAATCTGTAAACGCACAGACGGATCCTTTTCCATTCGTGCCGGCGACGTGAATGATCCGCGCGTCTGGTGCGGAAACATTCAGCGCCGCGAACAGCCGGCGCGCACTCTCCAGACCGAGCTTGATGCCGAAGCGCTGAGTGCCGTAAAGCCAGGCGAGCGCCTCGCGATAACTCACGCCGCGGCCGAAAAGTAGGTGAGAAACTGCGCGATCTGCGCACGCATCCGCCGCCGGTGGACGATCGAGTCGATCAAGCCGTGCTCTTCGAGAAATTCCGCGGTTTGAAATCCTTCCGGCAAATCCTGGTGGGTGGTTTCCTTGATCACGCGCGGCCCGGCAAATCCGACCATGCTTCGCGGCTCGGCAATGATGACGTCGCCAAGCGAGGCAAAGCTCGCCATCACGCCGGCGGTAGTGGGATTAGTGAGAACGGAAATGTAGGGCAGGCGTTCAGAGGCGTGCCGTGCTAATGCGCCGCTGGTCTTCGCCATCTGCATCAGGCTGAGCATGCCTTCGTACATTCGCGCACCCCCCGAGGCCGATATGATGATGACGCCGCAGCGATTTGCGGTTCCAAATTCGATCGTGCGGGTGAGGCGCTCGCCGACCACCGAACCCATTGTCGCGGCCAGGAACCGGAAATCCATGATCGCAATCGCGACCCGGTGCCCTTCGATCGCACCGTGGCCGGTCACCGCCGCATCGATCAGCCCGGTCGCGTCCTGGTATTTGCGCAGCCGATCTTCGTAGCTCGCCATTCCCTGGAACTGCAGCGTGTCGACCGACCGAAGCTCACCGTCGTGCTCCACGAAGCTGCCGGAATCGAGCAGGTTCTCGATCCGTTCCTGCGCCGAGAGCGCAAAGTGGTAGTCACACCGCGGGCAGACCCGAAGATTCTGCGCCAGCTCGATCTCGTGCACGACGTCGGCGCAGCCGGGGCATTTCTGCCAGAGGCCCTGCGGCATCTCGCGTTTTTTGCGCGATGTGGTTTTGAGCGCCGGCCGTTTGAAAATCGCCATCTTATGCGCGCGCAGCTGTCGCTGCGTAGACCGATATGGCGCCGCCTTGCTTCAACACGCGAGCGCACTCGCTCAAAGTCGAGCCGGTCGTCAGGACATCATCGATCAGCAGCACGCGCCATCCTCGCACGTCCACGTTTTTTCGTAAACGAAAGGCGTTGCGCAAATTGGCCATGCGTTCCGAACGGTCGTAGGCGGTCTGGGTGGTGGTGTAACGAATTCGCTCGAGCGCGCCATGCAGCGGAATTCCCGCCGTGCCGGAGAGCAGTTCGGCAAGCAGCTCGGCCTGGTTGAAGCCGCGCTCGCGCTCCCGGGCAGCATGGAGCGGCACCGGCACAATCGCATCGAAGCGACGATCGCGAAGACGCGCGTCGTCGAGCGTTTCGCTCAACCAGAGAGCGAGCGGATGCTTGAGATGACGCTGCTGTCCGTATTTGAATTGATGCAGGAGCTTCCGGACGATGCCTCGGCTTCGGTATACGGCGACCGCGGCTTCGAAGTGCAGCGTTCGATGAGCGCAGTTTGCGCAGCTAAACGCACTGGTGATCGCGCCGGGAAAAGCTTCCGAGCACTTCGCGCAGAACGGCGGATTCAATCGCGGCGCTTTCGCCCGGCAGCTTGCGCACAGGTATTCACCGGTTGCTACGGAATCATCGCAGACTGCGCAAAGCGCCGGGTAAAAGAGCGACCCGATCACCCGAAACGGCTCACGAATTCCGGCGATCGACATAGCGAATCCACCCCATCATCAGCGCCCACGTAAGGAGCGCAACACCGAGCGGCACCAAGCCCACCAGCAAACTCTTGCCGATCCACGGCAGCACCAGCATCTGCCGCTGCGCGATCTTGTTGAACTCGCCACTCGTGAAAATCCACCCGGCATGCAGCCCGATTGGCAGCCAGAGGGAACGCGTTACGATTCGAGCGTGAGCAAGGATGCAGCCGATCAGGAACAGCGTCGTGAAGCCGGCGAGCACGAGCATGGGATCGCGGAACTGCGTGAAGGCGTTCGCGATTGATGCGAATCCGGAGCTCCACGTGGGCGACGCACTTGTTCCGGCCGGTGCTTTCAGGAAATGGAGGATCGAGAATACCGCCGCGGTCGAAACTGCCGCGAGGATGTTGCGGCCGTTCCGCGCGATCACGCCGAATAGCAGCCCACGGAAGAGTGTTTCTTCAATGAGCGGCACGACGAGCGCCGACAGCGCGACGGCAACAAGCGGTCGCCACATGACGGCGGACCGCAACGCAAACACATGCGCAGCGACGAGAATCGCCGCTGTCCCGAGCAGGGGAATAGCGGCGAGCGCGAGACCTGTCACCGCGTCCCGCAACCACCGCGCGTTTGGCACCAGTCCGAGATCAGCCCAGCTCCTGACCCGCAGCGAGCGCAGCAGCGGCCAGGCGAGCACCAACGCCGCGATCAGCAGAGCGCGATGAAAATACGTTTCGAAATCGAACCGGGCCAGCCACGGGAAAATGCCTGCGCCGATGAGCGCGTGTGCTCCCCAGAACAGCCACGGTGCGCCCAACGCTGCGACCAACGCCGTTGCCGCGAAGTAGGCGAGCAATCTGGCTGTGTCTTTCAAGCCGCTCATGTAAGATTCGCGGCGCGTGCGGAGTCAACATATATGGACCGAGAGGGATGAAGACGGCCGAAAACGCGAGGTGCGAGTGACGAAATTCGGAGGCGCATGGCGTTTTCAGGCGAAGTACGCTGACGAACCCGGCTGGACGTATTACGACCGGCCGGAACTCCACGATCTGCTCGCGTTGAAAGAGATCGTCTTCCGCAAATATCAGCGGCGCCGCGCCTCGGCCGAAGATGTCGCCTCGCTCGAGAAGCTCCTGCGCGATTATCCGGAGAACGGATGAATGTCACGATCGACTTCTTGTTCCATGATAGTCACTTAACGATCTTCTTATTCCGAATGCGTTACACAATCGATCGCCATTGAACGTCAAAAAAATGCGCCTCGACGCTGCCTTAGTGGACCGGGGCCTCAGCTCGAGCCGCGAACAGGCGCAACGCACGATTATGGCCGGCCACGTCAGGATCGGGGATCAGGTCGCCACCAAAGCTTCCCAACTCGTCAGCGCCGATACGATCGTCTCGGTTGCTGAAGCGGCGAAGTACGTTGGGCGCGGCGGGTTGAAGCTCGACGGCGCGCTCAATCATTTCCGGCTCGAGGTCACCGGGCTGACTGCTTTGGACATTGGCGCGTCGACCGGTGGCTTCACCGATTGCCTGCTGCAGCGCGGCGCGGTGAAAGTCTACGCGATTGACGTGGGCCACGGACAACTCGCGTGGAAAATCCGGAGCGATCCGCGTGTGATCGTCAGAGAAAAGCTCAATGCGCGGACGCTGACGCGCGCGGACGTTTCGGATCCGATCCAACTCGCAGTCGTCGACGTCTCTTTCATCTCGCTGACTTTGATCTTGCCGAACGTGTTCGAGTTGCTAACTCCAACCGGTGTGCTCCTCGCGCTCATCAAGCCGCAATTCGAGTTGCAGCCGCAGGACGTCGCTCGCGGTGGCGTGGTGACCGATACGGAGCTTCACGACAAGGCGATCACAAAGGTGCGGCAGTTTATCGAGATCACCGGTCATCCAGTCGTCGGCGTCGCGCCTTCTGTCTTGCGCGGCACCGAGGGTAACCAGGAGTTTTTCATATGCGCCCGAAAAGCATCGGCCTGATCGCGCACACCGGTAAGCGCGGCGTGGCCGAACTCCTGCGGCGACTCGTCGGAGAATTCCAGCGGCGGGATATCGCGGTTTTTATCGAAGGGAAGACGGCGGCACTCATCAGCCAGACCTCGAGTCAAACTGTCGCCGAGCTGGCCACTGCTGCCGACCTCTTCGTGGTTTTGGGCGGCGACGGCACGATTCTGAACGTTGTCGGTCAGCTCGCCGACAGGGTGCCGCCGATTTTCGGTATCAACGTCGGCTCTCTGGGCTTTCTGACCTGTGCCAACTCCTCGGCCTACATGCAGGCGGTCGATTGCATCGCCGCAGGCAAAATGCTCTTCAGCCAGCGCGCGCTCCTGGACGTGACGCTGCGCTCGGCCGGTGGCGCCGGGCCGACGATGCCGGCGTTAAATGATGCAGTGATCAGCCGCGGCGAGGTTTCCCGGCTGATCCGGTTGAAAACGAGTGTCAACGGGGAGCCGTTAACTGAGTTTAATGCGGACGGATTAATTGTAGCTACACCAACTGGATCAACTGCTTACTCACTTTCAGCCGGCGGCCCAATCCTGTCGCCGGAGTCTGGTGCGCTAGTGATCACGCCGATCTGCCCACACGTCCTCACGAACCGGTCAATCATTGTCGGTGAAGACGCCGTTATCGATATCGAAGCCACCGAAGCCGCGTATCCGATCTATTTGACGATCGACGGGCGCGATCCGCTGCGCGTCGAGACCGGCACCACAGTGACAGTTCGCAAGTCGGCGCGCGTTCTGCCGCTGGCGGCGCTGCCCGGCGTCTCTTTCTTCAGTGTTGTCCGGCAAAAGCTGAAATGGAGCGGCAGCAACGTCTGATCAAATGTGACGCCGCGAGCGGCCTCGCGGTTTCGCGCGGATAAGAGGCTTCGACAGCGACACTCACGGCGCGCTGCGGTGCGCAGTGCGCATCTGCGGCCACTCAGGCTGGCTACGCTTAGTTAAACAACCGAACAGCTACGGCCGACCAAAGGCATTATCGGCGGGCGCCTGCGTGCCGATCCCGCCACGCTCCTGGTACTGATGAAGCACCTCGCCACCAGCGTACTGGTGCACATTGGACGGCTGCGGCCATTTTTCGCGCGTGACGTAGGCGTACTGCGGATGCTGTGCCGCACAGCCGGCGAGCAAGAGCGAACCGGTTACGGCGACCGTGTAGACATTCAGGGCATGTGTTTTCATCATGCAGGTGAGACAATCAGAACAGACCTGGCGCTCATTGCAGAAGTGTAACGATCGCAGGTAACGGCTTCGGAGGACCGTTCAACGCAACAACTACCGACCGGCATTTCGCATCGCGAGTGGTGTTGGTGCCGGTTGAAGCTTTCGCTTCAGTTCGTCCGATTCCAGCAGGGAATCAGCACCAACACCTCGAGAGTGGTGTTGGGCCAGCGATTCAGCACCAACACCTCGAGAGTTTATATGACATATATTGCATGATGTTATAATAGCACGGTCCAGCACCGGATGGTTGCGAGCACTGTACCCTCCCACTTGACCGTCGTGTTCGCGCTGATAGCCTCGCCGGCAGCTCTACATACCTGCGCGCAATGATCAAAACTCTTTCGGTTCGGATTCTCACCTCGCTTTTGATGTTCGCCGCCGCTATCGCCGTTGGCCCATTCCTCTGGGCTCAGCAGGATTCGGCTTCTGAAGGCGGCGTTCAGCAGATGATGACGCCGGAGCAGTTTAAATCCGCCGGTCTGGAGAAGCTTTCCCCAGAGGAGCTCGCGAACCTCAACAAGTGGCTGAACGGCTATCGCGAGAAGACGGTCAAGACGGCCACGAAACGCGTGGAGCGGCAGGCTGCGGAGGTCACCGTCAGTCGCGTCGACGGGATATTTAACGGGATCACCGGCAGCACGATCGTTCGAATGGAGGATGGCACCGTCTGGAAGCAGGCAAATTCGGACGAGCGCTGGCGTGCGCCGGGCCTGGACCATCCGCCGGCGGCAGTTTACCGGACGATGTTCGGTCGCCAGATGCGCATCGCCGGCACGCCAGCGTTCTACGTCGATCCGGTGCGCCAGTAGCGTCAGCGGGACTGACGCGCGCCGGTTGTTCGCCCGAGTCCGAATTCCTGGTGCGTGAGCTGCGCGGCGCGCTCAGCGTCGGCTTCGTCGATCACCACCGCGATCTTGATCTCTGAGGTCGAGATTAGCTGAATATTTATCCCGCCGCGGCCTAGACATTCGAAAAACCGCGCTGCGACTCCGGAATGCGAACGCATCCCGATGCCGACCACGCTCAGCTTCGCGACGCCGCTCTGCGACGTGACGCCGGTGGCGCGGATTTGGTCGACAACTGGACGCAGCAACTCTTCGGTTCGCGCAAGTTCGGATTCGTGAATGGTGAACGAAATGCCGGTGGTGTTCCCGGCCGAGACGTTCTGCACGATCATATCGACGATGATTTCGCCCGCGGAGATGGCCGAGAAAATCCGGCCCGCGACTCCTGCTGAATCCGGCACACCGTTAATGGTGATCTTGGCTTGCTTGCGATCAATGCTGACGCCGCGGATGACGACGTCTTCCATATTCGCTGTCTCTTCCGTCGCGATTGTGCCCGGGCCGCGGGTGAAACTCGACCGCACCTCAAACGGCACGCTGAATTTTTTCGCGAATTCGACGGCGCGCGATTGCATGACCTTCGCTCCGGCGCCGGCCATCTCGAGCAGTTCATCGTACGCGACCTCGTCAATTTTTTGCGCGTCTTTGACGAGGCGCGGATCGCACGTGAAGACGCCGTCGACGTCCGTGTAAATTTCACACGCGTCGGCATTCAGTGCGCCGGCGAGCGCGATCGCGCTGAGGTCGGAGCCGCCGCGCCCGAGTGTAGTGGTTTCGCCTTCCGGCGAGTGCCCTTGGAATCCGGCTACGACGACGATGAAATCCTCAGCCAGCAGCTCCTGGATATGGCGTGGGCTGATGTTGGCGATCTTTGCGCGGCTATGTGCGCGGTCCGTCAGCACGCCTGCCTCGGCGCCGGTCAGCGAGACGGCTTTCGCGCCCAGAGCGTTCACCGCCATCGCCGTTAGCGCCGTCGCCGCGTGTTCGCCAGTCGCGAGCAGCTTGTCGAGCTCCCGTTCCGTCGGATGCGGCGCGACCTCATGGGCGAGCTTGATCAGGTTGTCCGTCACGCCCGCCATCGCAGAAATCACTGCAACAACGCGACACTGATCACGCTGCGTTTCGATCAAGCGCTGGGCGACGGCGCGAATCCGTTCGGCGCTTCCTACCGAGGTGCCGCCATATTTTTGAACAATCAGTCGCATGAAGATCAGCGGCGGAGCGCGATGCGGAAAATTGACGCGACCGTTGTCGCCGATTTGCGCGCCGTGTCAATCTCAACTCAGCGTTCGAGCGACCGCAACACCTCATCCGGATTTGCTGAAACCGCGCGGATTTCGGGGATCCGCACCGCATCAGGATCTTTCAATCCGTGGCCGGTAACAGTGCAAACGATCGCGCTCTCCGGCTCGATCTGCGCGAGCGAGCAGACGGGATTACGCGACGAATCACAGCACTTGATCAGCCCGGCGATCGGCGCCGCGCTCGCAGGTTCGACGAAAATTCCCTCGTTGGCCGCGAGCCAGCGCTGCGCGGCGAGGATTTCGTCGTCCGTCACGATGTCAATCGCGCCGCGCGACTCCTCGACCGCACGTGTGGCGCGTTCCCAGCTTGCCGGATTTCCAATTCGGATCGCCGAAGCGACTGTCTCCGGCTTCTCCACAACGCGCCTGTGAAAGATCGGCGCTGCACCTGCCGCCTGAAAGCCGATCATCCGCGGCGTGCGGGTTGACTTCCGCGCGCTGACGTACTCTCCGTACCCGGCCCAGCAGGCGGTGATGTTTCCGGCGTTGCCAACCGGCAGAAGATGATACGCAGGCGCATCGCCGAGTTCATCGACGATTTCGAACGCGGCGGTTTTCTGTCCCGCGATCCGGTCCGGATTAATGGAATTCACGACCGCGAAATCGCCTCGCCGGCCGAGCTCGCGAACGATGCGCAACGCGTCATCGAAATTACCATCGATCGCGACGATTCGCGCGCCATAGGCGACGGCTTGCAACAGTTTGCCGGCTGCGATTTTGCCGGCCGGCAGCACGACCACGCAATCGAGCTTCGCCCGCGCTGCATACGCCGCGGCGGAAGCGGAGGTGTTTCCGGTCGACGCACAGATCAGGTGACGCGCGCCGTGTTCGAGAGCTTTGGAGACAGCGACAGTCATGCCGCGGTCTTTAAACGAGCACGTTGGATTGAGTCCTTCGTATTTCACGAAAACGCGCGCGCCGCGGCCGACGATTTCGCTCAGGCGTGGCGAGTAAATCAGCGGTGTATTCCCCTCGCCTAACGTCACCACCCGTGTCGCGTCGTTGACCGGCAGGAAAGCGCGATACCGCGCGATAACTCCTGCTCCGCGTGCGGCGATCATCGGCGGACGTTAACACGGCGGCGGGCGCGGCCAAACGGCTCGAATTCCGTTGCAAAGGCGCGGCGGCTGTCTTCCCTTACCAGCGCGATTTTTACGTATGCCAGAGCTGAGCAAAGAGCAGAAACTGCAACTCCTCACGACGCTGCTCGAGAGTCGGCACGGTGATCTGCGCGAGCAAAACCTGAATCGCCAGGGCAAAGGCCATTTCCACGTCTCCGGGATGGGCCACGAAGGATTAGCCGCGCTCGGCATGCAACTTCGCGACGGCGATTACATCTGCGGCTATTATCGCGACCGCGGTCTGGTGCTCGGCCGCGGCGTCGCTTCGCGCCAGCTGGCGATCGATTACTTCGCGAAACGAAGCGGGCAAAGCCACGGCCGCCAGATGCCGTCGCACTACAGCTACGCGTCCAAAGGCATCTGGAGTGTGCCGACTCCGACTGGTTCGCAATTACTTCCCGCATGCGGAATCGCGTGGGGTATCCGGCTCGACCACAAACCGAATGTCGTGGTCGCCACCGTCGGCGAAGCGGCAACACGGCAAGGCGATTTTTACGAGGCGATTTGCTTCGCGAAAGAGCGGCAACTCCCGGTGTTGTTCGTGGTGGAGGACAACAAGTACGGCATCAGCAGCCCGACGAAAAAGATTCATCCGCGCGCGCTGAACGTTCTTCAGCCTAACGATTGGCAGCTGGTCGAAGGCGCCGATGTGCAGGCGATTTTTGATGCGGGCGCGGAGGCCTTCGCATCGATGCGCAACGGCGGCGGTCCACGGTTCTTCTGGGTCAACATGGAGCGCCTCTCGAGCCACACCAGCTCCGATGATCAGAAGCTTTACCGCAGCGCCGACGAGCTCGCTCAATGCGAAAACTGCGACCCGCTGAAGAAGTGGAAAGAGCGGCTGATCGCGGAAAAGCTGCTCACCGACGACGATTACGCGAGGCTCGACAACGAAATCAAAGAGCGAATTCGCAGCGAATTTTCCGAGGCAGAACGCGCCGAAGATCCGCGCGCGGACGAGCTCGAACTTCAGGTCACCGGAGCGCTTCCGCAGGTGCACGACGAAGTACTTCCGCCCGGCAAATACCGGATCGGTGACGCGGTAAACAAGACTTTGCGGCTCGGTCTGGAGCGGAGCGGCGACCGTATCATTTTCGGCGAAGATGTCGAAGATCCGAAAGGCGGGGTCTTCCGCCTGACGCAAAAGTTGTCGACCGAATTCAAGACTCAGGTCTACAACTCGCCGCTCGCGGAATCGACGATCGTAGGCGTCGCCTGCGGCCTCGCTTCGTACGGCAAACAGCCGGTGTTCGAGCTGCAGTTCATCGACTTCATCGGGCCGGCGTGGAACCAGGTGGTGACGAACCTGTCGAATTTGCGCTGGCGATCGTTCGGCACGTGGAAATGCCCGCTCGTCATCTACGCTCCTTACGGCGCTTATCTGCCCGGCGGCAGCTTGTGGCACAGCCAGGCAAACGAAGCCCCGCTCGCCCATTTTCCAGGCATCAACATCGCGATTCCCAGCACACCGGACGACGCGGCCGGCCTGCTCTGGAGCGCGATGCACGCGGAGGATCCGACGTTCGTCTTCATCCCGAAGCACATGCTCTGGGCTGAACACGAATTCGCGGAGCCGATTCGCGCCATCCCGTTGGGCAAGGCGCGCACGCGACGCTGCGGATCGGATGTGACGCTCGTCGCGTGGGGCAACACCGTCGAGAAAGCGCTGGAGGCGATCGACCAACTCGGAAGCGACGCGAGCGTGGAGCTGATTGATTTGCGATCGATCGTGCCGTGGGATCGCGCGGCGATCGAAGAATCAGTCCGCCGCACCGGACGGCTCGTGGTCGTCCAGGAAGATACCGAGAACTGCAGTGTCGGTCAGATGATCATCTCGCACGTCGTGAATCACGCCGAGTTGTGGAGCGATTTGCTCGCGCCGCCGATTCTTGTCAGCAAACCGAATGTCATGATCGGCTACAATCCGATTTACGAGTACGCCGCGCTCCCGGATGTGGAGCGAATTGTCAGCGCGGTTCGCCGGTCGACAGCAACGCGCAGCAATCGCGCACCTGTAGCCGCGGTCGCTGGCCGCGGCCCGACTGAGCAGGCGATCCCAGAGCGGCAGCCAGCGGTCGCGGCTACAGAAAATACGCACCACGTTCGGCCGATCACCGTTCCGATCATGGGTGAAGGCATTCGGAACGCAAAGGTTGTCACGCTGCTGAAGCAACCCGGCGACGCGATCGCGCTCGACGATCCGCTTTGCGAAGTAGAGACGGACAAGGCCGTTTACCCGATCGAATCGTCGTTCGCCGGCACGATGGGCGAATGGAAAACCGAAGTCGGTGCGACGGTCGATATTGGCCAGGAGATTGGCACGATCGTCACATCTCACACGCGCGCAGACGAGCAAAACGCCACAATAGCGGTGGGCGCTGCTGAGACGGGCACGAACGGAGCGGCAGAACAATCGCCGCCGAAGCGCGTTGTCACGCGCGAACGCGAGTCGCAGCAGATTGAGCCTGCGCTTTCCCCCACAATTACTCGCCGCCTCGGCCGCGTGGTCCCCGCGAATTTGCAGATCGACGCACGTTGGGACGCGATTCGCAAAGCACGCGCAGCTGCAAAGAAAGCGGATCCGAAGAGCGCGGCGACGCCGTCGGTGATGATCGCGTGGGCAGTCGTTCGCGCGATGGAGAAACACGCGCCGTTCCGGCGTTTGATGCTCGAAGACGATTCGATTGTCGAGAACGACAAGTTTGATTTGGGGATTGCAGTCGCGCTGGAGGGCGATCGCCTCGCGACCGCCGTGATCACGCATGCAAACACGCGCGACTGGCCGGAGTTCATCGAGCGCTACAACGGAACTGTGGATGAAACGCGGCGCGGCCGCGTCGACGCGGTGAACGCGCCGATCGTCATCAGCAGCCTTGGCGCTTTCGGTGTGCGCGCCGCCGCTCCGATCGTCGTGCCGCCATCGGTCGGCACGCTCTTCGTCGGCTCAGCACATTTCGAATCCGTAGGCGACGCGAAAAACGCGGAGCCGGCGGAAGTCATCACTTTGTCACTCACCTTCGATCACCGTGTCGTGAACGGCGCGGGCGCAGCGAACTTCGTGCACGAGATCAAGGAGCAAATCGAGCAGTTCCAAGTTCCCGCTCCGAGCGCGGCGGTGAAATAACGCGAGCGCCGGCTCGGCTGCGCGATGCCGCACGACACCGTCAAACTCATCGAATGCCCGCGCGACGCGTGGCAAGGGCTACGCCGGCAGATCCCGACTGAGCTGAAGGTGCGCTATCTACGCGCGCTGATTGACGCCGACTTCCGACATATCGACGCGGTGAGTTTCGTCTCGCCAAAAGCCGTGCCGCAGATGGCCGACAGCGAACAGGTGCTTGAACAGCTTGCGCCACCCGCCGGCGTCGAAATCATCGGAATCGTGGTGAATGAGAAAGGCGCGGAGCGCGCGATCGCGAGCCGCGCTGTCACGACGCTCGGTTATCCATGTTCGATTTCTGAGACGTTCCTGCGGCGCAATCAGAACCAGACAATCGAGCAGAACCTTGCCGTGCTCGACGCAATCACACGCAGAGCCGATGAGGCGAACGTTGGCGTGGTCACCTACATCTCGATGGCGTTCGGCAATCCGTACGGCGATGCGTGGAGCGAGACTGCGGTAGCAGAGTTGGCGACGAAAATCGGGCACATCGGCATCTCCGCCGTATCGCTCGCTGATACGGCTGGTGTTGCCGGAGCGGAGCTTATCGGTCGTGTGGTTGCGACCGTGCTGCGCGAATGCGAGCAGACCGAGATCGGCGTTCATCTGCACAGCACACGCGCAGACGCGGCCGAGAAAATACTCGCTGCTTACGATGCCGGTTGCCGGCGCTTCGACGCGGCGCTTGGCGGACTAGGCGGTTGTCCGTTTGCGCAGGACGAGCTCGTCGGCAACATCCCGACCGAGGAAGTGTTTCGCGCATTGCAACAGCGCGATGTGCGGCTGGAAATGGACGACGCGATTCAGGGTGCGCTCACGATGAGCAGCACGATTGGCCGCGACTACTCAGGCGTCGCCTGACGCCCAGTTTGGCGGCCGCTTCTCCAGAAATGCGGCAACGCCTTCTTTCGCCTCGCGCGACTCGCGCGCCTGCATGTGGTGTCGAAGCGCGACATCTATGTCTTCCTGAACGGACGTCGACCAAAGCTCCTCGAGCAGCCGCTTGCTGTTGCTGATCGCGTTCGGCGCGCCTTTCAACACCGAGGAAACGATCTCGTCGGTGGCGGTCTCGAGCGCGTCGGCTGACACCACGCGGTTCACGAGCCCGATCTCCTTTGCGCGCGCCGCCTCGATCAACTCTCCGCCGAGCAGAAGCTCCCGCGCATCGCGTTCCTGCAGCTGGCGGCGGAGGAATGTCATCACCAAGCCTGCGACGAGGCCGCGGCGCACTTCCGGGTATCCGAATTTTGTTCGTTCTGCCGCAACGACGAAGTCGCACGCCGACATCAAGCCCGCGCCGCCGGCGACTGCCGCGCCGTGCACTGCGGCGATCGTAACCAGCCGCGTCTCGCTCACGGTTAGCAACATCTTCGCGACCATCTCAGCTGATGCGTGCGCTTTGTGCGGTTCGCTTACCTCCTGAAGATCGAGCCCGGTGCAAAATGCCACGCCCGCGCCGCGGATCACCAGCACGCGCTGGTTCGGATCTGCGGCGGCGCCTTCCACCGCGGCTACGATTTGCGTCATCAGCTCGATCGTGAGCGCGTTCCGGCGATCGGGCCTGTTGAGCGTGATCATCGTCACGCGCGCATCTTTTTTGTCGACCAGGAGTGTCGGCATGCGCGTTAGACCTGGACGACGCCGGTGTGAAACCGCGCCTTCGGCGTTGGACGCGAGACGTAGCTCAGCAACCGAACCAGCACGTCACGCGTCTCGTGCGGTTGAATGATTGCGTCGATCCAGCCGCGCGCGGCGCCGTAGCGAATATCGGTTTGTTCCTCGTAACTCGCCTTCACTTTTGCGCGCAGTTCTTCCAGCTCCTCGGCCGAGGCTTTTTTGTCACCGCGGTCCGCGGCGCGGGCGAGAATGCTGAACACCGTGTCCGACGCCTGCGCGGCTCCCATGACCGCGTAGCGCGCGTTTGGCCACGCGACGATGAATCGCGGATCGTACGCCTTGCCGCAAAGCGCGTAGTTTCCCGCGCCAAAGGAACCGCCGACAACAACCGTGATTTTTGGCACAACGGAATTGCTGACGGCGTTCACGAGCTTCGCACCGCTGCGGATGATTCCACTCTGTTCCGCGTCCTTACCGACCATGAAACCGGTGACGTCCTGGAAGAAAATGATCGGCACGCTGATTTGATTGCAGTCGAAGATGAATCGGGCGGCTTTGTCTGCGCTATCGGCGTAGATCACGCCGCCCATCTGGATGCCTTGTGTCTTCGTGCGCACCTGCAGCCGTTGATTCGCGACGATCCCGACCGGACGGCCGCCGATTCTGGCGTATGCCGTCACCAGCGTCTTACCGTAGTCGGCTTTGTACTCTTCGAGCGAACCGGCATCGACAACGGACGTGAGTAGATCGCGCATGTCGTAAGGCTTGCGGCCGTCCGCGTCGACCAGATCGTAAAGCGACTCAGGATCTTTTTCCGGTGCGTCGTTCGCCGGCGCGCTGTCCGAGTGTGCTTGCGCTTCCGGCAGCATCGCGATGAGGGAGCGGAGACGTTTCAGGCACGACGCGTCGTCCTTTTCGTAAAAGTCGACTGTGCCGCTGATTTCCGCGTGCATCTTCGCGCCGCCGAGATCCTCCTGTTCGACGACCTGGCCGATGGCGGCTTTGACGAGCGACGGCCCGGCGAGATAAAGGCCGCTGCCTTCCGTCATCAGGATCTTGTCGCATAAAACCGGCAGGTAGGCCCCGCCGGCCACGCAGTTCCCCATGATCGCGGCGAATTGCGGGAGACCGGCCGCCGAGATGACGGAGTTGTTGCGAAAGATGCGGCCGAAGTCGTCTTCGTCGGGAAAAATCTCATCCTGCATCGGCAGAAAAACGCCGGCCGAATCGACGAGATAGATCAGCGGGAGCGCACATTCGAAGGCGATGCGTTGCGCGCGGATTAATTTCTTGCACGTCTGCGGAAAGAACGCGCCTGCTTTCACGCTCGCATCGTTGGCAACGATCATGCAGGGGACGCCATGCACGTCGCCGATGCCGGCGACCGTTCCAGCAGCGGCAATGTTGCCCCACTGCTGATACATCTTGTAGGCAGCCCAGAGACCGACTTCGAAAAACGGCGCGCCTTTGTCGAGCAATCCGGTGATGCGCTCGCGCGCCGGCAGACGGCCGAGCTTGCGCTGCCGCTCGAGACCTGCCTTGCCGCCGCCTTCGCGGAGCACCGCTTCTTCTTTCGCGATCTCAGCGCAGCGGGCGCGAAGTGTATTCGAATTGGCGGCGACGGAGCGAGACATGAAGCGAACGCTTACGCCGCGCGGCGAACGAATCAAGCGGCTGGGACAGACTGCTGCGCCAAACGCGCGACACGCGCAGACTTAGTAAACGTCCGTGTCCGATTGATAACCGGAGTCGTGGCGAATGGAGCGCAGGCGATTACGGCTGCCGCGTTCCGATTCCGGCCGGTTAATCCGTTCCATGGCCGCTTTCACGAGCAGCGGCACGGCGGCAAGGGCGCCGACGGAGACCAGCGCGATCGCGGCTGCTTGCCGGACCGGGCGCCGGATTTTATCAGCCACCAACATTCCGAGACCCAGGCCAAAGCTCGTCCGGGCGAGCGTCAGCAGACCGTCGAGTGGGATCTCTTCGGCAGCTTTTGGAATGGATATCGAGAGGGACATCGCCTATCCTTATACGTTCCGTTTTTGAAAAGGAAACGGATTTCTGCGCGCGGCATCCGATCTGAATCCTGCTCGCGTTTTCGTCCGAAATTGTGAACGATATTTATGCGTTGATCCTGGCCGGCGGCAGCGGCGAACGGTTCTGGCCGGTTAGTCGCCGGGCGCGTCCGAAGCAACTGCTACGGCTCGTTTCGGACAAAACGCTGCTCGAACAAACGGTCGAGCGCCTTGCGGGGCTCGTCGCGAAAGAGCGAATTCTGGTGCTCACGAACGTCGACCAGGAGCGCGGCGTGCGCGAGCTGCTGACCGATTTCCCTGCCGAAAACATCATCGCCGAACCGGCAAAACGCGACACTGCTGCAGCGATTGCGTTGGGCGCCGGCTGGATCGCCGCCCGCGATCATCTCGCGACGATGCTCGTGCTGCCGGCCGACCACATTATCAAAGACGCGGCCGCATTCCGGAGCACGCTGGCGACTGCAGCGCGCGCGGCGGAAGAAACCGGCGCGCTCGTAACCATCGGAATCAAACCGACGTGGGCGTGCCCAGGCTTCGGGTATATCGAGCTTGGCGACGCGGTGGAAGTGAATGGCGTTAGCGCAACGGCCGTCCATCACGTCGTACGATTTCGCGAAAAGCCGAACGCCGATCTCGCCGAATCATTCCTGCGAATGGGCCATTTCCGGTGGAATGCTGGAATGTTCGTCTGGTCGGTGCCGAGCGTGCTGAGCGAATTCAACCGGCACACGGCGGAACTAGCGACATTCATTTCGCAGTTGCGTGCGCCGGGAAAGTTCGACAGCACGTTGCGCGATCAGTTCAGCCAGCTGCCCAAGATATCGTTTGATTATGCCGTGATGGAAAAAGCCGACCGCGTGCTTGTGGTGGAGGCTGGATTTGACTGGGACGACGTAGGCAGCTGGCGCGCGGTAGCGAACTACTTCAAGCAGGATGAAGAGGGCAACGCCATCAACTGCGATGCGACGATCGCGGACTCAACGAACAACATCGTGTTTGCGCAGGACGGCACCACCGTCGCCCTGCTCGGTGTGCACAACCTGATTGTCGTCAAAACCGCAGACGCGGTGCTGGTCTGCCATCGGCACCAGGCGGAGAAAATCAAGAGCCTGGTCGAGAAGGTGCCGCCGCGGTTGCAATGAGCGAGTTGCAACTGCAGCGGCGAATTCTCGGCGTGGACTTCGGCCATGCACGAATTGGCGTCGCGGTTTCGGATGAGCTCGGGTTGCTGGCGCATCCGGTGGAGACCATTGCCGCGACAAACAATGCAGCGG
>CADDYX010000013.1 GCA_902810735.1 Verrucomicrobiota bacterium | reverse complement strand
CGCCCAGACCGCGTCCCACCTTGCCGAATGCTGCCATTGCGCGCCGAGATCGCGCGCCAGGCAATCGAGCACCACGAACCCGATGTTGTGCCGGGTGCGCTCGTACTCGGCGCCGGGATTCCCCAGTCCGGCAATCAACCGGATCTGCGCCGTCTCTCGCTGCAATGTGAGTCAGCTGCGCGCCGGACCCGCTATTTTTTCGGTTCCTTGGCGCCGCCGGCAGCTTCGGGCTCTTCCTTCTTCTCGCGAATGACCTCAGGCGACGCCGCCGCCTCGGCCGCAACTGCTGCAGGCTCCTCCTCCACCGTCGGCGCGAGGACGGAGAACACCGTCAGTTCCGGCTGCACTTTTGTAGAAACCCCAGACGGCAACTGCAGATCGCGCACGTGAATCGCGTCACCGACATTCAGATTCGAAACGTCGACCGAGATCACATCCGGCAGGTCGCGCGGCAGGCATTCGATCGGCAGGGAGCGCACACTCTGCTCGAGCAAGCCGCCGAAATTCTTCACTCCATTCGGGGTTCCGGTTGGCTCCACCGGAACCTCGGCGTGGATCATTTCGTCCATCGCGACGGCGTGAAAGTCGATGTGGAGAACATCGCCACCGAGCGGCGAGTGCTGCACTTCCTGAACCAGCGCGAGCCGATTGCTGCCGCCGTCCCCCGAGACCTCGAGCTCGACCAGAATGTTTTCGCCGGATGCGTGACTGAGGAGCGCGGTGATGTCTCGCTTCGAGACCTGCAGCGGCTCCGGCTTGTCCTTTGCGCCATAAATGACTGCAGGAACGGAGCCGCGGGCCTTCAGCTTTCGGACGGCGGAACGGCCGATCAAGGTGCGCCGCTCAGCCGTGAGTTTTACTTGCTTAGCCATTTTAGTTCTTCTTTGCGTCCTCTATTTTGAACAGCGACGAAACCGACTCGTCATTGTGAATCCGTTTGATGCCTTCGCCGAGAAGCTCGGCGACGTCGAGCACGGTGATTTCCAATCCATCCACCGGCCGCTGAGGCGTGCTGTTGGTCGTTATTAATTCCTTAAGCTGGGAGTTTTGCAACCGTTTAAGCGCCACGTCCACCAACACGGCGTGGGCAACGCCGGCATAGATGTCGAGCGCACCACGTTTCTTCAGGATATCGGCCGCTGACGTGAGCGTGCCCGCCGTCTCCGTGAGGTCGTCGACCAGCAGCACATCGCATCCCTCCACTTCGCCAATCACGTAGAGCGCCTCAGTTTCCGTCGCGCTCTTCCGCTGCTTCGCCACAATCGCCAAGCTCGTACCGAGTGCCTGCGAATACGCGGACGCCATCTTCAATCCGCCGACATCGGGTGAAACGACCACGGTTTTGCGCGTCAGCCTCTGCCTCAGGTGCTTGATCAGCACCGGCATCGAATAGAGGTGGTCGACCGGAATGTCGAAAAATCCCTGCACCTGCTGCGCGTGCAGATCCATTGTCAGCACGCGCTGGACGCCCGCGGCGACGAGCAGATTCGCGATCAGCTTCGCCGTGATGGGCACTCGCGGTTTATCTTTTCGGTCCTGCCGCGCGTAGCCGAAAAACGGGATGACTGCGGTGATTCGATCCGCACTCGCTCGCCGCGCTGCGTCGACCATGATGAGCAGCTCCATCAGGTGCTCGTTCACGGGCGGCGATGTCGGCTGGATGATGAAGACGTCGCGCCCGCGGATGTTCTCCTCGAATTTCACGTACGTCTCGCCGTCGGGAAACGAGCTGAGCGTCGCCTGGCCAAGCGGAGCACCGACAAAGCTGGAAATGCGTTGCGCGAGATCGCGATTTGCCGAGCCGCTGAAGATTTTTATCTCAGGCTGAAGTGCGAACATGCGCCCAGAAAGGGCCGCTAACTTAGGCGTTGCGACGCGCCGTTTGCAATCGCCGATTCCCCCTCACGACACAAAAAAAACGGAGGCGGCAGGAACCCTGCCGCCTCCGCCAAACAACGGAGATAACTAAACAGACTTTACGCCGAGACCCGCGCCATGCGGCGGCGGCGGAGGATGTGCGTCGAACCGACGGCAACCATGAGGCCGAGGATCGGGAAGAGCGCGCTCATCTCCGGAACCGGCGTGACGCCGCGGATGAGGGATGTTTCCTCAAAGCCGCCCTGCGTCGTGGTGGTCGAGTCGCTGTTGCCCCAACGCTGGTAGAGGTAGATGTAGTCGTTCGCCTGCGCGCCAGCGAAAGCGCTGACAGGGATGTAGATGTTGATATCACCCGAGCCGCTGCCGTGCCGGGTGTCTGTGTAAGTGACCGCGTTATCACCCAGTGTGTAGCGCAACGTACCGAGCGATCCGTTGAAGAACCCGCTGCTGTTCGTCGACGTGCTGTTCTGCAAGCTGCTCGATGTGTAGACTTGGAATGCGTCGAGCGAGATGCCGGCTTTCGCGCCATTCGGCTCGTTGATATCGACTGTGAAGCCGTAATACTGGCTCCCGCCGATCGTCGTCACCGTCATGTCGGAGAACTTGATCTCGTGGTTCCAGACCGGCTCACGCTTCGTATCGAAATTGCCGCTGCCGCTGTTGTAGCCCTGTTCCCACGGACTGTTTTGGATGGTGAGGAACGGATCGAACACGCCAGTGCCGGTCGGCTGCTGGTCGGTAGTGGCGAACAAGGCGCCGTTCACAGTGCCGCTGCCGTTGTCCAGATTGAGGACAGCCGCTTTGGCGGTATTTATAGCCAGCATCCCTGCGGCGATCATTGCCGCGCTAGCGAAGTAACGTTTGATCATTGTTTTCTCCTTGGTCGTATTACTGCGGTTAATTTTGAGATTCCCTTGCTACAAGTTTTTGCAGACGCGGTGATCTCTTATGATTCTCATATTTGTCATAATTGATTCTCACCGTCAATAACAATTCTTGTGCCGCCAAAAATTTTTTCTCGCCCGGCGCCTCTTTTACATGGCGCGTCCCTCGTGTAGCAAGCAAATTCCTGCGGAAAGAAAACTTTTGTTGCGGCGGCTGCGCGGCGGATTCGATCGGAATATCGGGTGGCCGCCCGTAAGCAGCCGGGGTGCCATTCTGCCAGAATCGGCAGTAATTGGTGCGAATCTTGAAATTCCAAACGCGGCAGCGCCGCAAAGCTGCACGTCCGGACTTGCACACCAAGCCCAGCTCCGGCATTGATACCCCTGCTCCCCGCCCTCCATGAGCTCTGAAGCGATTCACACCGGCCGTGTCACGACCG
The DNA here is from genome assembly GCA_902810735.1 of Verrucomicrobiota bacterium. Taxonomy (GTDB): domain Bacteria; phylum Verrucomicrobiota; class Verrucomicrobiia; order Chthoniobacterales; family UBA10450; genus CADDYX01. The sequence continues at coordinate 25,729 of CADDYX010000013.1, read as the reverse complement.
CGTCGAAACTGTTCGCCCACACCCGCTGGGACGCCGTTCCGGCGGTCGCCGGGCTGTTTCACCTCGCTTATTTTTTCGCGATGTTCCTGCTGTGGCCGCGAACTCCGCTCTGGATCATGCTGGTCATGGGCTTCGGCTACGCATTGATGATCAATGCGAACATCAACGGCGTCGGGCACAACTTTATCCACAACCCGTTCTTCCGCTCCAACCTGCTGAACCGGATCTTCGGCGTTTGCCAGTCAATCGCCTGCTGCTTCTCACAGACGTACTACCACGCCGTGCACATGCAGCATCACAAGGGCAACTCCGATCGGCCGAATGAAGATGGTGAGACGGTCGACTGGATTTCGATCTACAAGCACGGTCACGATGGCGAACCGGAAAATCCATGGAGCTACGTGTTCCTCAGCTTTTTCCGCGACGATCTTGGCGCGATTCGGCGCGAGCTGCGCAAGCGCGGCGAACGCGAGAACGTCTGGGGGACGATCGAGCTTGTCGCGTTCGCAGGAACTCTGTTCGTGATGTTCCTGCTCAACTGGCGCTACGTGATCTTTTTCTTCCTGCCGTTTTTTTATCTGGGCCATTGCTTCAGTTATTTGAACGGTTACTTCCGGCATTACGGCGGGAATCCCGATAAACCGATCGCGTGGGGCGTCAGCAGCTATGGCCGCCTCTATAATTGGTTGTTTTTCTACAACGGCTATCACGCCGAGCACCACTTCCGCCCAAAAGTTCACTGGACACAAATGGAAGCGTTTCATCGGCAAATCGCCGCCGAACAGCGCGCAGAAGGTGTCCGCGTGATCAACCGCGCACACATGCTTGGCTTTCTCGATCCGAACCTGCCGAAGCGCTCCGAACGCACTCTCGAGCCGCAAGGCACCAAAGTCGCGCCGTAGCCGTTCGGTTCACGCCGCCAACGCAACGCGGAACTGATCGGCAAGACGCGCGAGCTCTGATCGGACCCGCGCGATTACCGCGTGCCAGTCACGGGCGCGGCTCTGGCGAACCAAGCGCATCGTCGGGTACCACGGGGAATCCTCGCGATCGCTCATCCACCGCCAGTCGCAGCGTGCGTGCAACAGCGTCCATATCGGCACACCGAGAGCACCGGCTAAATGCGCCGGCATGCTGTCGACCGAAATCACCAGATCGAGTCCGGCAATTGTGCGCGCGAGCTGCACGATGTCGTCCGCACTGGCGTCGATGCCGAATTCCTGCGCTCGCGGTGTAAATTGACGGTCGCGCTGCAAGAGGTGCAGCGTTACTGTCGGCACGAGCTCAAGCGTGCGAATCAGTTCGCATGGGACGGACCGCCGCGCATCCCATTCGCCGGCACGCCACACGACACCGACCGCCAGACTCGAATCGCGCCGACGTACGCAATCCGGCAATTCGATGTATGGCACCCGCGCCGGAATCGTCCCGAGCTGCGTCCGAAATGCATACGGCAGCTCCATCACCTCGACGGCGACATCGTAGCTATTTCGCGGCACGTCGTCATAGAGCGTCGCGATCGCATCGATTCCCGCGACGTGCTGCAGCAGTTCGGCAAGAGGAGCTTGCCCCTGCACGATCACGCATCGCGCCATACGCCGGACGAGCGGCGCATACCGAATGAACTGCAGCGTGTCTCCCAACCCATGACAGCATCGAATCAAAACGCGTTGATCGACGAAGGCCTCGCCACGCCAGAGCGCTTCCTGCGCGAGGTGGCAGCAGGTGCTCCTCCGATTATTTCGTGCGGTGAGCACCGCATCGCTAACCTGCCACGCGAGCTCGAAATCACCGCTGCGCATGTGACGCAGCCATTCGCGCGTGAGCGCTCGCGACATGCTGCCTTACGCGTTTGTAAACGAGGCGCGGAGTTTTTCTTTTTTCGCCTCGCAATCTTCGTCGAGCCGCCGCAGCTCGGACGCGAGCTGCTTCTCGATCGTTTCAGCTTCGTCAAAACTGCCAGTCGCGCGCGCCTTCGCGATCTGGTCCTTGAGAAATACTTCCTTCTCCGCGCGTTTGGCCTTGAACTGCGAATCGATCTCCGCGAGCTGCGTCTTCTGCTCATCCGTCAACTGCACCGTTGGCGCGTTTTTCTGCAGTCGCTCCATCGCCAGCTCGTAGGCTGATTTCATCCGGAAAAGCGTTGCGCCGCGCCGGGCGGAAATCAAGTTAGCGGGTGGGCAGCGAGATTCTCCTCATCAGCACCGATTTTGACGGCACGCTCGTCGCGCACGACAGCGATCCTGTCCTCGATTTCGCCTGCATGGAGCTGATCGCCCAGATGAAGGAAAACGGAGCCGCGTGGGCGATCAACACCGGCCGCTCGGTGGAACTGCTCGAATCCGGTTTACTCGACTTCGATTTTCCGGTGCATCCCGATTTCATCCTCACAAGTGAGCGCGACGTCTTTCGTCCGGCGTCGAATGGAAATGGTGGCTGGGAAGCGTTCGGCGACTGGAACAAGCGCGTCGCATCCGATCACGCAGAGTTGTTTTCGTCCGCCGAGTCGGTCCTCGCCGAAGTAGTCGATTTTGTGACGCAGAAAACGGGCGCGCGACTGATTTACCACGCGAACGGCATCGAAGGGCTGATCGCGGGTGACGAGGCGGAAATGGACCGCATCACCGATTTCATTGACCGCGCTCGCGAAAAGCAGCCGAAGTTCCACTACCAGCGGAACACCGTCTACCTGCGCTTTTGCCACACCGATTATCACAAAGGCGCGGCGCTCGCTGAGTTGGCGCGACTGATCAACGTGCCGCGCGAGAACATCTTCGCGGCCGGCGATCACTACAATGATCTTTCAATGCTGGACGGCCGCTACGCCGCGATGCCGGCGTGTCCGGCAAACGCGATTCCACAGGTGAAAGCCGCCGTCGGCGCGGCCGGCGGTTACGTTGCGAGGCAGTCCTACGGCGCCGGCGTGGGCGAAGCGCTATTGCACTTCACGAGCTGATCTCGGAGCCGAGCTTTAAGCGCGCGTCGTCGGCAAGGATTTCATCAAGCGGCGGCCACTGCACTTCGCTATCCATGTCGCGGAAGGCGTGAAGGTAAACAGCAACAGTCTCGAACGGATGCTTGCTCAGGAGTTGCTCGACGGCTTCCGAGATCTTCGCTTTATCCGCGGCGGGCGGCAGCTGCTCGACCGTGCCATCTTCGCCATGCTCGATCCCGAGGGCATCGAGAAAATCGCAGAGCATGACCTTATGCGCGCCGAGCAACCACGCCTGGATCAGGTGCGCCGCGAGCGCGTCGCTGACCGGCCGGCTGAGCGCTGATTTCATCCATTGATGCCGCTCGCCGGGCGGTTTTCGCTCGATGAAAACAGGCCGCAATTTGCGCTGGTTCGCGAGTCCCTGGATCGCGGCTTTGTAGATCGGGCGGTCACTCGTGTGCAGGTAAGTGAAAATCTCGGACGCAAGCGCCGGCGACATCCGTTCAAAAATCTGGTGCGATCTCATTCGAACGCGCAACCCCTCGCACAAGTGAGGCGTTGTGCGAAAATTTTCCTGTGCGCTCGCTAATCAGACCGGCGATTCAGTCGCTGCTCCTTTCCGATTTGGAGAAGGAGTTGCATCCGGCGTATCGCGCGCAGCAGGTCGCCGACTGGCTATATCGCCAGCGCGTGCCGTCGTTCGAGGCGATGACGAACCTGCCACAGCAGTTGCGGACAAAGCTCACGGAGAAGTTCGCCTTCGAGCAATTCGAGCAGGTGCGCGTCCTCGGATCGAAAGACACCACGCAGAAGTTTCTCTGGCGTCTCCGTGACGGGAATTTAGTCGAATCGGTGCTGATCCCCGCGTCTCCCGCGCTTTACGGCACGCGCTCAGATCGGCGGACGATTTGCGTCTCGACGCAGGTCGGCTGCGCCTACGGTTGCAAATTTTGCGCGAGCGGCCTTGAAGGATGGACACGCAACCTGCACGCGAGCGAGATCGTGCAGCAGTTGATCGCGGCTGAATCAGCGAGCGGCGAGAACATCGACAACGTGGTTTTCATGGGCATGGGCGAGCCACTCGCGAACTTCGACAACCTGATGCGCGCGATTGCAATCATCAATGCACCGTGGGGGCTGGGGATCGGCGCCCGTCACATCACCATCTCGACGAGCGGGCTCGCGCCGCAGATTCGGCAGCTCGCGCAAAATCCGTTGCAGGTCCGTCTGGCCGTGTCATTGCATGGCGCGACCGACGAGGTCCGCGAGCGGATCATGCCCGTGAATCGCAAGTACAACGTCGCCACGCTGCTCGACGCCTGTGATTACTACGCGACACGAAAAAAACAGCGGATCACGTTTGAGTACATCCTGATCAACGGCATGAACGATTCGGACGAGCAGGCGCGCGAGCTGGCAAAGCATTGCGCGCGTGTGGGTGCGAAGGTGAACCTGATTCCATATAATACGGTGCACGGCCTGGAGTGGAGCCGACCGCCTCGCGTGCGGCAGGAGCGGTTTCACTCAATCCTCAGCGACCGACACATCGACGCGACGCTGCGCCGCGAGAAAGGTCACGACATCGACGCAGCCTGCGGTCAGCTGCGATTGCAAACCGTCCGCTCCGATCGAGCCGCGGTAGCCGACTCGATCAGCGCGTCGTAAACAGCTATTGGTCGATCGGCTCGAGCTCGGCTGTCGCAGGATCGTCTGGCGCGAAGAAATTCTCCTCGCCCGGCGCCGCAGATTCCGGCACCATTTCCTCCGCCGTGATCACCGCGTCAACGGCATTCACCGCACCAGGCGCCATCACAATGCCGTGGCCTGACACGTTATCGAAGCCGTGTCCCATTACATTGACGGCGGAGGCGTAAAGCGCTTTGCGAACCTGGCTAGGATTCGCGTGCGGCCGGTGCGACAAGACGAGAGCGGCGATGGCGCCGGCATGAGGCGCCGCCGCGCTGGTTCCGAAGAACGGATTCAGTCCGCTGTTCCCTGGCAGCGTCGTTGAAACGCCGTCAGCTGCAGTGATATCAGGCTTCTTCAGGACGCGGCCACCGCGCGCGAGAAAGTCGCCGGGCGTGTACGGAGTGCCGTTCGCCCTGAAAAAAATGTGACGAAAACCGTCCGAGCTAAACGGTTCGGCCTTATTTGCTGCGGTGAAGGCGTTCGGAAACGGCCCACGTGGACCGCCGGTAATGCCGACACCGGCGGGAGCCGCCGCAACGCAGAAGGCGTTTTCCGCCCCGGAAGCATTATGTCCGCGCGTGCTGCCACCGGTCGCGATCGCGAGTTGGCCACGGCTCGTCTCAAGGTGCAGAAATCTGCGTGCGCCGGAATACTTGTAGATCGCGAGGTATTGGCCGGCGTTCGGAGGACGCACGATCTCGATCGGATCTTGTCTGCCGTTCTGAGTGTTGTTCGAAATCGAAACGATGTTGCCGAAGCGATCGTAGACGACGAGGTCGTAGTCGTTGCTCGATTTGTGAAGCGGATCGCTCCAGAACAACACCGCCGGCCGACCTGATTCTCTCGTCAGTCGATCCGCGGGCACTCCGCGTTTAAACAGATGTAACTGGCCGTGTCGGTTCGACTGGCCGCCAACAAAATTCCCCTCCCACGTTCCGGAAGTGCGGTCGCGGATGTTTCCGGAATTCGCCGCGCTCGAAAAATACAACACGCCACGGTCGGAAACGTCACTGACCGCTTGAGCGATTTTCCCATCCTGAAACGGCGATTCATCCGTGTAGGTGATGTCGTCAATAATGACGCGGCACCCGGCATGCGCGAGCGCGCGAATATTCGCGGCCATGCGCGCCTCGCCGGATGACCCGGTCGCGAAGACCAGTTGTGCCGCCGGCGCGAGGTCGTGCACGATTTCCATCATCGCGAGCCCTTCGCCTTCGCCGCGGCCTCTCTGCTTTGGCAGCACGAAGGAGTTGTTGCCGTCGAGATCGCCGCTGTTGAGCGCCGATCGGAGCGAGTTCTTGTTGTCGTCGAGGCTGTCCGAAAGCACGCCGACGACGACGCCGGCGCCGGTTGCGCCAGTTGCCGCTCTCGCCGTCACCGCTCGATGCGTGAGGTCGCCCTGCGAATCGACGCTGCCGGTGTTCATGATTGCCACCGCGGCCGGCCGGATGAACTCCACGTCCTCTCGTGCAGCGAGTGCCTCCATGGAGTCGATTGGGACGAGAGCGCGCACGGCGCTTTCCTCCGGGATGCTGTCGAGAATTTCGCCACCGGCGGCAGCAATCGCGGCAAGCAGGTCGTCGGAGACCGTCGCGTCGATGTCGACCTTCGTGCGCGAGTCGGGTTCAAGCTCGACATTGTGCCGCAGCAGCGGCGCGTCGCGATGCGCGAGGCCATTACGTTTTTCGCTTCGCGCGAAAAGCAGCTGCGAATCGATCTTGTTTTGCGTCGGTGTCCGCGCCGCTTTTTCGCGCTGCAGCGCGTCGAGCTGCAGCTCTGCGCGACTGTTCATCGGCGGCTGACCGCTTCCTTGCGCGAAAGCGGTTGTGATCGAGCCGAGCGACAGAAAGGCCGCGGCGGCAACAGATAATCTAATGTTCATGTTCTGAGGTAGTGAGGGCGCCGAGAATGGGTGGTCGGCTAATCCCGGTCAAGCGGCAAACACCGCCCGCCGCGCATCGCAATCTGCTTCGCGCGAAAGGCTTTGCGCGGCAGCGGAAGCTAGCTGAGTTTTTGCCGTGGCTGGTTACGATCCCGAATCCGAGCGCGCGTGGGACGAATATCAATGGGAACGTTTCCTCCAGCAGCAGGACCAGAAAACTGAGAAATACATGGAGCTGCTCGAGAAGTATCTCGATCACCCGGATCGCGATCGGATCATCGCGCGCGAAATGGGCTGGACGCAGCCCGGCGAGAGCGACGAGTGGGAGGAAGAAGACGACCGCCTGATCGAAAATTCATCCGACAGCGACGATACCGCTCCCGGATCGGCGCTCGATGCCACGCACGGTTTCGAGGACAACTGCCTCTATCGAGCTGCCTTCGAGCTGACAGTCTGGATCGACCAGCTATTCGACAGCAACCCGGCGCTGCAGAACGATCCTGCAGCAGTTAAACTGGCGACACACGCGGCGCTCGCTAGCGCGAAACTCGCCGCCGCTTTGAGCGATGACGACGTGGACGAAATCGGGATGACCATCGCGTATCTGAAGCGCGCGCTGAAAGCGATCACCACCTCGATGGATGCGGCGGCCCAGCTGCAAGCCGAGGCTTTAATCACCGGGCGGCAGCATGGAGCGGTGCAACAGCGTCTCTTCCAGGTGCGTGACGGGATCGTGACGCTGATGGGCGAGTATCGCGGCGAGTGGCTCCGGCGGTTCGGAAGTCTTTAAAACCGTTGAATTAAACGGCCGCTGATCCGTCCAAAATGCATACGGAAGCGACTGCGGCAGAAGCCGATGTGTCGGAGCTGGAGCTGGTGAAGCGTTGCCAGAACGGCGACACCGACGCGTTCGACCAACTGGTGAGCCGCTACCGGACGAGAGTTTTCGGTATGATTTACAACATGGTGCACAACGAGCAGGACGCCTGGGATTTGGCCCAGGATAGTTTCCTGAAGGCGTGGAAATCGATCGGTCGATTTCGCGGTCAATCGTCGTTTTACACCTGGATTTATCGGATTGTGACCAACGTCACGATCGATTGGCTGCGCAAAAAGCAGGTGAAAGGCAGCGGCGCGGAATTTAACGACGAGGTGCAGGTGCGCGAAGTGGATCCGGCTGCGCGGACCGTGCCGAAAAGCGATGCCCTTCCGCACCAGCGCATGGAGCAGACGGAGATTCGAGGGCGGATCGATGCCGCCATTCAACAGCTCTCACCGGAACACCGCGCTGTGATTTTAATGAAGGAGATGGAAGACATGCAGTACCACGAGATTGCCGATGCGCTCGGCTGCTCGATCGGCACCGTGATGTCGCGACTGTTTTACGCGCGCAAAAAACTGCAGAACTTGTTAAGGGACGTGTATGAAAACGTTTGAGGAAAAGTGGACCGCCTGGATCGACGGGCAGCTCGAGGGCAAGGAGCTCGCCGAGTTCGAGGCTTCGCTTCCGGACAAGGAGGCGGCCGAGGCGGAAAAACAGGACGCGCTCAAGCTGCGCACACTCCTCAAGACGCAGCTCGCGGCGAGACCGATGAGCAACGCTGAATTCTTCAATCACCAGCTGCGCCAGGCGATTGCGGGCGACGAACGTGCGGCGGCGCCGAGCACTCGAACGTCTACGCGCGCGTCGTGGTGGTCGATCGGTCGGCTCGTCTGGGCGGGTGCCGGTTCGCTCGCCATCTTTGCGCTCTGCACGTTTTTCGTAATTCGGAACGACACCAAACCCGACCAGTCGCAGTATCTCTCGCAGATCCTGAACGCGCGCGTCGACCCGGCGGTCAGCCCGAATGCGACCATCTCGATGTTCGAGTCGAAGGAAGACAAAGTGACGGTGCTGTGGGTGGACGGCCTGCAGTCGCTGCCGGCGGAATACGCAGCGAAATAACAAATGGGCCGTTTCAGCCGCGCAGCCGTCCTGTTAAGCGCCTTGCTCGCGTTGCACATGACTGCCGACGCGGCTGCGAACGTCTGGAGCGGGCTGGTGATGGCGACGAACGCACCACAGCCGACACCGCTCCCGGCGGAGCTCGATAAAATAGAAGACACGCTCAAGGACACGTTTGGCTACAATCAATTCCAGATTATCGGGCAGGCGCAGAAGACGCTAAAGACCGGCGAGGAAGACTGGCTCGCGAGCAGCAAATATTTTTCGCTGCACGTCGACGCCAAGGGTGAAACAGGCGCCGGTTATCTGCTCAACCTGCAGCTCTTCAAAGAGCGCGAGCTGCTGCTCGAGACGGAGGCGAAGCTGAGCAAGAGGAGCCCGCTCGTCATCAAGGGTCCGCAGGTCGGCGCCGGGCAGTTGCTGCTCGTTCTGGTCGTGCAATAGCGCCGCAGGTGCAAAGCCGCAGGTGCGGTGTTTAGTGCACGCATGCGTTTCGCGGTTCTCTTGAGTCTCATCGCGCTGGTCACTGTGCGCGCGGAAAAGCCATTCGATTTCAACACGACACCCGGCAAGCTGCCGAAGAACGTCGCCCCGCAGGAATACCAGATTCGGATTGTTCCGGACGTTGCGAAAATGAGCTTTACCGGATCAGAGACGGTGAAGCTCGATGTGCGCACGCCGGTTCGCGTGCTCGTGTTAAATGCTGCTGACATCCAGGTGACGCACGCGTCAATCGATGGAAACGCCGACGCTGTCTCGGGTATTCACATCGATCCGAAAGAGGAAACGCTGACTCTGCCGCTGAATGCAGAGCTGCCGCCGGGGCCGCATTCAATCGCGCTGCAATTTACCGGGAAAATTAACCAGCAGGGACAGGGACTTTACGCCGCGCCGTATCAGGAACAGGGCAGCGGCGCGCGCAAGACAATGCTCGGCACGCAGTTCGAAGCGACGGACGCGCGGCGGATGTTTCCGTGCTGGGATGAGCCGAGCTTCCGCGCCCGCTTTCAGCTGACCGCAGTCGTGCCGGAAAACTGGACCGCCGTTTCGAACATGCCGATCGAGAACGAGGCGAAGAACGGCGCTACCAAGGAAGTGCGCTTCGGCATGACGCCATCAATGGCGAGCTATCTGAATGTCTTCGTCGCGGGCGAGCTCGATACGATCGAAGGCCAGAGCGGCGCAACCAAAATCCGCGTCGTCACAACGAAAGGTAAATCGGAGATGGGCCGCTACGCGCTCGAGTGCACGGCGCAGATCCTCCAGTATTACAACGACTACTTCGGCGTCGCTTACCCGCTCCCGAAGCTCGACCAGATCGCGGTGCCGGGCGGATTCGGCGGCGCGATGGAAAACTGGGGCGGGATCACCTACTACGAATCGGCGTTGCTCTTCGATCCGAAGAATTCATCCAGCGAGACGAAGCAAAACATCTATGCCGTCATTGCGCATGAGATGGCGCATCAATGGTTCGGCGACCTGGTCACGACGGCGTGGTGGGACAACATCTGGCTGAACGAAGGGTTCGCCTCGTGGATGGGCAGCAAATGCACCGCGCATTTCAACCCGCAATGGGAGGTTTGGAACCGGCGCAACCAGCCGCGCGACCCGACGCGACGGCCCGGCATTCCGAAAGAAGCAGCGATGGAAGGCGATGCTCGCTCGACCACGCATCCAATTCAGCAGCCAATCCATAACGAAGCGGAGGCGAACAGCGCGTTCGACGACATCACGTACCAGAAGGGCCAATCGTTCCTGCGCATGCTCGAGAGTTTCTTGGGCGATGACGTCTTCCGCGACGGCATCCGCCGCTACATCAGCGCGCACAAATACTCGAACACGACCACAGCCGATCTCTGGAATGCGCTGAGCGAAGCGTCGCACAAGCCGGTCACCGCGATTGCCGCGGCGTGGACGGAGCAACCGGGCTTTCCAGTCGTCAACGTGCGTCGAGATGGAAACAAGATCGCGCTCGCACAGGAGCGCTTCGCGATTCACTGGCCGAATCCGGAGCCGCTGTTGTGGAAAATTCCGCTGACCTACGAAATCGTAGGCGACAATTCGGCGACGCTACTGATGAGCGACAAGACGGCGGAGATCGCGGACGTGCCGGCCGATCGCGCGGTAAAATTCAACGTTAACGGAACCGGCAATTACCGCGTTCAATACGACGACCAATCGTGGAAGCTGCTCATCGATCGATTCGCGCAGCTCACACCGGCTGACCGCGTCAATCTGCTCGGCGATAGTTGGGCGCTGGTGCAGGCAAACCGCGCGCCGTGGCAGCAATACACTGCGCTTGTCGCGAAGCTGACACCGGCAAGCGATCCGGCGGAATACGAGCAGGTCATCGGCACGTTGGAGTTTGTGAACCAACTGCTCGCGGGCGAGCCGCAGCGCGATGGATTTCAAAAATACGCGCTCGGCGTTCTCCGCCCGGTCTTTGATCGGCTCGGATGGAATCCGAAGGCGGACGAGCCGCCGCGCATCGGAACTCTGCGAGCGAGCCTGGTGCAAGCGCTCGGCGATCTCGGCGACTCGGGCGTGATCGCCGGATGCCGCGAGCGGTTCGGGAAATTCGCGGCCGATCGCGGAGCCGTGCCGCCGGACTTACGACCGGCGGTGCTCGCGCTCGTTGGTCGTTACGCGGACGAAGCGACGTGGAACAAACTGCACGAGCTCGGAATGAAAACGACGAGCATTGAAGAAAAAGGGAATCTCTACAGCGCGCTGGCCGCCGCCCAGGACCCGAAGCTCGACGAGAAGACGATGCAGCTGGCGTTGACCGACGAGCTGCCGACGAGCCGCGCCGCGTTCCTGGTGCCGCGAGTCGCGCGCGAAAGCGAACATCCAGACGTGGCGTGGCAGTTCGCGAAGTCGCACATGAAACAGCTCCTTGCGAAAACCGACGCCCTCGCGGCAAACAGTTATGCGCCGGGCCTGTTTACGTTCTTCTCTGATCCGAATCGCATTGCCGAACTGGACAGCTACGCAAAGAGCGATCTGCCGCCGGGCGCGGCGCGGCATGTCGCAATGGCGAAAGACGAAATCGGGTTTCGCGCCGAGCTGAAGGCGCGGTTGCTCGCGGAGATGTCCAACGAGCGCGCGAAAAGCCGCTAACGTTGCTCCACAGACGGCGCGACAGGCGCCGTGTCACCGTAACGGCCTTCACGCTCGAGGCGCACGAGCAGCTTGGCTTGCTGCCACCCTGCGACCGCGCGGCTGATAAGAAAGAACGCCATCACACCGGTCCAGATCGAACGCCAGAACAGCGCCAATGCCGCGAGGCCTGCGCCGCCGATCAAACCAATCACGCTCGCGATTTGCAGGCTGCGAATTTCGCCAAACGGAAACCACAGCAGCGCCCGCAAAATCTGCCCGCCGTCCAACGGATAGACCGGCAGCATGTTGAAAATGAGCAGCACGATGTTGACCAAGCGCAGCATGCGAAAGAGCTGGGCCGCGTCCGGATTCGCAGCGTTCGCACTCAACAGACAAAGCAGTTCGAGAACAGGAATGAGCGCGACGTTCACGAGCGGGCCGGCGGCGAGGCTCCAGAGCATTGCGCCCGGCCGGCGCGGCGGCTGGACGAACGCGACACCGCCAAGCGGCCAGAGCACGATGCGGTTCGCGTAACCGCCGGTCGAGCGGCACGCAAGTGCGTGGCCGAATTCGTGCATCAAAACCATCGCGAACAGCCCAAGGTATTCATACAACGCCCAAATCGGCGACTGATAGAGATACAGGCGCGCCTGGACCTGATAGGCGGCAATCAGGAACCAGGTGAAATGCAGGTACACGGTGATGCCGGCGAATTTGAAAAGCCGAATGCCCGCGCCGCCCATGCTTTATGATCGCACGGCAGTGCGCGTTGCGCCGCTTAAAGCGTGATCTCTGCCGGCAGCGATGGCGTCAAGAGCAGCCGCATTGGGATCATCGATGATTCGAAAAATCCGAAACGTCGGAAGAGTTCCTGCGACTGGATCTCCGGCCGGTCGGTCAGCAAAGTGATGCGCAGAAAATTCTTCTGCTTCGCGAAATCGATCGCGTGCTGCAGCAGTTTCGAGCCGTAGCCGTGGCCGCGAAATTCCCGGTGAACGACCAAGTCTTCGAGCAAAATCACGAAGCCGCCTTCCGCCGTGCTGATCGTGAACAGCAGATTGATCATGCCGACGATGGTGCGATCGCGGCGCAGCACAAAAACGCGGCCGCGGCTCGGCTCTTCGAAAATCAGGCGCAGCCCGTGGAGCTGCCGCTTTTTATCCGGACGAAAATCGCTTTCCTGGCTGAACAGCTCGCCGAGAAGCGTCGACAGTTCGTCGAGGTCCTCCAGGGTGGCCGGCTCGATGACGATGTCGCTCATTCCCACAGCGATATTCCACAACGCGCGATGTTTGACAAACCGACAGCCGCTCCTAACGTAGCCGCTCTTCGCCGACAGCGGCACGCATGAAACGCACGTTCCAACCCTCTAAGCGCACGCGGAAACGCCAGCACGGCTTTCGTGCGCGGATGAAGACGAAAGGCGGTCGCGCAACGCTCGCGCGGCGGCGGCAACGCGGTCGCAAACGCCTCCTGCCGAAAGGCGCCGAGGTGCAGTACGCGCGGCACACGCAGGCCTAACGCTGCAGCGCTTTCAGCGGCGCGGCGTAGCCGGTGAGCTCAAGATAACCGACGCCGCTCTTTGTTCCCGTTACGTCGACGGCGCCTTCCCAGTAGGTGAGCGGCGGCAGGTTCAGCTCCTGATTATCGACAACCGCACGGACGACGAGATCCAACTGCCGCTCGGGAACGATCACGCGCCATTCGATCGGATAAGCTGCGCCGCTCGCGCTGCTCTTCCAGAATCGCTGCGGTGTCATCGAGAACGCGTTGCTTTTTAAACGCACCGCGCTGCCGTCCGCATCGACGTAAGTGCCACTCGAGCTCGGGTCAGCCTGACCGTTCGCAAGCCGCATCTGATACAACATCAGCTCGGTGTTATCGGAAAACTGCACGCACAGCCAATTCCAGCCGATCTGATCCGGCGCGAGCTGGTTCGTTGCCCATTCGTGATCGAACCAACTCGAGCCGTGCACCGAGAAACTGGTGGCGCCGATGCGAAGCTCGCCGGCCGCCGCAAGCCGCGTGATCGAGTAGTAACAGGACGCGTGACCGGCAGACGAGGCTTTGAGGCTGATGCCATCCTCGCCGTGAACAACCGGCGGTTTCATCGGCCGCAAATGGAGCTGTGCGGCGCCTTCATTGCTTACTGCGTGAAGATCGAAACTGCCGTCGTCGTTCAGGAGGAGCGACCAATCATCGATCCACGCGATCCGATTCGCGTCGTCGAATCCCGCCTCGCCAAAGCTGCCGCGGCTCGTTTTTTGTCGAAACAGAAACCGCCCGCCGCGTGCGTCCGTAATCGCAAAGTGCGCGAACTTGAGATCGTTCACGACGAAGCGCGAGAGAGCCGCCGTTCTCTGCGCGGGCGGACGAACGCCTTCGCGAAAAAACGTGATCTCAAATCCGAAACGGCGGCCGGTGGTGTCGCTCAGATTGCCGGTGAAATACCACCACTCGGTTTTGAAATCCGCATGCGCGTGGTGATCGCGAGGAAACCCGTATTGCCACCCCGGCTCCGCCGTTTTCCAATCCGCGGCAAGCGCAACCGCGGCAACGAACGTGAACAGCGCGAACTTCATTCGCTTCGTAGCGTCTCGGCCAACGGCACCTTGCTCGCGCGCCAGGCGGGAATGATCGCCGCCGCCAGCGCCGCCGCGACGATCCAGACCGGCGTCGCGCCGAGCGAACCCCACGGAAAATCGAGGCGGACTGTCCAGCCGAAGAACGCGCGATTGATGACACCCGTCAGCACGAATGACAGGCAAATGCCGGACGCGATTCCCACGATCGACGCGAGCAGTCCCACGAACATCGCTTCGAACAGCAGGAGCCTGCGCACCTGCGCTCCACTTGCGCCGATCGCACGCAGGACCGCGAGCTCGCGTGCCCGCTCGATGATCAATGTTGTGAGCGAAAGGAAAATGCCGACGAGCGCGACCACGACCGCAATCGCGCGCAACACATACGTGACGGCGAAGGTCTGATCGAAAATTTCGAAGATGCGCGCTCGGAGCGCGCGGTTGGAATAGATGGCGAATTCCCCTGCTCTGCTGAACCGCTCGCGGATTTCCGTCGTGAGCTGTTGAGCTGACGCGCCTTCGTTCAGATAAACGGCCACACTGTTGACGCGCTTGTCATTCCACAACTGCGCGAACTTCTGCGCACTCATGTAAACGACGCCCTGGTCGCGCGTGTAATCGTAAAATATGCCCGCAATGTGAAACCGCTGCGGACCGGCGGGCGTGGCGAGCTCGAGCAGCTGTCCATCGTGCATGTGTTGGCGCCGTGCGAAGCTCTCCGAAATCAGCACGCACTGCTCCTGGTGGAACCGTCGCATGATTTCGGCAGCATTCCCGCGGACGAACTGCAGCTGCCGCCGCTCGCTCCCGCGGACGACCGCGAGCGCGATCATACTCCCGCGGAACGGCAGATCGATTTCGCGGAATGTGTCGACGTCCGCCACTGCACGGTTGTTTTGCAGAAAGTCGATCAGCTCCGGCGGAATGAACGATGTCGGACCGACGATCTCGTTGGATGCGGGCGCGATGAAGAGATCGGCCAGCAGCGTTTGGTTGATCCATGAAGCAACGGTCGTCCGGAAGGAAAAGACCATCACCGTAACGCCGACCGTCATCGCAACGGCGGCGGCGAGCGACGCGATCGTCACCGCGTTACGCATCAATGCGCGGCCGAGATTTGCGGAAGCGAGTTCCAATTCGACCGGCGATCGCGCTCGCCTGCGTCGGAGATAGCGGAATGCACCAGACGCGGTCGCGCTGAACGAGGAAGCACTCGGCGGCACGAGTAACGAAAATCCGGCGAGCACAAAAAACGCAGCGCCGAACCCGAGCCACGGCGGACCGGTCATGAGCGCCGCGCGCGAAAAGATGATTGCGAGCAGGAGCGCGCCGATGCCGCTGATGATCCAGCGCCGTGATCGCGTCGACGCCTGCTCGGGCGCAGCGCTTCCGATCAATGCACGCACTGGATCGAGTTTCGCCGCTGTGTTCGCCGGCAGCCATGCAGCGCAAAGCACCGCGAGCAAACCGGCAAAGGCAGCCGCCACGAAGATCCACGGCGTAACGCGCACGGCATTGACGTTCACCAGGACGTAGAGTGACGAAATTGTGCCGGCAACAATCCGCACGAGGAAATGCGCAAGCAGAAAACCGCCAGCCAATCCAGCCGTCGTGCCGATCGCGCCGAGCAGCGCTGCCTCGCCGAGGAATAATGCGCGCACCTCCTTTCTCGTCGTGCCGAGGGAACGCAGAATCCCGAGCTCGTGTTTCCGCCGCACGACCGATGCAGAGATCGCGTTGTAGATCAGAAACATGCCGACGAGCAGCGAGACGAGGCTCATCGCGGTGAGATTGAGCTCAAAGCCGCCGAGCATTTTTTCCACCTGCTCATTGCGCTGCGCCGGCGGCGCGATCGTCGCGTCGGCGGGCGCGATTTTGCGGAGTCGGCGAACGACGTCCTGGCGAGACGCGCCATTTGCGAGGCGGAGCTGGATCGCACTCAGCCTGCCGCGCTGTCCGAACAGTTCCTGCGCCCAACCGACATCGAGCGCCGCGATGTGCGGATCGGCCAGCGCTTCCGCGTTAAAGATAAATGCGACGCGCAGTTCGCGTTCAGCGCCGTTCACCTGCACGCGCAGAGTGTCACCGCGGCGAAGGTTGTGCTCATTTGCGAATTGCGCCGTGACTGCGATCGCCTGCGGATCGCCAAGCCATTCTTCAAATGCATCGCCGTGCAGATCGCCGCTGCCGGCATCGAACGTGCGGAATGGTTCGTTTGTGAAAACGTCGATTCCGAGCACGTCGAGGTATTCGCCAGGAAAATCGGGCAACGTGACAAAGCCGCGGACGAGCGGTGTTGCTGCTGCCACACCGGACACGCGCGCACACTGCGGCAGCATGATTTCCGGCACGCCGCCGGGTGCCATGATTTGCAGATCGGCTTTGCCGGCGACCAGATCGACGGTTGCAGCAAACGCGCGGTTCGCGCTTTGGTTCGCAAGCTGCGTGGCGAGAAAAACAGCAACGCCGAGCCCGACGCTGAGCACGTTCAGCAGCGAGAGCAACCGATGCTGACGGACATACCGCAGCACGTGCCACCGGAAGAGACGAAGATACGGTGGCCGCATTCGCTCAGCCGCCCGCGCTGCACCGCGTTATTGCCTTGCCTCGGTTGGACGGGCCGTGCATCACTGGCGGTCAATCTACTGGGTTTCTTCTGAATGGCAGCGCTCGTTCCCGCTTTGCAGCGGATCCAGCATCAATTCGGCTATCTCAAGCGGGAAGCTCTCGAGCAGTTTTCCGAGGAGTCCGGCGTGCCGCTTTATCGGCTGCAGAGCGTGGCGAGTTTCTTCCCGCATTTTCAGCTGACGCCGCCTGCGCCCGTTACCATCAAGGTCTGCCGAGACATGGCGTGTCACCTCGCCGGCTCGCGCTCCATTTTGCAGAAGCTCTCCGCCACCAGCGGCAATCAGATCGCAGTGCAAGGCGTCTCGTGCCTCGGCCGGTGCGATCGTCCACCGGCGGCGTGCGTCGCGATCGCCGGTTCTGAGCACGATCGATACTATTTCGGCCGCAACGCCGAGGAGTTAAAAGAGATCGCGACGAGCTGCGGGCGCGGTGAAATTCCAAAGCCTGACCTCGACGCCGACCTGCCGTATTCGCCAGCGAACTGGAGGATCGACGCGTACCACGGCGCTCCATCTGAATACGCTGGCGTGTTGAAAGCGATCGAGCGGCGCGATGCCGCACTCGATGCCGCCGCAAAGATTCTCTCGCAGCAGCAGAGTTTCCATCCAGGCGACATCGAACAGTTCCGCCGCGGCGCTGTTCACCGCGAGGAGGCACGCGTCGTCGGTGCCAATGTCGAAGCTGCAATCCGCGCCTGGCGAACGGAGAGTGACTGGGCGAAAGGCCCGGAGCTTGCCGGCTGGTCGGAGACGTTGCTCAGCGAGTTGAACGATGCCGATCTCCGCGGCATGGGCGGCGCGGGAATTCCGGCGATTCAGAAATGGCGCGACGTGCGCGATGCGATCCGCACCGCGTTCCGCCGCGGAGCAGATACGAGCGGCTACATTGTCGTAAATGGCGACGAGAGCGAGCCGGGCACGTTCAAAGATCGCGAGCTGCTCCTGCGGACACCGCACCTCGTGATAGAAGGCGTGATTCTCGCCGGTCTGCTGACCGAAGCGACTGAAGGTTTCATTTTCATCCGCCACGAATACGAGGAACAAATCGCGGCGTGTCGCGCGGAAATCGCACGCGCCGAGCAGCTCGGATTTTGCGGCGAAAACGCAACCGTGCTCGGCCGGCCTTTCCCGGTCTCGGTGTTCGTCAGCCCCGGTGGTTACATCTGCGGTGAACAGAGCGCGCTGATCGAAGCGATGTCTGATCGGCGCGGTGAGCCGCGTAATATGCCGCCGAAATTGGAAACGAACGGCCTCTACGATCTGCCGACGCTGGTCAGCAACGTCGAGACGTTCGCCTGGGTGCCTTACATCATCATCAACAGCGGCAAGACCTATTCGGCGCAAGGCGTGAACACGTGGAAAGGCGCGCGGTTTTTCTCTGTTTCCGGCGACGTAAAGCGTCCCGGCGTTTATGAAGTGCCGATGGGAATGACTTTGCGCGAGCTGATTTACGGCGCCGAATACTGCCAGGGCATGATCGACGATCGCCCGCTCAAAGGTTTCGCGCCATCGGGACCGTCTGGCGGATTTTTGCCGGCTAAATTAACAACGCGCGCCGGCTTGCCACGCGATCACGTGAATAACAAAAGCTGGCAAGCGATCGCGCAGCGGCGCGGCTTCGATCCAAACGCGCAGGAACTCGAGATTCTCGATCTCGAGTTGGAGCTGAATCTTTTCCGTGCGCTCAGCCCGACTCAGGCGCTCGGTGCCGGCGTCGTGGTTTACGCGGAGGGACGCGACATGGCGGCGGAAGCGCTGAACTCGATCGAGTTTTACCGCAACGAATCGTGCGGCAAATGCGTGCCGTGCCGCCTCGGCTCGCAAAAGCTCGTCTCGCTGACGACGAATTTGATCGACGGCGCGATCTCACGCGAGCGCTGGGACAGCGAGTTCGTGCCGCTGTTTGCCGAAATGGGAAAGGCAATCGAGCTGGCGTCGATCTGCGGTCTGGGGCGCTCGGTGCCGGTTCCACTGCGGACCGCAATCAATTACTTCGGTGGCGACATCGTGAAACATCTTGCCGGCGGCAACGGCGCAGCGCGTAAATAATGAGGTCCTGACGCATGCCAGTTCTTCCCGAGACGCCCGCCGGCCTGTTCGTCCGCGACGACGACGAGGGTCTGTTCAGCCGCGACATCAACGGCCAGCTCGTGCGACTCGATGCGCCGACTGAATCGGATTATTCGAAATCAGTCACACTCCAAATTGACGGCCAATCGGTGACCGTGCCGCTGGCGGAGCCGTTGAAAGACGCGAACGGCAACATCGTTCAGGACCTCGATGGACGGACGACGCCGCGTTACACGACGATCTACGACGCGGCGGTGCAGCTCTACGTGAAGCAGCCGGGCGACGAGGCGAAGATCCCTATCCCGACGCTCTGCCATTTACCGCACATGCGACCGGTTGCGGTCTGCCGGTTGTGTGTCGTGCAAATTTACGGGCAGAAACGCGGCAAGCGCGCGGCGGAGCGGAAGTTGTTGCCCGCCTGCCAGCATCCGGTGAAGGACGGAATGGAAGTGTTCACGATGAACGCTCCGGGAGCCGACGGCGAACGCGTCCGCGATGCCGTGAAAATCGTGACGGAGCTGCTCGCGTCGGATCACCTCAAGCCAGCTCCGCAACCCGAGCTGGCGAAGGAACTGGCGCCGTTCAACGAGCTGCAACAGATGACGGACAGAAGCGGCGCAAATCCGACGCGGTTCCGCATCGACGCGATGTCGATTCCGCCGCCGCAAGCGCCGCCGTTGCGCGGCCGCCGCGGCCTCGATAATTCGTCGCCCGTGTTCACGGTCGATCACAGCGCCTGCATTTTGTGCGATCGCTGCGTTCGCGCCTGCGACGAGGTGATGGAGAACCACGTCATCGGCCGCACCGGCAAAGGCATTACCGCCGGCATCGGATTCGACCTGAACAAGCCGATGGGCGAATCGACCTGCGTCCAATGCTCGGAATGCATGGTCTCCTGTCCGACGACCGCGATCACGTTTAAGCCGGTCGCGAAAGTGCAGCACCGGCGAAGAAGCGGGTCGGCCGAAATCTTATTGCCGCGCGACCTCTTGCGCGATCCGGTGTTCGCCGGAATTCCGCCGAAGTTTTTGCTTTGGCAGCAGGGCTTGGTCGTCCGGCGGCACTTGCGATCCGGCCAGTATCTTTGCCGTCAGGGTGAAGCGGGTAACACGGCGTTTATCATCAAGTCGGGCAAACTCGAGGCGATCGTGCCGATGAAGGGCGTGCAACCGGTGACGTCATTCTTCGGCGGCGTGCTCCGCCCACATCGAACGCCTATCATGCGCGTGCCGCTCACAGCCGCGGATGTGATTGTCGGCGAGATGGCATGTTTGAGCGGCTCGCCGCGAACCGCCGACGTGCGCGTGCTCGAAGACGCTGAAGTGTGGGAGATCCGACGCAACGTTCTCGATCGGCTGATGCGCCTGCCGAGCCGGCGCGCGAAATTTGAAGGCGGTTATCGTCAGCGCTCGCTCGATCTCGTGCTGCAATCAACCGATCTCTTCAAAGACATTCCGGAAACCGATTATCGCGAGATCGCCGACTTCATTCGCAACCGCCTTTCGTTCGTGCGGGTGAGTCCGGGGCAGGTGCTCTTCAACCAGGGCGATCCGGCACGCGATCTCTATCTCATTCGGCTGGGTCACGTCCGCGTCGGCATTCAGCGTTACCAGAATGAAGTCCGTGTGCTGACGCGCGGCCCCGGGACAATTTTTGGTGAGATTGGACTGCTCGCGCTCTCGCCCGCCGACGCATCCAAAGCCACCGATGAAGTCGATCGCGCGCTAAAGAACGCGCTCGAAAGCGCAGGCGAAAATCTCAGCGCCGCCATCCCGACGGGCTACCGCACCGCGACGTGTTCGGCCTTGAATTATCTCGAGCTGGCGCGGCTCGGACGCGAAGACTTCCTCGAAATGGTGCGGCGTTTCCCTGTTCTGCGGCGGCGCCTCGTGGAGCAGTCGCTCTCATCGCTCCGCAGCGACACCGACATCAATTTCCTGCTCAGCAGCTACGTCGAGCAGGGGCTGTACGAAGGGCAGAGCATCCTCGCCCTCGATATGGATTTGTGTACGCGATGCGACGAATGCACGAAGGGGTGCATTCAGCAGCACGGCTCACACACGCACGGGGTGCCGATCACGCGACTCTTGCGCGACGGCTTGCGATTTGGCGATTACCTGATCGCGACCGCCTGCCGATCGTGCACCGATCCGCACTGCATGTCGGGTTGCCCGGTCGATTCGATCCATCGCGGCAAACACCTGCAGATTGTCATCGAGGACCATTGCATCGGCTGCGGCCTCTGCGCGTCCAACTGCCCGTACGGGAACATCTTCATGGTGCCGAATCGGCTTCGCGAAATCGAAGTCGCCGATCCTGACGATCCGCGGCACTCGGTTCGCAGGGCGCAGCTCAAAGCTGCCACGTGCGATTTATGCGACGCGGAAGGCGAGCGCGACACGCCCGCGCCGCGCTGCGTCTCATCGTGTCCACACGAAGCGGCCGGAAGATACACCGGCGAAGAATTGCTCCGCCGGGTCATGGAACGGACCGAGTCGGAGTCGTTCAGCTAGCGCGAAACGCCGCCGAATTAACGACGAAGTTCGGTGCGTCGCGCGCCCCCGCGGATTCGCGATTGCGGTGTTTAGCTCCGCGCAAGGCGGCGGCGACGCAGCGCATCGGCCATCGCGATTGCGGCGAGCAGCCCGATTACCGGCAGCAGTGCGTTCATCTCCGGCACAGGAGGAATTTCCGCCGAAACGGCCACTGGTAGAACGTCGTTGGTCGTCGCGGCGATCGAGTAATATTTGAACTGCCCGAAGTCCGGCAGGTTCACGAATGTGTTGTCGAAGTTAGAGCCGTACGTGCTGCCGATCTGCGTGCCGAGCTGCCCGAGCGTGTTCGATCCGTAGATGGTGAAACCCTCACCACTCTGGATGCTGGCGACCGAAACGGAGCCACTTGTCGCGCCTGCCTTGATGATGCTGCTGAGGTCCAATTGAATGAAATCGAACGGATTGGTCGTCGTCGACCCTGCCTGGAGTTCGTTGTCGAATGTGTTCGTTACACCGAGGCCGATCTCGGCCGCGCTATTGATTGGCGTCTCGTTCTTATAAAACAACTCCTGCGGCGTTCCCGTGCCGCCGTTGTTGTTAAAACCATAGGCGGTGATTGAGTAGCCCTGCTGCGTGTACGTCACGCTGGTCGACCCGGCCGGAGCATTCTGGTGGTTGGGATTAAGCTCCCAAACAACCGCCGCGCGCGCGGGCATCGCGACGGTGAGTGCAAGCGTTCCGATCGCGCTCAGTGCCGCAGTTTGTACGTATCGCGTCATTCCCTTTTTCATGTAGCCGTCCTCGTGTGGTTAGTTGGTATCGCGGAAGTATTGCGCAGGAGCGAGCCCGTGCGTCAATAAAAAAAACCCGCGAATTGCGGGGGTGCGGCCCCGCGTGATTGGGCGCGCTAGCCGACGTTCGGGCGTTCGATGACGCCCGAGTGGGCCGTCCTCGGGACGGCTGCTGGTCGGCGGGATTCCGCGAACCGTTCCCGCAGCGCGTGCCAGGGTCTCCGCAGGCTGTGGCGCAAATGCACTGGACGCAGCAGTTGCAGGTAGACCGGTATTCGCGCCAGTGACTCCGGAACCCGGCGCTCGCGCTTGATCTCCAGGCACCATTCGACCACGCGATGGAATGCGGCGCGTTCGGAAAACCATTGCTCCCACTGGTCTCGCGCCAGTTCTCCCATCGCGACCGCTTCACGTTCTCGCCGCTCCAGCAGTTGCGGGATCGTCGCGACCTCACTTTCCCGGACGCGAATGCTGAAGCGCTCCCACGCAGGACCGGTTGGCTGCACCCAGTCATCCGAAATGATCACCGGCACACGCCCCATCCGCATCGTCTCGAAGAGACGGATCGTGGCGACCCCCACACCGCGCGGGCAGAGCACGAATTTTGTCGACTTGGTGATCTCGACATATTGCCGGTAATACTCGAGCCGCTCCTCGGCTGACATTCGGTCGTGTAACACGCGATTGAATTCGTCCGCCGTGTCGCGGAAAAAACTGCGCTCGTGCGTCACGTCCCGCAGCCGCCGTCTGACCGGCGCGTTGTCGGTCGAGCCGACGAAGCTAAAGAGGTACGGCAGGTCTTCTGTCGGACGCGTGTAATTTGCGAAATCGTTCTGCAGCAGATCGACGTGAAATCCGGAGCGCGTCCGGCGCGAGCACCATCGTTTCTCGATCGACGCGTAGACGCCGGGCAGGAATGGAATCACCGATGCGTTCGAGCAAAAGATGAAGCACTTTTCGCGATAGCGACGCACGAGCGGATGTCCGCGAATCTGCTGGAAATGGAGCCCCGCTCCGCAGAGATCCGCGAAGAGGATCACGTCCGCGGCGGCGGGATCATCGGTCAGCGAATGAACGCGGAACAGGTCGGCGGCGGCGCTCGTCAGGAGAGCGCGCAACGCGGCGAGGTTGTAGTCCGTCTGTGCGTCCTCCGCGGCGGCTGAGAGCAGAATTACTTTCGCCATTTTCGGTAAGAACGCAGCAGCTGTTACGCCACAGCGCTACGCTGTCGTTTTCCCATAACCGCTCCGCGTCGACAAGCCGATCTGTGCTACGTTTTTTTGTGGAGCCATACGCGAAGCCGACCGAGCGCCGCACAGGCACTCATCGGCCGAAAGTCATACACCTGCCGCGCGAGGTCGACAATCGCACACGCGAGCAGCGACAGGCCGACAAACAAGCAGTCGCAGCCGAGCGCCGCGCGATCAAAAAGTCGGCCCGTCGCCACTTGAAAAACGAGCTGTTGGACGAGCTCGATCAATAGCCGGCGCGCATGAACGAACCGCTCCCAGCAACTGCACCGCGATCACGAAAGAAGCTGATCGTTACGGTCATCGCGATCGCGCTGATCGCCTGCTATATCGCGTCGCCGTATTTCTCATTCTGGCGCTTCAGCATCGCGCTGCGCGACGGCGACAGCCAGGCTGTCGGCTCGCACGTCGATTTCCCGGAATTGCGAGCGTCGCTAAAAAAGGAGTTTCGCGAACGCTTTTACCCTGCGCTGAAACTCGAAAAGCCGAAAAAGAAGGACCGGCTGCAGCAATTTCTGCAGGGCATCGGGCCAAGCCTGATTGACACCGCGATCGACGCTTATCTCACGCCGGATGGCATTGCGCTCCTGCTCGCGAATCCAAAGATCTCGGCGACAACTAATCCCGCGAAGCTCGGCGAGGCGACGACAACCGAAAAAGCCGAGCAGGCGCGGCGGAGCATCGACTGGTCGAAAGTTCGCTACGCGTTCTTCACCGGCGTCCGCGATTTTCTCGTCGACGTGAACGGCACCAAGCTGCGCTTCCGCCTGTCGCTCGATGGCTGGCGGCTCCGCGCGATCGATTTGCCGGACGACTTTGTGACGCGATAACGGGCTGTCCGTCAGTGGGCGCGACCGTACTTTTTCAGTAGCTCCCGAACGCGGTCGTGCGGCAGCGCGTCGACGTGATGTCCGTCGCGTCCGGTCATGCTCTGGTTATCAACCAGCGCGTTGACGATCGCTTCCTCGACTGATTGCACTGTCGCGGTGAAGAGCGGATCCATTCGATCGTTCGGAATGGTTTGCACGGTATGCGTCGGTGCCGCTGGATCGGCCGCGCCGGGATTCGCGGTCGAGAAGGCGAGGAAAAGATCGCCCGAGCCATTGCCCGAAACGCTGCCGGTCCGCGCCAGACCCATGCTCGCGCGGCGGGCGAGCCGTTTTAGCTGGTTCGGCAAAAGCGGCGCATCGGTCGCGACAACAATGATGATCGATCCGGTGTCCTGGCTGTAAACGGCATTGCCCGGAATCTCACGTCCCATCGGAACTCCGGCGATCGTGAGCTGTGGACGACGGCCGCAATTTGCCTGCACCAGCGCAGCAACGGTGTAGGCCGGCGCGTCCGGGTTCTTTTTATCCTTCGTTTCAATGACGCGCGACGCCGTTCCGGTCCCGCCTTTGAATTCATAGCAGACCATTCCGGTACCCCCGCCGACGCTACCTTCCGCGACCGGGCCGCTCGCCGCCGTGTCGAGCGCGTGCGCGGCGTGCTCCGGCTTCACGTGAAAGCCGTTGATGTCGTTCAGATAGCCGTCCCACGTTTCCGCGACGACGGGCAGGCTCCACCAGTATCCGGTGTTGTCCGCCGCGCCGTGTTTAATGCGCCAGTCGATCGTCGCGTCACGGACGACGCCGACGCTGTGCGTGTTGGTGATCATGACCGGGCCTTCGAGAAATCCGCTCTCGTCCAGCCACGCGATCCCGGTCATCTCGCCGTTACCGTTCAAACTGAAATAGCCGGCGTAAACCGGATCGTTGAGCGACGCGTGGCCGCGCGGCAGGATCGCCGTCACGCCAGTACGCACCGGACCTTTGCCGACGTCCATTTTGCCCTCACCTTCCACGATCGTCGTGTAACCGACCTCCACGCCAGCGACGTCGGTGATCGCATTGAATTTCCCCGGCCTTCCTTCAAACGGGATGCCGAGGTCGCGAGCACGGATCGCTTGCTTCGGTGGTGCCGGAAGCGGCTCGCGCGCGGCGAGAGTTACGCAGCTGATGAGAAGGAGCAGAACGACACGAGTTTTCATTTTTGGTCTGAGCTGACGAGTTGTTGAAAACGAAGGTCGCCGCGCAACGCCTCCCAGGCTGGATCGGTGCGCAAAAGCGCGGGCGTGAGGACGCTGCCGTAGAACGATTTCTGATACGACGTTTGCAGCAGACGCGGTAATGCGGCGATCGCGGCATCCGTTCGGCCGAGCCGAGCATTCATCCGTGCGATCGCCTCTTCCACATCAGGCTTCGCGGAGATGTCCGGGCCGGTGAGCGCCAGCGCGTGTTCGCCCTCACGCATTGCGCCCGGTTCGTCGCCGAGGCCGGCTTTCAACAATCCGAGGCAGCCGGCGAGATACCATGTGTCGAC
>CADDYX010000012.1 GCA_902810735.1 Verrucomicrobiota bacterium | reverse complement strand
ATTTGATCTCGGTCGGGATGCCGGCGTCACCCGGAAATTTCCAATAGGTGTGCCAGCCCGGCGCCATCCGCAGTAGCAACCCGACCGTGAACGGCTTTCCCGGCACGATCGCGGTGGTGTCGGCGATCAGCCGCGCGTCGACGAGCTCGCGGCCTTGATACGTCTGCGAAAAAGCAGGCGCAGTGCAGACCAGCAGCAGCGCCGCCGCGAGCAGACAAGCGGTGCGAGCCATCCGAGGATTTACCACCCGCGGAAGTCCGGAGCAATCGGATCGCTCCGCAATCCCTTCGACGTCGGCGCGCCGCGGCCCGTGACTAGTGGACCTGCCGGTCGAACACCTCGACCAAGCCGACGCCGCTCGTGTTGTCCTTGCCGCGGATGATGACAGTGAAGTTGCCCGGCACGAGATCCGCGAGCAGCGCTGATTCGTTCGAATCTGATGGTGCAAGGCCAGTGACGGTAAGGTTGTAGGCTGTTTGCGCGTCGTCGCCCCACTGATCATTCTCGTCGATCAATTCGCCGTTGGCGTTTCGCAATTCGAGCATCGGGTCACCGAGAGCGTCCGCGATGCCATACTGGCGCAGGGACGGACCGAGCCCGCGGCAAACCACCGAGACTGCCTGTGGACCCTGCACAATGAATCCACCGATGAGGACGTTATCTGTGGTGCCGACCTCCGCACGCGTGGAAATGTTCGCCAGCTTGCCGGCCGTCGGAGCCGCGTCATAAACCTCAACCAGCCCAACACCGGTCGATCCGTTGCTTCCGCTCACGATCGCAGTGTAGTTGCCGGGCGCGAGCGTCATGTAAATGGCCGACTCGCGATCGTCAGCTGGGGCGAGTCCCGCCTTTGAAATCAACTGCGCTTGCGACGCGTTTGTTTTCCAGTTGTCGTTTGTGAAGACAGCCTCCTTGCCCTGACTGTTGGTGTAATGCAGCTCGAGCACGGGATCGCGTAACGCGCCGGCAATACCTCGCCGCGCCAGAGACGGCCCGAGAGCGCGAATCACCACCGGTTTGGAGGCATTTTGCACGATGAATCCGCCGATCATCACGTGGGCGCCGGTCGCGACGTGAGCGCGCGTTGAGATGTTGACGATTCGGCCGTTGCCGACCGGCGCTTTTACCTGAGCTGGTCTGCCGTAAAGAGATCGCGCGCCGGTGATGTCGTCGTCTTCCAGGTGATTGGTTCCGCTGACGTTCGCCAGCATGATCGCAACCGGCGGCGTCGAAGGCGCGGTGTACCCAACTTCGGGGTGGTTTTGGTCCGGGTGGTCGAGGCCGAGAACGTGGCCGAGCTCATGCAGCGCGACACGATGGAAATCGAAGTCGGCGCCGTCGCGACGGTCGGTTCCGCTATAGGAATCGAACACGTGAGCGGCAGTGTTGAAGATGATGTCGCTCTCCACCATGTGGGCTGGGTTCGAAGTGCTCGGGTGCCCAGTGTAGTTCAGCAACGTGACAGCGAGGACGCGCGATCCCCATGCTTTCCCATAGACGCTCGTCTGCATCGAGACGTCCGTCTGGTTATTACCGTCCGCTGCCTTGACCCCGGGCTCCTCCACCCACTTGAAAACAAAATTCGCGATCTGCTCGTTCCAGAGCTGCTCTGCGTTCTCGAACGATCGGTAATAGCTGACACTGCCATCGGTGAGCACAAACGGCGGCGGCGGCAGGTGGAGGTGCATGGTCAGAGAACTCTGATACCACTTGGCTCCTTCCAACGCGTAACCAGAGGCGTCGCGCGCAATTAACAAATAGAATGCGGCGCAGAATGCCGCGCGCGACATGCGGGCTAAACGTGAAGTCACGTTATTGCGGCAGACGTGCGACTTGCGTGCGGACGACAGATTTGAACGCGGCGGGCGTCAACGGAGTGCCCTGTGCTGCGGTGGCCGCGTGTTCGTCTTTGCCGAGCTGATTCACATCCACGACCGGAAGACCGTCATTGGTCGCGACAAACTCGCGCCCGGTCGCCTGCTCGCGCTGCACACGAAATCGGCCATGCATGATCCCGACCAGCGGGATGAACTGCGTGCCGTTGTGCTCGACGAAAAGAATGTCGCGGTCGCCCACCTTGAACTGCGGTGCGTCAGTGACTTCCATTGTCCGATCACCAACGGTGCCGCCGAGCATACTCACTGTGTAGCTGCTGCCGGGACGGCCTTTGATCGCGTCTTCGACCGCGAAGGTGACGCGCGTCTGGATATGGCGATCGCTTCCGGTGCCGGTCCACTCGGATTGGACGTTACTCACCGTTCCTTGAAAAATCGTGTCAGCTTCGTTGACGAGCTGCTCGAACGTGGGTGGGATTACGGTGGTGGCCGAGGCGATGCTCACCACAGCCGCGATCAGCGCGGATGCGAGAAAAGAATGCTTTTTATTCATGAGGGGAATGGGCGTTTAGGGTAGCGCGAGACGGTTCAGATTCAACTCCGGAGTGTTACACGCGTTTCACGAAAAATTAGCGGATCGTCCTTACGGATCGATGTCGAATACCTCGACCATGCCGATCCCGGTTGCGTCGTCGGCGCCACGAACGATGGCGGTATAGTTGCCCGGCGGAAGCTTGACCTGAATTGCGGATTCGCGCGAATCGCCCGGTGCAAGGCCGCTGGCGACGATCTGCGCGTATCGCGGGCTGTCGCCGAAGTTGTCGTTCGTAGCAACGAGATTGCCGGAGCTATCGTGCAGATCGAGCGTCGGATCGGCGAGGGTGTTGGGGAGGACTTTCGACATCGACGGTCCGGTTGCGCGGACGATTACGTTCTTCGAACCGCCGTCGACGATGAGACCGCCGATCAGCACCTCGTTGTTCGTGCCGACGAAACCGCGGGTCGAGATATTCGCCAGCCTGGAGCCGCTGGAGTCGCAATCGTAGACTTCGATCAGCGCCAGCCCAGAGCTCTGCCCATAGCCGGTCACGATCGCTGTGTAGCTCCCTGGCGCGAGTGTTACAATCATTGCCGGCTCATTACGGTGCGTCGGCGCAATGCCGCTCGCCACGAGCTCCTTTACCTGATTTCCGGATTGCCAGTCGTCGTTCGACGCGACGCCGTTGCCGGCCGCGTCGTGGAGATCGAGGAACGGGTCCCTCAAGACCCCGGGAAGATCCGTCATCGACGGGCCGAGAGCGCGCACAATGACCTTCTTCGGTTGCGATCCTTTGATGATAAACCCACCGATCAGGACGTTGTCGTTCCGCCCGACACGCATGCGTGTCGAAATGTTCGCGAGCTTCCCGTCGCCGGAGTTAACCGGAGCAGGCGTAGGCGTTGCTCGAGGGGTCGGTGCTGGAGTCGGTTTCGGAGTCGGCGTCGGATCCGGTTGAGCAGCGGGCGCTCCATACATTTGCTGCGCGCCTGATATATCGTCGTCCGTCAGGCTCGACTGGTCGCTGACGACAGAGTTCATCACCGCGTTCACGTGCTGACCCGCGCCATCCGGATGGCCGAGTCCAATCCCGTGACCTAGCTCGTGCAGAAAGACGCGACGGATGTCGACGATTGGCAATCCAGGACCCGGAAACTGGAGTGGTCCGCGATACGAATCGAATTTGATCGCGTTGTTGAAGAGCGTGTCGCTCTCGAACATGGAGCCGCCGCTGTACTGATAAACGGTGACGCCGAGCGTGTTGCCGCCGAATGACTGCCCGAACACGCTGTTCGAAAACGCTATGGAATTGCCGCCGTCACCGCGCCCGACGCGCGCCGCCGAATTCATTACCGACGTGATATGGAGCTGCCTGATGTTCGCATTCCACATCTCGATCGCCGGCACAATGGCCTGGTTCCACGAGGTGCTGCCATCTTGCAACGGCGCGTTCGGGCTGCCGAGGCTCAGCTGCAGGACCATCGTCGTGCCGGCTGGCCATTTTGGGCCTTCGAGGACGTAAGCGCCAGCGGTTGCCAGCGTTGCCGCGAATACCGCAATGAGTAATGCGAATCGTTTGGGGGGCATTGGCACCTATAAAGCAAAATCCGTACGCAGTGCGGCCGTTGTAGGTACCTTTTTGCCGCCCGGCAAAGAAAAACCGGCGGAGGAGAGTTTCCGGCGCGTGCTGCCGGAAGTTCGCGCGCTACGGCACGATGAAGATTTTCTGCGAGTACGGATCCTTCGCCTTGCTGCCGGAGGGATAACCCGTCACGTCGACATATCCGCCGTTCGCATCGTACGGGCTGAAGACGAATCCTGGTTTGCCGGGAACAGGTTTTGCCGTCGGGAATTGAGGTTGCGAAGATGTCGTTCGAGGGGGAGGTGCAGGCGTCGACCTGCTCGTCGTGGCAGTGCTGCGCGTCTGCTGCGATTCCGGCGAGCTGCGGCTCTGCGCAAGCGATCGCTGTTCAGTCGTCCGCCGCGACGCGGCCGACGGCTCGACCGGCTGGCCGGGATTTGTCACGTCTGACACCGTCGTCGTCGTTGTTGTAGTTGCCTGATCCGGCTGATCGATGTGCCGGCGGACGTAACTCGCCGGCGCGTCAATGACGTGAAACGTCGTGACCGCAACGTCTTTGGCAGTGTGACATCCGGCGACGCAGAACGCAGCGACCACGAGAACGCCGGGCGCCGCTTTCATCCTCGCAGTTTGATACGCGCGCAGCACCGGCGCAACCTTTCAATCATCCGCGCTAGTCCGTGTTGGTCGCGAATTGTTTCACGTCCGCGGCGAAATCCTCGATCGTCTGTTCGCTCACCGCCCACGAGCACATCAGCCGGTAAACGTCGGGCTCAACAAATTTGTAAAACCGCCAGCCGCGCTCGTCCAACTGCCGCGCCAGCGTATTGCCAAAGCGCACGAAAACCGCGTTCGCTTCGCGCGCAAAGCTCAGCTCGATGCCGGGAACCTCGGTCAGCTTGCGTGCGAGCAAATCGGCGGAGTTGTTCGCGCGACGTGCATTCTCCAGCCACGTGCCGGTCTCGAGCAGCGCGATCCAGGGCGCCGCGAGAAAGCGTGATTTCGATGCGAGCTGCCCCGCCTGTTTGACTCGATAATCGAAATCGCGTGCGAGCTCTCGACTGAAAAAAACAACCAGATCGCCGACCGCTGCGCCATTCTTGATTCCGCCGAAGCAGAGCACGTCGAAGCCGAGCTCCCACGTGATCGATTTCGGCGCGCAGCCGAGCGCCGCAATCGCATTCGCGAATCGCGCTCCATCCATGTGCAGCAGCAGCGAACGCGCGCGCGCGAACTCCGCGATCTGCGCCAGCTCATCACGCGTGTAGATCGTGCCGAGCTCGGTCGCTTGCGTGACGCTGATCACGCGCGGCTTCGATGAATGCACATCGCGGTACTTTGCGAGCGCGGCAGCTACTTGATTGAGGTCGAGTTTACCGTTCGGCCCCGTGGTTGAGATGAGCTTCGCGCCTCCGGAGAAAAATTCCGGCGCGCCGCATTCATCGGTCTGGATGTGCGCGCGTTCGTGGCAGAAGACGCAATCGAAGGACCGGCACATTTGCGCCAGCGCCAGCGAATTCGCCGCCGTGCCGTTGAAGGCGAGAAACACTTCGCAATCGTTCTCGAAGAGTTCCTGCACCAGCTCGCGCAGACGCTTTGTCCAGCGATCCTCGCCGTAGGATGCTGCAGTGCCGGCGTTTGCTTCATGGAGCGCGCGCGATGCAGCCGGCGCCATCCCCGCCGTGTTGTCGCTTGCGAAATCGTAGCGCTCCACGTCTTGACTGTACAAAAGACCGCCTGGCTAAAAGCGAGAGCTGTTGCTCAGGCCTCCGCCAGGCCGATCCCCTCTACTAGCGCCCTAACCTCTATGTGCAACCGCGCAGCAGAAAAAACAAAAGCAGCACCGGAATCGGCACTCCAAGAAGCCACAAAAGAATGTAGCCCGCTGCCGCAAGTTCCTGAATTCGCTCTTTTAATTTCATTGTCTCGTTCCTCTCACCAGCAATGAAACTTCGGAATTCGCCGCGGGTTTGCGGGTGTGTTGCGCGAAGAATTTCCGCTACCGATTATTCTCTCTGACTACCCACGCCAGATAGGCGAGCACACACAAGTTGATCACTAGCAGAATGGCCTTCGCGGCACCGGGTTGTTTCCACAATTCGTAAAGCTCGACCGGGATGAACAGACCGGTTGCAACGAGCGTGAGGTACTCGGCCCAGCGCTGCTTCAGCGCGAGCCCGACGCCTTCGGTAAAAAAAAGCGCGGCGTAGAACGAACTGAGCGCTGCGAGTTCTTTCAGTTGATGCGTGTGGACGAGCCGCAACCGCCACAACACCGCGCCGACAAGCTCATTGTCGGTATCGATGCGAAAAAAATCGAGCCAGCTCTCGGTGTGGTGCGCCACGTTTTTGTGAAACAGGTGCACGATTCCAAAAGTGGCGAGAACGAGCAGCGCCGCGTTGAGCAATTTGAAAGCCGCGATCACCAGTAGACCGCGTCGTGATTTCGCCGGCATTGAAGGCGCGACTGTAGCCGCTCTTCAGCGCTTTGCCGAATGCGATGCGCGGCATTATTCTCGCCCATGAATTCGCTGCAGACCGAAGTAGAACGCCGCGGCCAGCAGATCTTCGATCTCGTCGACCGGCACCCGGAATCGATCCTCACCCGGTCCGGCTTTTACCAGCGGATGATGGAGTTCTCGATGCGGGACGAGCAGTTCAAGGTGCAGATGTTTCGCTTTGTCGACGTGCTCGCTTCGCTGCATCGCTCGACCGATATCGTGCAGCACTTCGAGGAATATCTCGGCGGTTTGCAGAACGGGATCGCGCCGCTGATGAAAACCGGGATTCGCGCGGCGCGGATCGTGCCTTGGATCGCCGGGCCGGTCATGCGCTGGAATGTGTCGGGGATGGCGCGGCAGTTCATTGCCGGTCGCAACCCAGATGACGTGATGAAGACGCTGCGCAAACGCCGCAAGCAGCGGATCGGCTTCACCGTCGACTTGTTAGGCGAAGCGGTCGTGAGCGAGGAGGAGACGAACGAATACGGCACGCGGTGTTTGGAATTGCTCGAAGGCCTCGCCGCTCAGACCCGCGGCTGGACTGATCCGTTAGGCCGCCACGGCGAGCTCTTCCCGGTCGTCAATGTGTCGGTTAAAATTTCCGCGCTCTACTCGCAGATGAATCCCGCCGACCCGGCGGACGCGATCGCGCATCTCGCGCCGAAGCTGCGGCCGATCCTGCGGCGCGCGCGCGAGCTCGGCGCGTTTGTGAATTTCGACATGGAGAGCTACGCGCACAAAAACACGACGCTCGAGCTGTTCCGCACGCTGATGGACGAACCGGAGCTGCGCGATTGGCCGCACGCCGGCATTGTCATCCAGGCGTACCTCCGCGATGCCGAAAAAGATCTGCGCGACCTGATCACGTGGGGGCGCGCCCGCGGCACGCGTTTCACTGTCCGCCTGGTGAAAGGCGCGTATTGGGACTACGAGAAAATCAAGGCATCGCAGAATGGCTGGCGCGTTCCGGTCTGGCTGCAGAAGCCGGAGAGCGACGCGAATTACGAGACCTGCACGCGTGTCCTGCTCGATAACGAATCGATCGTCACCTCGGCGTTCGGTTCGCACAACGTGCGCAGCATCGCGCACGCCATGGCGTACGCCGATTCGTTAGGCATCGAGAAGAGCCGGCTCGAATTTCAGCTGCTCTACGGGATGGCGAATCCGATCAAGCGCGCCCTGGTCGAGATGGGATACCGGGTGCGTGAGTATTCGCCTGTCGGCGAGCTGCTGCCCGGTATGTCGTATCTCGTGCGGCGGTTGCTCGAGAACACTTCGAACGAAGGATTTTTGCGCGCGAAGTTTTCCGACAACGCGTCGGAAGTCGCGCTGTTGCGCGATCCGCGGACGCTCACGAATGGCGTAACTCCCGCGCCCGCGCTGTATGACAGACCGATTGCGGTGGCGCATTCGCGAAATGGCGCCGGAACGCGCGAAACGCCGCCGGGCGACAGCTACGAGAATGCGCCGCTCGTCAATTTCGTGCATGCCGATAACCAGGAGAAGATGCGCGCCGCTCTTCGCGACGTGCGCGCGCGCTTCGGGCAGAAATACCCGCTGTTCATTGATGGCGAAAAGGTTTGGACGGAGAAGTTCTTGCCGTCGGTAAACCCGAGTAAACCCAGCGAGGTGGTCGGCTACATCGCGGAGGCCGACATCGCTGAGGCGGACCGCGCGGTGAAAGCAGCGAAGGCTGCGTTCCAAGATTGGTGCCGGGTGAGTGTCGAGCATCGCGCGCAACTGCTGGAACGCGTCGCGGAGATCATGGACCGCCGACGCTTCGAACTGTCCGCCATCGAGGTTTACGAAGTCGGCAAGCCGTGGGCCGAAGCGGATGGCGACATTCGCGAGGCGATCGATTTCCTCCTCTTTTACGCGCAGCAGATGCGAATTCTTGGGCGCGCGCGACTGACGCAACACGTACCCGGCGAAGAGAGCTACCAGCATTACTGGCCGCGCGGCGTCGCACTCGTGATCGCGCCGTGGAATTTCCCGATCGCGATCCTCACCGGCATGGTTTCGGCCGCGCTCGTCACCGGCAACACCGTGATCATGAAACCGGCGGAGCCCTCCGCGATCTGCGGCGCTTTGTTGATGGAAATGTTCGAAGAAGCAGGCGTGCCTCACGGCGTGCTCAACTATCTAAACGGCCGCGGCTCGGTGATGGGCGCCTACATGGTCGATCATCCCGACGTGGTGATGATCGCATTCACCGGCTCGCGCGAGGTCGGGCTGAAGATTTGGGAATCGGCCGGCAAAACCCACGAAGCGCAGCGCGAACTCAAACGCGTGGTCTGCGAGATGGGCGGAAAGAACGCGGTGATCGTCGATTCTGATGCCGATCTCGACGAGACTATTGTCGACACCGTCTACTCCGCGTTCGGATATCAGGGGCAGAAATGTTCAGCCTGCTCGCGACTAATCGTGCTGGAAGAGAATTACGACCGCGTTGTTCAACGGCTCATCGCCGCGACCGCGAGTCTGCGCTTCGGAAATCCGGAAGAGCCCGGCATCACCGTCGGTCCGGTGATTGACGAAAAAGCTTACCAACGAATCAAGGAACGGATCGAGCACGGCAAGACGGAAGCGACGCTCGCGTATCAGGCCACGAACGTCCCGAGCGAAGGCTATTTCATCGCGCCCACGATCTTTACCGACGTGAAGCCGGACGGGCGCCTTGCGCAGGAGGAGATTTTCGGGCCCGTGCTCAGCGTCATCAAAGTGCGCGATCTCGACGAGGCGATCCGCGTCGCGAACAACACGAAATACGCGCTCACGGCGGGCTTCTTCTCGCGCAGTCCGGCGAACATCGAGCACGTCAAAGCGGAGCTCGAAGCAGGCAACGTTTACGTGAACCGCTCATGCACTGGCGCAGTAGTCGGCCGCCATCCGTTCGGCGGATTCAAAATGAGCGGCGGCGGGACGAAAGCGGGCGGCACCGATTACCTGCTGAATTTCGTGATTCCGCGTGTCGTGACCGAAAACATCATGCGGCACGGCTTTGCGCCTGACACGACGCCGCCTTTCCGGGCCGAGTTCGTCCGTCGGCCGCAGCGTTTACGCAGCTGACGTTACGGTTAGCGCCAGTGGCCTTCGACCCAGACCCAGCCGGTCGGCCGGCGCGCCCAATGGCCTTCGACCCAAATGGCGGCGACGCGCGGACGTACCACCCAATGGCCAGGCACCCACGCGTACGTTGTGCCGGTCCAGCGCCAATGCCCTGCGTGCCAGACGTAGTTCGGGCCGGGCGCGACGGTGCGGGTCTCGATCCGAACGGGCGGCGGCGGTTGAGCAACAACAATCTCTCCAGTCGCGACGGGCGCCGCAACGTCAGTCTGCACGGTCGTGGTCGTGACCGGCACGGGCCGCTCGACGACGCAGCTTGCGAGAGCCAGCGGCGCGAGCGCAGCGAGATACGTTCGTAATTTCATTCGATCCTCCTGCCACCGATTCGTGCGGCACCGCGAGTTCGGCTGGGCATCCGATCGGGCGCGGTCGCCGAATCATAGACACACCATGGCTACACGAACTGGATCAGCTGTTTGGAACGGAACACTCAAAGGCGGCAGCGGAAGTATGAAACTCGGAAGCGGCGCGTACGAGGGTCCCTTCTCCTTCACGTCGCGTTTTGAAAACGGCAGCGGCACAAACCCCGAGGAGTTGATCGGCGCCGCGCTCGCCGGTTGTTTCTCGATGGCGCTCTCCGCGAATCTGGAAAAAGCTGGTCATCCGGCGACCCGCGTCACGACGACGGCGAATGTGAAACTCGAGTCGACCGACAGCGGACCGCGAATCACCAGTATCGAACTACAGAATGAATCCGACGTGCCGGGAATCGACGACCGCGCCTTTCACGAGCAGGCGGAAAAGACGAAGACCGGTTGCCCGGTTTCGAAGGCACTCACCGGCACCGAAATCCGGCTGAACGCGAAACTGGTCTCGCGCTGAAACAGTAACGCGCGAACGCTACGACTTCGCGTAGACGCCGAGCAGTGGACGACGCGACGGAGTTTTTGAGCGGAAGTCGCTCACAAAACCATCGCGCGTGCGAATCTCGACATGCCCCGCCGCACGGCGTGAGCCGTAGACCAGCACCGAGCCGACCGGCGCCGCATACGGATCGCGGACGGCAAGCTTCTTGAACCCGTAAACGTTGACGAGCTCTGCGGCGGCTTCTTTCGCGTATTCCGTCTTCGGCCGCGAATCGATCACACCGGCCGCGAGAAGCGCTTCCTTCACGTAATGCCAGCACATCGAGCGTGAATGGGCACGCGCGCGTTCCTGCGCGATCGTCGCCGCGCGCATCAGACCTGGGTTGATGCGTCGATCGACTCTCGCGTACGGACGAACGATCTTGTCCGGCTGATACGTCGTCACGACCTCCGCCGTTTCTTGCGTTCCAGAAACGTCGCGGTAGACGAACTTCGACGAGTGGATCGGCCGCACTATTGGCTTCGGAGCGGGCAGTGCATGAACGCTCGCGGCGGCAGCGCAGCAACAAGCAAGAACTGTAAAAAGGATAAATTTGCGCACGGGAGTGCCTTTTATGCACAACCAGTGCCAACGGCGCAACTCGTTTTTCGCAGGGCTACGATTTTGCGAAGATGCCGACGAGCGGACGCGGTGATGGAGTCTTCGATTTGAAGTCGCTCACGAATCCATCCTGCGTCCGAATCTCGACGTGCCCGGGCGCGTTTTTCGCGGTGTAAACGAGCACCGATCCGACCGGCGCTTTGTACGGATCGCGCACCGACAGCTTCTTGAAGCCATACTTGTGCACGAGCTCTTCGCCGGCCTGTTTCGCGAATTCTGTTTCCGGCCGCGACGAAACAACACCAGACGCGAGCAATGCGTCCTTCACGTAAGCCCAGCATTTGCGCCGTGAATGCGCATTTGCGCGCTCCTGCGCGATTGTCGCCGCGCGCGCGAGGCGCGGGTCGAGACCATCTCGTTTCGCCGCCTGCTGAATTTTATTCGGCTGGTAATCCTCCACCACATTCACCGACGTCTTCTTGCCTGACGCATCGGTGAACGTGAATTGCGGCTGGTTCTTCGTTGCTGGCGCGTGGTTCGCGCGCTGCGCCGCCTGAGCT
This sequence comes from Verrucomicrobiota bacterium, assembly GCA_902810735.1. GTDB lineage: Bacteria > Verrucomicrobiota > Verrucomicrobiia > Chthoniobacterales > UBA10450 > CADDYX01. The sequence goes on along the minus strand of CADDYX010000012.1, from coordinate 17,729 downwards.
TGGATCTGGGTGAAAAACGCTGCCGTTGCAGCAGCGCCGACGAGTGTCACAACGAGGCTTTTTGTCATGGGGGACGCCCCATATCGACGACAAAAGCCGGGCGCGCAAGTGCGTTTTTGCGTAAAAAAAGTAACAGCAGCTCTGCTGCTGCAAATCCCTCTGCGCGAATGTCCTGCGTGCTCCGCTTCGCTATCGCGTTGTTGTCTTCGCGATCCTTTTGGCTCTGATCAGAACGCCGATCGCGTCTGGCCGGCCGTTCACGTATTCCAAACGCGTCAACCCATCCGGCGTCTGCGTGATCACGGCGGGAATCGACGACGCCGTAAGATACCAGCCGCGCGGAAGCACGACCGCATTTCGCGGCCGACCGAAGCTGCGGTCAAACACCAGCTCGTCGCCGTCGAGCCGGTAACTCTCCGGCGCGATGTACGTCTCCGTCATCCGCAACCGCAGCGACTGCCCGCCTTTCACCGCCGGAAAACGGAAAACGACCACCTGCTGGTCCGGCGCGATCTTCTCCTCGCCCGGATCGATGCGCGCTTCCGTCAATCTCGCGCCGGTCAACACCTCCGCTTTCAACCGCTCGCCGGTATCGAGAATTTTCCCCGACGGCTCAGCCACCGTGCTTCCGCTCCGCACAACGTTCAGATACTTGTCCGTGCCTTCGCGCGACTCGGTGTAGTCGTGGTAAAGCGCGAACCTGTGCGACTCCGGCGATTGCAAGAAATAGACGATCTCGCGGTCCTGGTGCGCGCGTTCTGTTAGCCGCTCGCGTTCCGTGGCGGCCTGCATTGGCGGCGGTTCCCAACCCGGTTTGTCACTCAGCGGCCGGGGCTTTGCCGCATCGCCCGTTTGCGCGCCGGCCTTTGCTTTCAACACGAGCGCCGCCGGTCCGGGTCCCTGATGCATGAAGCTAACGCGAATGCGACCCTCAGAATCGCAGAGGATCTGCGACGGCACATTGCATTCAAGAAGTTGAAATCCGGTGGGCAGCACGATCGCGTTGCGTCGAATTCCAAGCGGCCGGTCAAACACGATCGCATCGCCGTCTCGCCGATAACTCTGCGGATCTTTGTACGTCTTGACGATTCGAATTCGCGCTTGTCCACCGTCGGGCGGCACGGCTCGCGCGAGATGTACTTCGATGTAATCGCTGCCGACGTCCGCGTCAGCGAGCCCGTGCTCCTTCGCGGTCGCGCCATTCACCTGCTCGAACTTCAGCGGCGCGCCGGTCATCATGTCGAACACCGCCTCGTCACTTGCGACGCTTCCTTTACGGATCGGATTCCAGAACGCCTTCGCGCCCGGCGTGGTGGCGGTCACTTCATACGTGATCTTGAACGATGCCGTCTCGGGCGCGAGCAGCTCGTACTGCGTGTATTCGTCCTGTTCAGTCTGCGCCTGCTGCGCGACGACGCTGGTGACGAGGCCGAACAGAATCACACATGCGCGGCAGTTCATTATCAGCTGTGAACATGCTCGCGTTTGCGTTCCGCGCAGTCTTAAAACGGCAGCATCACCGCAAACACGACAACCCTGACTGCTGAGCAAATCGCCGCGCTCGAGCGGCCGGAACCGGCACTCTGGACGCTGTATCTGATTCGGGCGGTTTTTACCGGACCGGCGATCGTGTTTGTGCTGCCGTATCTCTATTTTCGTTATCACACGCTGCGTTACCGCTTCGACTCCGAGGGAATTCACATGCGCGTCGGCATTCTATTCCGGCGCGAGGTGAACCTCACCTATGCGCGGATCCAGGACATTCATCTCCGCTCCGGAATACTGCAGCGCTGGCTCGGCCTCGCAGATATTCAGATTCAGACCGCCTCCGGGTCGAGCGGCGCCGAGCTCGTCATCGAAGGCTTTAAAGAATTCGAAGCGATTCGCGATTTTCTTTATACCCGAATGCGCGGCTACCATTCCGCTGCCGCGGCAAGTTCGCCGTCGAGCGCAACATCGCCGGAGCCGGCAGCGGAAATCCTGGCCGTGCTGGATCAGATCCGCGACGAGCTCCGCCGGACCCGAGAGGCGATCGAGCAGCGACATGTATAACGCATTCCGCTCGTGGGCCGAACGGCTCCTTCGCATCCCGCCGATGCCCGAGGCGCCGCCTGGCGATGAGCACGCGGCGCGCGTGTTCACAGCCGCGCCGAATTTCTACAAGTACCTGTTTGTGCTGTGGGGATTCAAAACGCTCGCTGCCTTTCTATCGATTCTGCCGATGCTGATCGTGCCATTGATTATCGCGATGAAAGCCAAAGCGAAGCACGACGCGCTCGTCGGCATTCTCTTCACGCTGCCGGCATTCGCGGTCGGAGCAGTCATCGTGCTGCGACTTTTCGCGCTCGCGCTGGTTCGGCTCGATTTCGAGCAGCGGTGGTACGTGGTAACGGATCGCAGCCTCCGCGTTCGTGAAGGCATCCTGAACGTGCGCGAGATGACCGTTACCTTTGCGAACATCCAGAACATCTCCATTTCGCAGGGGCCGATCCAGCGCGCGATCGGGATCGCGGACCTGCGCGTCGATACGGCCGGCGGAGGCGGCTCGACATCGGACAAAAAGGAATCGACGGCCGATCTGCATACCGCTTGGTTTCGCGGAATCGACAATGCAGATCAGATCCGGAGCCTCATTCAGGCGCGCCTGCATGCGCTGAAAGATGCGGGCCTCGGCGATCGCGATGATGTCGCGCGGCCGGCCGTCGCTTTCGATGTGCAAACGCCGGAGCTCGTCACCGCATTGCGCGGTATCGCGGATGAGGCAGCGGCTCTCCGTGTCGCCGTCGCTATGATCGGCGCTTAGATTACCTCAGCCATTCGTCTGCGCATTGCCGGATCGGGCAAACGTCCGACACCGGCGCGCATGTTGTCGCGGAGATGATGGAGCTTGCTCGTCGCCGGGATGGCGCAGGTCACCGCCGGATGCGCGACGATCCATTTCAACATGAACTGCGCCCACGACGTGCAGTCGCATTCGCGCGCAAAATCGGGCAACGGCTTTCCGCGGATCTGCGCGAACAGATCGCCGGCGCCGAACGGCCGGTTAATTAACACCGCGACGCCGCGCTCCTGCGCGAGCGGCAGGACGCGCTGCTCCGCTTCGCGCTCGCCTAACGAGTAATTGATCTGTAGGAAATCGAGCCGCTCCGACCGGAGCAGCCGCTCGATCTCGGGATACGAGCTGGAGTTGTAATGCGTGATGCCGATGTAGCGGATTCGCCCCTGCTCCTTCCACTCGCGCAAACTCGCGAGATGCGTCTGCACATCGACAAGATTGTGCACCTGCATCAAGTCGATCCGCTTCGTCTGCATCCGCGCAAACGAGCGCTCCATCGACTGCACGCCAGCCTCTTTCCCGCGCGTCCAGACTTTGGTCGCGAGAAAAAGCGAATCGCGCAGCTTCAGCGTCGACGAGAGATCGCCGACCACCTGCTCGGCGCGTCCATACATTGGCGACGAATCAACCGCGCGGCCGCCGAGTTTTACAAATTCGCTGAGCACCGGGGCGAGCGGCGATTCGCCAGCGGGATCAACATCGAACACGGCATAGGTGCCAAGGCCGATGACCGGCAGTTTTTCGCCGCTCGAGGGAATGGCACGGCTCAGCATTGCATCGGATTCGCGCGCCACCTCTGCGTCCGACCTGCCAATCGGCAGTGCAGCTGCGGCGGCGGTAGCACCGAGCAACCGGATCGTCTCCCGACGCGTAAAATGACGCTGCTCCACTGTCTGGCGCTGTAGATGTATCGCGGATTGCGCAACCGCAACCCTGCAGGGCGCGCGCCCGCTGATTCCGACTCATAAACTCTCGTATTGACATTCTATACGACGGCCGCAAGACTGCGCGTCCTACAGACATTCTATACGACGATGGGAAAGAAAGCCGATCTACTCCAGGGCACCCTGCACCTCCTGATTTTGAAAGCGTTGTCCGTCCAGCCGCTGCATGGCCTCGGCGTCTCAAATCGAATCGGGCAAATCACCGACGGCACGTTTGAGGTGAAGCCCGGCTCATTGTTTCCCGCGCTGCACCGGATGGAAGAAGCCGGCTGGCTGAAAGCGTACTGGGGCGAGTCGGAAAATAACCGGCGCGCGAAATATTACATGCTGACGAAGGCCGGACGCCGCCAGCTCGAGACCGAAACCAAAGACTGGCAGCGAATTTCGCTCGGGATTGCCACTGCGCTGCGCGCGACCTGATCACCGGGAATGCGTCTCCTGCATCACCTCCGGAGCCTCTTCCGCAATCTCACCGGCAAGCGCCGGATCGAGGCGCAACTGACCGACGAGATGCGCTCGTACGTCGAGCTGCTCACACAACGAAACATGAAACAAGGAATGAACAAAGAAGACGCACAGCGCGCAGCATTGGTGAAGGTCGGCGGCGTCGAACAAGTGAAAGAGCGGGTGCGCGAAGGCCGCGCTGGCTTCGCGATTGAGACGCTATTCAGCGACGTTCGTTATGCGCTGCGGTCGCTCCTGAAACGCCCTGGATTCACACTAACGGCGGTAGTCGCGCTCGGACTCGGGATCGGCGCAAACACCGCGATCTTCAGCGTGATCAATGGCGTGCTCCTCCGTTCGCTGCAGTACGCAAATCCTGACCGCCTGGTGATGGTGTGGGAGCGTTTCGCGCAAAACCCGGATCACCAGAACGTCGTCGCGCCCGCGAATTTTCTCGATTGGCAAAAGCGCAGCCGGTCGTTCGACAAAATCGCGGCGGTTTGGGACGCGCGGCTCAATTTCACCGGCTCCGGCGACCCGATCGAAGTGCCCGCGCAGCTCGTCAGCGCCGGCTTTTTTCCGGCACTCGGCGTGCAGCCGGTGATCGGTCGGTGGCTCACGGAAGATGAGGATCGGCCGGGCGCCACTCTCGTCGCGGTCCTGAGCCACAGACTTTGGCAGGAGCGCTTCGGCGGCAATCCGGCTGTCGTCGGTCAGCAGGTCACGATCAGCGGGCGCTCTTACACGATCACCGGCGTGATGCCGCCGGGCTTTCATTTTCTTAACGATCAGGTGCAGGTCTGGAAGCCGCTCGCGCTCGATCCTGCGGTTGATCAACGCAAAACCAGTGGCCGGTTTCTGCGCTGCGTCGCTCGCCTCGCACCCGGCGTGACTCTCGAACAGGCGCAGGCGGAGCTGAATGTCATCGCGCGGCAACTCGAGCAGCAGTACCCGACCTACAACACGGGCTGGAGCGTGTCGCTCGTGCCGATTCGCGAACAGATCGTCGGCGACATTCGGCCGATCCTGCTCGTGCTGCTCGGGGCCGTTGCGTTTGTTTTGCTCATCGCCTGCGCGAATGTCGCCAACCTTCTTCTCGCGCGTGCTGCGTCGCGCCAGCGGGAGCTGGCATTGCGCGCGGCGCTCGGCGCCAGTCGCATGCGGCTAATCCGGCAACTGCTGACAGAAAGCGTCCTGCTCGCGCTCTGCGGCGGCATCGCTGGGATTGCGCTCGCGTATTGGGGCGTCGAACTGCTGATCGCATTCGGACCGGACAGCATTCCGCGCCTGCACGAGATCGGCATCGATCTGCGCGTGCTGATATTTACCTTCACGATTTCGCTCCTTACCGGGATCGCGTTCGGGCTCGTGCCGGCGATGCAATCATCCCGCGCCGACGTCAATGAGGCGCTGAAAGAAGGCTCGCGCGGCAGCACCGGTACCCGCAGCAGGTTGCGCAGCGCCTTTGTTGTCGCAGAAGTGTCGCTCGCGCTCGTGTTGCTCGTCGGTGCGGGGTTGATGATCCGCAGCTTCATGCGCCTGCACAGCGTCAAAACCGGATTCGAAAGCGATCGCGTGCTGACGATGCGCGTCCAATTACCGGGCGCTAAATATCGCGAAGACCAGCAGCGCGTTGCGTTCTTCAAACAGGCGCAGGAACGCATCGCTACGCTGCCCGGCGTGAAGGCAATCGGCGCAATCAATTTCCTTCCGCTCACCGGGTTGGCATCTTCGACCAGCTTCACCATCGCCGGCCAGCCAGCGGCAGCGCCAGGGCAGGAACCCGGCACTGAGGTGCGCGTCATCTCAGGCGCATACTTCGCCGCGATGGGTATTCCGCTCGTCAAAGGCCGCACGTTTGATGAGCATGATGGCCCCGGCTCGCGCGTCCTTGTCGTGAACGAGACGTTCGCGCGCCGTTTTTTCCCGAACGAGGACGCGGTCGGCAAACGCGTCGTGATCAACTGGGCGCCGGTCGGCGAACCGCCCGTTGACGAAATCATCGGTGTCGTCGGCGACATTCGCGAAACGGCGCTCGAGCGCGACCCGAATCCCGCGATTTACTGGCCGCTCACGCGTGAGCCGTATCCGTTCATGACGCTCATCGTCCGCAGCGCGATCGATCCAATGCAGCTCGCTGCCAGCATCCAAAAAGAGATTCGTGCGATCGATCCGGACCAGCCAGTAGCGGATGTCCGCACGCTGGACGCTGTGGTTGCGAAATCGATCGCGCGCCCGCGCTTCGATACGCTTCTGCTCGGCGTCTTCGCGGCGGTCGCGCTCGTGCTCGCGTCGGTCGGGCTTTACGGCGTGATGAATTATTCCGCGGCGCAACGGACGCACGAAATCGGCATCCGGATGGCGCTCGGCGCGTCGCGCAGCGACATCATGCGGCTGGTGCTCGGCAACGGCATGCTGCTCACACTGATCGGCGTCGCGATCGGCGTGCTCGCTTCGATCGCGCTGACTCGCGTGATGCAAAGCCTGCTCTTCGGAGTCAATGCGACCGACCTGGTGACGTTCACGGCGGTGTCGCTGGTCCTCGCTGCCGTTGCGCTGCTCGCGACCTACATCCCCGCGCGCAAAGCGACCCGCGTCGACCCGACGGTTGCGCTTCGTTACGAGTAACCACGCGTGCGCCTCGTAAATTTCATCGCGAGCTTATGGCGCAACTTCGCAGGACGCCGCCACGTCGAACGCGATCTCGCTGATGAGCTCGGCTCATACCTCGAGCTCGCGACGCGCGCCAAGCAACGCTCCGGGATCGACGAAGCGCGCGCCCGCAGCGAAGCGCTGCGCGAGTTTGGCGGGATCGAGCAGGTGAAGGAGGAAGTTCGCGCGAGCCGCAGCGGGTTCGGTCTCGAGACAGTGCTAAACGACGCCCGTTATGGAGTTCGGCTCCTCGCGCGCAAACCGGGGTTCACGATCACTGCGATCGTCGCGCTCGCGCTCGGCATCGGCGCGACCACGGCGATCTTCACGATCGTTCGCGGCGTGCTGCTCAAGTCGCTGCCGTATCCCGAGCCGCAGCGGCTGGTCGCGGTCGGCGAGCTCACGAACACCGGCTGGCTTGCGACTGTTCCGTATGAAAACTACCGCGACTGGCGCGCCGCGCAGCAGGTCTTCGAGGAGATGGCGGCGCGTCTTCCAGCGGGAGGTATCATCAATGGCGGCGGCGAGCCGGAGCGGATTTTTGGCCGCTACGTCACCGCGAGTTTCTTCTCAACCCTGCGCATCGCGCCGCAGCTCGGCCGCTTCTTTACCGACGCGGAAGACAAGCGCGGCGGAGAGCGTGTGATGGTAATCAGTGACCCGTTGTGGCGCAGACATTTCGCCGCTGACCCGGCGGTGATCGGCAAGCCGGTCCAGTACAACAGCGAAAGCTGGACGGTGATTGGCGTCATGCCGCGCGGATTCGACTTCTACGGTCGCGCAAACGACAACAACGACATTTTCATTCCGCTGGAGCAGGCGATGCGCGGACGCGCCACATCGATCCAGCTCAACGATCCGAATGGCCGCGGCTATCCGATCGCAATTACCGCGCGCCTCAAACGCGGCGTAGCGATCCGCGAAGCGCGCGCCGAAATGGAGACGCTCGCGCGCCGATCCGCCGCGCAATTTCCTCAGACAGCGACCGGCAATCCGATCGAGGTGCGCCCGTTCCTCGCCGATTACGTCGGCAATACCGCGCAGGCGCTCGCGGTCCTTTCCGCGGGCGTTGTTTGTCTGTTGTTCATCGCCTGCGCGAATGTCGCTAACCTGACGCTCGCGCGCGCGACTTCGCGCCAACGCGAGATCGCTGTGCGCCTCGCGCTTGGCGCATCGCGAATGCGTGTCGTGCGCCTGCTCGTGACCGAATCGCTCCTGCTCGCGCTGATCGGTGGCGCTGCCGGCGTAACGCTCGCGTTTTGGGCAGTCGATCTCCTCAAAGCGTTCGCGCCGGAATCACTCCTGCCGCGCGTGTCTGATGTGCATCTTGATTGGGTGGTGGTTGCGACCACGACGCTGATCGCGATCGGCAGCGGCGTCCTCTTCGGCCTCGCGCCCGCGCTCCAGGCAACCCGCCCCGACATCGAGGCGGCGCTGAAGAACGGCGGCCGCACAGCAGCGGGCGGAGGATCATCGCGGCTTCGGAATGTTCTCATCATCACCGAGCTCGCGTTATCGCTCACGCTGCTGATCGCCGCGGGACTGCTCGTCGAAAGTTTTCGCCACGTGATGAATGATGATGCGGGTTTCGATCCACAAAATGTCCTGACATTTCGGCTCCGTCTGCCGGACGCAAAGTACCCCGACCCACAGCAGACGATCGCCGTCGTGCGCGAAGCCGAACGCCGCTTCCGCGAACTGCCCGGCGTCACAAATGCAGCGATCGCTACGGGGTTCCCATTCGGCCGTTACAGGGAGACGCGCTACCAGGTCGAAGGCAGACCCGAGCCAAAGAGCGCGGCGCAACTGCCGTCGGCAATTACGCTCGCGATAAGCGAGACGTACCACCGCTCGCTCGGCATGCGCTTGCTGGCCGGTCGCGAATTCACTGCGCACGATGGCGCTGACACTCCTCGCGTCGCGATCGTCGACGACGAGTTCGTGCGGCGCAACCTTGGCGCTGCATCGGCCGCTTCGGTCATCGGGCGCAGATTGCGTTTCGAAGGCGCGGACGAACCGTGGCGGCAGATCGTGGGCGTTGTCGGGCACGTGAAGTACGACACGCTCGACGAAGCGCCCGTTCCGGAGATTTACCGGCCGTGGACGCAGATTGACGTGAAGGACTCCGGTCCATGGCTGCGCGCGATGGATTTCGTGATCAAGACCGCGTCCGACCCGCGCCTGCTCGTGCCGGCAATCGCGCGAACAATTCACGAGATCGATCCCGAGCAGCCGCTCGGTCCGTGGCGCACACTTGATTCACTGTTCGACGAATCGATTGCGCCGCGCCGGCTAAACCTCGCGCTGATCGGCGCCTTCTCGCTCGCCGCGCTCGTGCTCAGCGCGGTGGGTTTGTACGGCGTGATGAGCTACGCGGTCGGTCAGCGCCGCCGCGAAATCGGCGTCCGCATCGCGCTCGGCGCCACGCGTGGCGACATCCTGCGGCTCGTCGTCGGCAACGCGATGCTGCTCACAATCTGCGGCATTGCGATCGGCTTGCTCGCGTCACTCGCGCTCTCGCGCCTCATGCACCGACTGCTGTTTGGAATTACCCCTACTGACGCGCTCACTTTCTCGAGCGTCTCGCTTCTACTCGCCGCGGTGGCGCTAATCGCTTCGTTCCTTCCGGCGCGCAAAGCGACGCGCGTCGATCCAACCGTCGCACTGAGATACGAATAAATGCGACGATTGTTCCATCGCGCTGCAAGTCTCTGGCGCAACGTTAGCCGCAAGTCAGCCGTCGAACGTGATCTCAGCGACGAGCTCAATTCGCATCTCGAGCTGCTCGTTGCCGCGAAAATGAAGAACGGGCTGAGCGAGCGGGACGCGCGACGCGCTGCACTCCTCGATTTAGAAGGCGCCGAGCAAGTCAAGGAACGCGTTCGCGAATCGCGCAGCGGCTATCGGTTCGAATTATTCCTGCAGGACGTGCGCTTCGCCTTCCGCACCCTTCGCAAAGCGCCTGCCTTTTCGCTGACCGTCACGTTGGTCCTCGCGCTCGGCATCGGCAGCACGGCGCTGATGTTTGCGATCGTCGATTCGGTGCTGCTCGAAGGGCCGCGCTTCCCCGAAGCGGAGCGTCTCTACACGTTGTGGCAACGCATCCCGGAAGAGCCGCGCGTCTCGTTTTCGCCGAAGGAATTCACCGCGTGGCAAAAACAAACGCAGGTGTTCGAAAGCCTCTCGTTTGCAACCGGCACCGGGTTCACGATCTCGGGACGCGGTGATCCGGAGTTGGTGATCGGGCGCATGGTGCCAGCGAACGTTTTTCAGGTGCTGCGCACGGTTCCGCAGCTCGGCCGCGCCTTCGCATCATCCGATGCGAACCAGCACGTCGTCGTGCTAAGCCACGCGCTCTGGCGTAAAAAATTCACCGCGGGACCGGACGTGGTCGGTAAATCAATCACATTGAACGGCGAACCGTACACGATCGTCGGCGTGCTGCCGGAGAACTTCGAGTTCGAAGGGCCCGACGCCGCGCTCTTTGTGCCCGTCGACCTTACCAATCAGATGTTCGCGCAAGCGGCCGACGCGCATTTTCTGCGCGTCATCGGACGAGTCAAAGCCGGGGTGACGCGCCAGCAGCTCGATGCTGAAGTGAGCCTGCTCGGCACACGCGTTGACGATCCGGACGATCGGACGAACCGGCGTTATTTCGCGCTCAGCCTGAAGGAGCTCACGACCGGTGAGCTGCGCACGCCGCTCTACGTGCTGCTTTGCGCGGTCACGTTTTTGTTAATGATCGCATGCGCCAACGTCGCCAATCTTTCCCTCGCCCGCGGCAGTGCGCGCCAGAGCGAAATGGGAATTCGCGCGGCGCTCGGCGCCAGCCGTGGACGGCTGGTCACGCAACTACTCACTGAGTCGATACTGCTCGCGCTCATCGGCGGTGTTGCCGGAATCGGGCTCGCCGTCTGGGGGCTCGATTTGCTGCGTGGATTCGCGACGCAGAACGTGCCGGAACTGCTCCGCGCCCACATCAGCGCACCGTCAGTCGCGTTCGCGTTTGCCGTGTCCGGTCTGGCAGCGGTTCTGTTTGGCCTCGGGCCGGCGTTCGCGGCGTCCCGCGCGAGCTTCGAATCGGTGCTGAAAGGAACCACGCGCACGACCACGAGTTCAGAACGCACTCGGCAGGCGCTTGTCTTTGGCGAGATCGGGATCGCCGCCGTTCTCCTGACTTGTTGTGCGCTAATGATCCGCAGCTTTGCGGCGCTCACGCATGCCGATCCCGGATTTCGTCCGGCCCATGTCATCATCGCCGATCTCGCGCTCGGCAAGGACCGCTACCCCGACGCGCCGCAGATGGTCCAGTTTTACCGCAAGGCACTCGATGCCATTCGAAATCTTGCCGGCGCAGACGCAATCGGGATGGTGACGCATCTCCCGTTCGGCGGGAATAGCTGGGGCAACGGTTTTGACGTCGAAGGCTACACGCCGCCGCCGAACACCAGTTACAGCGCGCAAATCCGGCCGGTCAGTCCGGGCTACTTCGCCGCGCTTGGCATTCCGCTCAAGCAGGGCCGCGATTTCTCCGAGCAGGATCGCGAGAACACCCCGGGCGTTGCGATTGTCAATGAGCTGCTGGCAAAGCGTTTCTGGCCTAACGAATCGCCGATCGGCAAACGCATCCGCTATTCCAGCGAGTGGCTGTCGGTTATCGGCGTTTGCGGAAACATCAAACACGCGCGGCTCGATGCGGAGCCGGACATGGAGATCTACGCTTCTTATCCGCAGGTTCCGGCGCCGATTATGAAATTCGTCGGGCGCGACCTGAACTTCGTCGTGCGTTCAAGCAACGGCGGCAGCATCTCGGCCGAGTTGCGGAACACGATTCGCGCGCTCGATCCGAACGCGGTCGTGAAGATCAACACGATGGATGCGCGTATCCGCGAATCCACCGCGCAGCCGCGCTTCCGCACCTGGTTGATCGCGATCTTTTCCGCGTTCGCGCTCACCCTCGCCTGCCTGGGCATTTACGGCGTGATCGCCTACCTCGTGACGCAGCGTTACAAGGAAATCGGCATCCGGATTGCGCTCGGCGCCACGCGCGCAAACATTCTGCAACTGATTTTGGGACGAACCTTCCGCCTCGCCGCCCTCGGCATCGCCGCCGGCCTGCTCGCAGCGTTTTTCTTGTCGCGCTTTCTCGCCAGCATGCTGTTTGGAATCACGGTGCACGACCCGCTGACGTTCGTCGCGGTGCCGCTCGGCCTCGTCGCCGTTGCGTTGCTGGCCGGTTATTTCCCGGCGCGCCGCGCCACCCGCGTCGATCCCGTCACATCGCTGCGTTACGAGTAACGCCGCTTACTTCGCCAGCTCGTAGAGATACTCCACGAACGACATCACCGCGCCATCATAGCCCTGCACCTTCGGGTTCGTTGACTCGATGACGTAATACTCATCCGGCGCGTGCGCACCGGTTCCGAAGCCGAGTCCGAAGTGACCGGCCGCGAGGCTCACCGGCGGATTGGTGAAAATGTAACCCGGATATGAGCCCGCGTTCCACGGCCAGAGTAACGCATCGATTCCACGCGCTTTGTAAGTCGCGACCTGCGCCTTGATCAACGGCGAGTCCGGCGAACTCGTCGTCGGATCGTAGCCGCCGCTCATGTTCACCTCGATGTCACCGAAGCCGTGCTTCGCCAGATGCGCTTTGAGCGCGGCGAACGCATCCTGCGCGTGCATACCGGGCGCGAGCCGCAGATCGAGCTTCGCTTCCGCCCGATGCGGCAACACCGTCTTACCGCCGGGCCCGGTGTAACCAGCAACCAATCCTTCGATGTTCACCGTCGGCTGCGATTCGAGCCGCTCCTCCGCCTGTTCGAACGGCAAATCATTGATCCAATGCTGCACGCCAAATTGCTTTTTCATCTCCGCTTCATTTCGCTGTTTCGAAACATCAGCGATCATCTTTTTTTCAGCCGCGGTGAGCGGGCGCGGTTTCGGATAATTTTCGATCGTGATGTCGTTGCCATCCGGCGAAACCAGCGTGTTCAACGCATGCACCAGACGCCACACCGGGCTGTCGACCATCGCCTTGAGCGAAGAGTGAATGTCCTTCGCCGGACCGCGGCCCCATTTCTCGCCGCTCGAGATCAACTGGCACTCAATCACGCCTTTCGCGCCGAGACTTACCGTCACGTTTCCATCTGGATCCTGCGCCGCTGATGGCATGAACACGCCGAGGCATTTCTTCAATGCCGCTTCCACTTCGGGCTTGCGAACGATCGTCCCGATGTGCGGCGAACCGATTTCCTCTTCACCCTCCGCGACGAGCACGAGGTTCACCGGCAACTTCTTCCCCGCGCCTTTGATCGCATGCAGCGCCGCCAGAAATGCCGACTCCGGCCCCTTCTGGTTCACCGCCCCGCGCCCGACGATCACCTTTCCGAAACCCTCCTTGTCGACAATCTGCGCATCGGTGGGCGAGGAGGTCCATTCCTTCGGATCGAACTGCTTCACATCGTACATGAAATAGAGGCCGACCGTTTTCGCCGCGCCCGCATCGAGCGTTGCAAACACGCCGGGCTTGCCTTCCGTCGGCACCACTTCCGCCTTCTGAAACCCCGCATCGCGCGCGAGCTGCGCCATGTATTCCGGCCCTGCCGGATAACCGCGGTCCTCCGCCGCGATCGACACCTGCGCGATCCAGTCATGCAAGCGCTTCACCGCCTCATCATGCCGCTGCGCGATCTGCGTTTTGATGTCCGCGAGATCGTCGGCGCGAGTGAAACTCGGAGCCGTGAGAACGATGGCAGACGCAACGAGCGCGGTGATAAACCGATGCGTGTTCATGCAAAACGCATCGCGCGTCCTATCTACCCGCGCAACTCCGCACCTCGGCGAAACGGAGACTGAGCAGATCCGGCGAAAACCGAGCTGCTTCCGCCGTTCCCGCGCGCTGCATCACGCTTCAACCGCTTCCGAGCTTCGACCGGTTTGCGCCCGCAGAGCGCAAGCGTTACGAAATGGGATGTCGATCTTTCTGCGATGCGTGTTGTTGCTCGCCCTGCTCGGCGGGTTCGGACTTCACGGAGCCATTGCGAAGAACGCTGAACCCGGTGTCATTCTACGTTACGACCCCGATAAGCCGAACCGCCAGTCGTCGATCATGTGGCTCGCTTACCTCGTGGCGCCGACCGCTTACCACGAGAAGCATCACCTTCCGACTCCCACCCAGGGCGAGATCGTCCCGTCCTTCGGCGAAGAGGTGGATGCGAGAAGCACCGCCACGAAGACGTACAGCGAGTTGAAAGCAAAAGACGCAAAGCTGCACGACGCCTACTGGGAAGCCCTACTCGAAGTAGAACGTCAGCAGTTCATGCCCGCCTACGTCTGGACGTACCTGCGGCGCCGCGAATGGCCCGCTTCCGAACGTCCGGCGAATCTTGCTGCGTTCGAGCGATGGAAACAGAAGGCGCTGCGCAACCATCGCGCCGAGACATACGGCTGGCTCGAGGCAGGCAAGCCGTAAAGCGCGGCCTCAGTCCGCCACGACGCGACGTTTAAGTCGTCGTCGCCTGCACCGGCGCGCTTGCCACGCTGGCGCTATCGCCGTTCACCGCCTCGCAGGTCACATCGACGTTTTGGCCGGCGGTGAATCCAGTCAGCAACGCAAGCGGTCCCGACGTCGTCGCATTCAACTCGTACTCCGTCTCCGCGCCGACGATCTTCACGCGCCAGCGAAAACTCGTCGCCAGCGGCTCCGCGTCGCAGGTCGCCATCAGGTTATGACCGGTGGTCGCGACCACGTGCACGTTCTGCGGCACGGCCGGCGTCGCCGGCGCATCCGGCTTGTTCAAGCCAAATTGCGTCCAGCGCGAATCACTCCCGCTCAACAGCCCCGACAGCCGGTCGATCAACCCGCGCATCGTCTTGCGCAGAGTTCTATCCGCCGTATCCCGCGCCCTCTTCGCGTCGTCCGCCACCGTCTGCGCGGTATTCAGATTGTTCGCCGCCGTCACCGAACCCCTGCGCGCTCGCCAACAGCGCCGCCGTCACCTGCACATCCGCAGTCGACACCTCCCACGTCGGATTAGCCGTAAACACTTTCGCGAACGACTTCAGCAAACCAGTCCGGCTGGTGATCGTGCTCGGCACCGCGATCGAATTGCCCGTGAATCCTGCCGGAATCCACTTCGAATTCCACTGCTGGCCGAAGTGCGGCTTCAGCACGCTGATCGCTTTCAGCAACAACGCTTCACCGGCCGTATCCGCGCTCCGCAGCGCCGTCCCCGCATCCCTTCGCAACGACCGCTTCTGATTGAAAATCTGGTCCGTCGACTCCACCGCACTCATCTGCGCCGTGACCATCGCGGGCGTCAGGTCGGTGATGCCAAGCCCGGCCCCGAGCAATGCCAGACCCGCCTTCATTTTACCGCCCAAATCGAGCAGATTGTAAGTTGTAGCTGGGAGAATATTTGTCATAGCGCCACCGCGTTCCTCGAGCCGCGCAAAGCGACACAAATCGCCGAACTCGAGCAACATAAATCCCGAGAAACTCCGCGCCATGGCACGAATCCGCCCCGAAACCGACAAGCGCGACCGCGCGCCACGCAAAACAGCTCCAACCCCCCGCGTCTGAGACGGAGTTGCGGAAAACAGCGCGAGACCGGCGCCGCCTGACGCGATTTCGCACAAAGTACTCCTAAACCCCGCGCGTCGGACGCCATCTGCCGCAAATCACTCCCACGCGCTGCGATTTCAACACCGCTCTGCGCAAACCCACCGCAAACCCGGCGCAACCGGTACGGTTTGGCGGCTTGCTGATTGACGCACATCGGCGGCACAGACGATTCTCCGTCCGTGCGCGATCGGCATCGGCCACTCGCTTGGCACCGCATATCCGTGGTAGCCGCGCTTATGCTCGCCATGAGTTCGACGGCGGCGTACGCGGCGGATCAGGGTTCGTTGAAGGCGAAAAGCAACGAGGAAATCCTGCAGGCGGTCCTCCAGTCGACAGACAAAATCGAGCCGCTCAAACAGGATTACACGGAAGATCGGGTGACACTCTCGCCACTCGACCGCTTGTGGGAGATGCCGGCGCAGGAAGCGGCACTGGCGTTTGCCTACGAGAGCGTATCGAAAGAAGCGAAGGACATTGTCTTCAAAATAGACGACCCGAGCGCGAAGCCGCCGCCAAGCGGCGAGGTCGGCATTCGCTGGGTGAGCGGCAATGAGTACGCGCCACCGGAACAAGGCGTCACGATCCTGAAATTCGATGGATATCAATCAGCGCTTCTGACCTCCGAGGTACAAGTCGTCGGCGCGCCCTCCAAAGAAGAACTGCAGCAGGCGGTGATGAAGACTGATCTGCATCCGCTGCGCAAGCTCGTCGCGCAGCAGACGTTCGAGATTCTTTGGTGGCTCAAGCACGTCCGAATCGCGCACGAACCAAAGACCTGGAGTAGCGGGAGCTCGTCGTCGGCCGATGACATCGGTGTGTTTTGGATGAAGCCTGGCGGGCCGGAGACGAAGCTTTTAAGCTTCGGTGAACCGTGCGGCCAATGTCTCGATCGCGATACAGGAGCGGTCGCGCCGTTCGCCAGCAGTCTGCTTCGGCGCCTGGCCGAGCGCAGCGGAATCAAACACCGCTACCCGCTCCCGAAAGTAGGCGTCCCTGTTTACGCAAGCGATGACGCTAAGTTCGTCGCGACCGAACCGCCTCCTAATCCCGCTGATCGAGCAGCGGTACAAAAATGGGTCGGCCGGCTCCTCGACATCCTGAAAAACCCCCAAGATCAAGGAAGCTACTCCGTGGTGCTCGACCATCTCGTGCCGGCATCGGATCCGCTTCGCTACAAGGATGCGCGAATCAACGCTGCAGTGCTGGACGTATTCCGCCGCGCAAACGAGGCGGATGCGAAATCGAAAGCGATGGATGAACCCGATGCAACGGCAGTATTCGATCCGGCCGCGATGCAGCGGCAGCAAGAAGACCGTGAACGACGCAAAGCCGAGCGGAGGAAGGAGCAACAACGCTTACTCGAGCTCAGCTTGTGCAAATACGACGCCGCGACAAAGCTCGCGCTCCGGGATGTGGTCGAGTCGTTTCCGGAACTCATGCAGTCGTGGATTACGGCTGCGGCGCTGTTAGCGGAGCGGCATCCTGAGCTGCGGTCCAAGTTGCTCGAACACCTTCAGCCGCAGATCGCGGCTATTAAGCACAATGAGCATGTCGATGCGGAGTTCTTTACCGTAATCTGGAACGCAGATCTGCGACAGCTGGATCCACTATTGGAGTCGCTCGCGAGCGCGCCGCCTTCAGCGGACGAGAACCATGCGGATGATCCGCAACGTAACGCCAACGTGATTCGGCTCGCCTGGCATGAACCCGATGCGCTGACACGAACGAAGCTCAACATTATAGCGACAGGCTACGTGGCGCGCGGCGACAACGTCCCTGAGCGCGTGCAGCGTGAATTCGCGGCGCTAAGTGAGAATGAGCAACTGAACGTCTGCGAATTCGTCGATTGGCTGCGAAGTGTCGAAGTTCCGTGGTCGCGGCGCTACATAGAGAACCTGTTCACGCCGCACACACCGCGGCCGGATATCGCTTTCGAACGCTGAGCTTCGGCCGCCGGCGATACTGTTGTTGCGGCGATCACGTGACGGTGCCGGAGGTCGCGCACGATGCGATCATTCAAGTGGATCAACCGCTGGGGCGGACGCGGTGCCGGATTACCGCTAGATTAGCGCGATGCGGTTCTCAGTCCTTGATCTGTCACCGGTGATTGAAGGCGGCGACGCTGCCCTCGCGTTTCGCAATTCGCTCGATCTCGCGCAGCACGCGGAGCGCTGGGGTTATCACCGCTTCTGGCTCGCTGAGCATCACAACATGCCGGGCATCGCGA
>CADDYX010000011.1 GCA_902810735.1 Verrucomicrobiota bacterium | reverse complement strand
ATCGGTGGGAGGACGCGGCGGCCGACATTCGACGGGCGCGCGCGGTTGCGCCCGACGATCCGGAGGTGATTCGAGCTGTAAAACTTTTCGATAATCTCGGCAAGTCGCTGGCCGATATCCGGGAGCTCGATGCGCGGCTGATCCTCTCGCCGCAGGATTTTGGCCTGCTTTGCGATCGCGCGCTGCTGTTGCTGCGCAGCGATGACTTCGACCTGGCGCTCGACGACGCCGAGAGCGCCGCAAAGCTGGCGCCGTGGGCGGCCCGGCCGAAGCTCTTCGCCGCAATCGCGCTGGTCGGGCTCGGCCGAGCCGGTGAATGCGAGAAGCTGGGCGTCGAGCCATTTATCCGGCTCGCTTCGTTGTCGCCGGAATTTCTCGAGACGATCAGCCGGCTGGATTCGGAGATTTCAGCAGAGCGCAACAATGCGGAGCTCTACGTGTCGCGCGCGTGGCAGTTAAATGAGATCGCGCAGCCGCACCTCGCCTTGCAGGACGCAGCGAACGCGTTGCACCTCGACGCGAAATCTGCCGGCGCGTGCGCCGAGGCGAGCTATGCGCTGACCAAGCTCAACCGCGGCGACGAAGCGTTCGCTCAGATCAAGCAGGCCACGGATGTGGATCCGAATTTCTCGACCGCGTGGCAATACCGCGGTGAGCTCGAGATGCAGCGTGGCGACTGGGTAGCGGCAGTCGATTCGCTGAGCCATGCGCTCGCGATCAACGCGACACCAGGTGCGCTGCAAAAACGCGAAGAGTGTTATCGCCGCCTCGGACTGCTTGCTCAGGCGGAGCGCGATCACCAGGCGCTAGACGCGATGAGGGCGCGATGATCGATCGCTATTCGAAACGCAGCGCGATGACCGGGTCGATCTTCAACGCGCGCCGCGCCGGCAAATAACAGGCTGCGAACGCCGCCGCCCCCAGCAGCACCGTGACGAGGCCGAAAACAATCGGGTCGTTCGGATTGACGCCGTAGAGCAACGCGCCGACGAGCCGCGTCGAGCCGATCGCGAGAACCAGCCCGAGCGCAAGGCCGATCGCAGCCAGCGCCATCCCCTGCCGCAAGACGAGCGCCAGCACCTGGGCGTTTTGCGCGCCGAGCGCGATGCGGATGCCGAGCTCGCGTGTCCGCTGGTTTACCGAGTAGGCCATCACGCCGTAGACGCCCATCGAGGCCAGAACCAGCGCAAGGAGACCGAAGCTGCCGAGCAGCATCGCGCCCATCCACGAAGGCCAGAGCGCAAACGCGAGATGATCGGCGATCGTCTTTTCGTAAATGATCGGGATGTGGTTGTCGAATTCACGAATCAGCCGGTGCGTCGATGCCAACGCTGCGCCCGGTGCCGCCGCGGTATGAATAAAGAAGGTCACGCCGCCGAGTGGTGAGCTGGTCATCGGCACGTACACGAGTGGCGTCGGCGTCTCGCTCAGCGAGTTCGCTTTCACCGGCCGCGTCACGCCGACGACTTCGATCCAGTTCTCCTGGAAAAAATGGAAGCGCTTGCCGACCGCTTCCTGTCCAGGCCAGAACTGCCGCGCCATCGTTTCGTCGACAATCGCGACCTGCGGCACGTTCCGCTCGCAATCCTGCTCGGTGAACGCGCGCCCGCGCAGAAGCGGGATGGCCATCGTGCTGAAATAGCCGGGCGTGATCGCACTCACGCTCGCGATCCGGCCATCGCTTTTCGCATCGCTCCCCGCGCCTTGCACGAACACCGTCCTCCCATAGCTGTTAAAGCCGAGCGGCACCGCCTGCCCCAGATCGGCGCTTAACACCTGCGGATCACGCCGCACCTGTTCCAGGAGCGTCCGTGCGACATGCTTGCCGCGCACCGGATCGTAGCCGGCGAGACTGAGATCAATCGAAACAAGCGCGAGGTTCTGCGTCCGAAACCCGGGATCGATCGCCTGCGCCTTGTGAAATGCTTTGAGAAAAAGACCTGACGCGATCAGCAGCAGCAGCGATCCGCCGATCTGCACGATCACGAGCAGATTGCGCAAGCTCCACCGCTTCGCGCCGCCGCCGGTTGACGCGCGTTCGCGCAGGCCCTGGGTCAAATCCCAGCGCGACGTCTGTACCGCGGGCGCGAGCCCGAAGATGACGCCGCTCAGAATGGCCAGCGCAAGCGCGAAGACCAGCACGCGCGCGTCGGGTTGCGGATTCAACGCGAGCGGCACAGGCGTGGCGGGCAGGAGCGAGAGCAATACGTCGCCGAACCAGTAGGCGAGGACGATCCCGCCGATGCCGCCGAGCAACGCAAGCAGCACGCTTTCCGTCAACAGCTGCTGGATAATCCGCCGCCGCCCGGCGCCGAGCGCGAGCCGCACCGCCATCTCGCGCTGCCGCGTGGTCGCACGGGCCAGCATCAGATTGGCGACGTTCGCGCACGCGATCAGCAAAATACTCGCGGCGGTGCAGAGTAGCAGCAGCGAGACGGTTTGAACGCCTCCCTCGTTGTTCGGCCCGCCGAGTCCCTGCGTCTTCGCGCGCTCCAGCGGATCGAGCGTGACCGAGCGCTCTTTGTTGAACTCCGGATACGCCTGTTCGAGCTGCCGCGCGATCGTCTTCAACTGCGCCTCCGCCTGTTGCAACGTGACGTTCGGCTTCAGCCGCCCGATCGCGTTGATGAAGAGTGCGCGGCGGTTGTCGTACCAGTCGTTGCCGGGCGCGATCCAGCCACGCATCGCAAACGGCACCCACACGTCTGGCGCAACGCCAACATCAGTGCCGGTGAATGACGCCGGCGCGACGCCGATGATCGTGAACGGCCGGCCGTTGAGCGTGATGACGGTGCCGATAATCCCGCGGTCTCCGCCCAGCTTCTTCCAAAAGCGATGCGACAGGACGACCACCGGGTTGCCGTTCGGCGTCGTGTCTTCACCCGGGGCGAAGGTGCGGCCGAGCGCTGCCGGGACTTGAAGAACTGCGAAGTAGTTGCCGCTCGCAAGCTGCCCGAAAATGTTCGTCGTCTCGCCGCCGGCCGTCATCGCCATGGGCGTGAACTGGTAGGCGGCAAGGCCGCTGAGCACGTCGTTCTGCTCCGCGAAATCGCGGTAGTTCGGATACGACATCGCCTGTTTGCCGTTGCGCGCGTCGAGCGTATAGACCATGACGAGCTGCTCAGGGCGCGCCACCGGGAGCGGCTTCAACAGCAGCGTGTTGACGATCCCGAAGATCGTCGTGTTCACACCGATGCCGAGCGCGATGGCGAGAAACGCAACCGCGGTGAAGCCGGGGCTCTTCACCAGCATCCGCATTGCGTAGCGAATGTCCTGAACCATCAATCCGAGCCAGGCTCGTACGATTTGTCGATTCGGATATTTCCGTTCGTGCTGCGCAGCGCGATCTCGGCGCCTTCGCCAGCGCCGACCGACACCTGAACCGACTTGCCGGTGCTCTCCGGCTCCTCATCTTCCTCGAAGCTGCTTCCGATGTTCCCGTGCTGCGTTTCCGCCGAAATGTCAGCCGAACCATCCGGCGGCGCGGTCAACCGGATGCCGCCGTTCACGCTCGTCGCGTTGAGGGTGAAGTTCTTGTCTGTCCACCAATCGAATGCGACGTCGAGTTTGCCGTTGATGAGTGAGAGATCGAGATCGGCGAACGAATTGTGAGCGGCCAGCCAGCCATTCACGAGGTGCGCCTTGGCGCTGCCGCCCTGCAGCCCTTCGATGAGCACCTCGCCATTGACGAGATCACAGCGCGTGATCCTGGTTTTCATCGGCACGATCAACGTGTATTCCACCACGCCCGAACGATCGGCGAGGCTCCATCCGGTGAGCTTTGGGGGAAATTTGGTGTCGATGACAACCGACGTGCGGCTCGCCTTTACGTCGATACCGATCTCGCGTAACCGCTCCGCCGAGTATGCGCTTTTTACCGCGTGCATCTCAACCTCCGACACGTCGGCGGCGTAGATCCGGATATTACCGTCGGTATTTACGATGCTCAGTGTCGCGTCCGGGCCTACCGGATAGGTCTCGTCGACATGCTCCTCGACCGTTTCGGCCGCGCGGACCGCACTGCCGGCCAGCAGCGCCACCACCAGGGCGGCAGCCGCACCGCTATTCATACCGCAGCGCGACCATCGGATCGAGCCGCATCGCCCGTCGTGCCGGGAAGTAACTCGCGAGCAACGCCGCAAAGCTGAGCAGCAGCAGCACGCTCGCGTAAATCGACACGTCGTGCGCACTCACGCCATAAAGCAGACTTTGCATTAAACGCGTCAGCGCAAGCGCGGCGACGATTCCGACCATCAGCCCAATCGCGACGACGCCAAGACTCTGCCGCAGGATCATCGTCAGCATGTTCGTCCTTTGCGCGCCGAGCGCCATGCGAATGCCGATTTCCTTCGTCCGCTGCACGACGGTGTAGGCGATCACGCCGTAAATTCCGATCGCGGCAAGCAGCATCGCGACCGCCGCGAACGCGCCGAGCAAGAGCATGTTAAAACGCGGCTGCGCCAGGGTTTCTCCGATCAGTTGTCCGAAGGGCCGCAACTGTGGCACGTAAAGATCGGCATCGATCTCCTGCACCGCTCGCCGCACCGCCGCGTCGAGGCCGCCCGGTTTTTCTGAGCGCAAGACGATGTTCATCCGCCGTTCGGGTTCCTGCGTCGTCGGAATGTAGAACTCGGGAATTGGCGGTGTGGCCAGCGATTCATGCCGTGTGCCGCCGACGACGCCGACGATCTCGAGCGCCGGTGGAGGTTCAACGTTGCGATCGATCACGACGCGCTGGCCGAGTGCGTTGCCGTTCGGGAAAAACTTGCGCACGAATTCTTCATTCACGATCACGACCGGCGCGGAGTTGTTCGTGTCGTGGGCGTTAAACGCGCGACCGGCGAGCAACGGAATGCGCATCGTTCGGAAGTAATCGGGCGTGACGGTGAGATGCGATGCATTCGGGTGATTCCCCTGGCCCGGATCCGGACGGCCGCTAATCCAGAACGACGACGCGCGGTCGTTGCCGGAAAACGCGAGTGGCGTTGCGCCGCCGGCGGATTGCACACCGGGCAAGGTCTGCAGTTTCGGCAGAAGCTGATCGAAGAACTGCAGTTGTTTCGCTGGATCGGAATATTTCGAACGCGGCAGCGTCAATTCCACCGTCAGCACGCGTGACGGATCAAAGCCCGGGTTTGTCGCGCGGAGATTGCCGAAGCTCTTGATCAACAAGCCGGCGCCGGCGAGCAGCAGCACCGAGAGCGCCACCTGCGCGACGATCAGCAACCGACGCAGCCGCTGCGACTCCGGTCCGACGCCACCGCGATTTCCTTCCTGGAGCGCATCGCTGACGTTCGGGCGCGAAAGTTGCAGCGCCGGCACGAGCGCAAACAGCAATGTGCTTACGCCCGCCGTGATCAGCGTGAACACGACGACGGCGCTGTTGATTCGCACTTCGTCGAGACGCGGCACGTCGCGCGGATTCAGCACGCGCAACAGATCGATCCCCCACCCAGCGAGCAACAGGCCGACGCCGGCACCTGCAAGGGCGAGAACAAAGCCTTCCGCCAGCAACTGACGTACGATTTGAATCCGGCCTGCGCCAAGTGCAGCACGAATGGCGATTTCACGCCGCCGCGCGGTCGCGCGCGCGAGCAGGAGATTGGCAATGTTGCCACACGCGATGAGCAGAACGGCGATGACTGCCGCGACGATCGTGAGCAACGCCGGACGCACATCGCCTACCACGTCGTCGTGAAACGCGATCGCGTAGTTGCTGCGGTTCAGATTCGTGTCGCGGTACTGCTGTTCCAATCGCGCGCTGATCGCGGCCAGCTCCGCCGTTGCCTGCCGCGCGGTCACGCCCGGTTTGAGACGGCCGACCATTCGCAAAAAATGCGAGCCGCGGTTTTTGATTTCAGTAGGCACCAGCGGCGCGAGCGGCTGCAGGTACTCGCTTCGCACGCCGATCGGAAACTGGAACCCGGGCGGCATGACGCCAATCACCGTGTACGGCCGGAGCGACATCAGGACCTGTCGCCCGATCAGATTGCGATCGCCGTTAAAGTAGCGCTGCCACGCCGTGTAGGTGAAGACGACCACGCGCGAGTCCGTGTTGTCCTCCTCGCGAGTGAAGGCCCGTCCGAGAAATGGCTGCACGCGCAGCACGCGAAAAACGTCGGAGGTAATCGCGACGCCGGATATTTCATGCGAGTCGCTTCCGCTGCCAAGCACGCCCCCCGCCTGGGTATAGGCGGTCAGGCTGTCGAGCGTCTGCGATTGGTCGCGCAGATCGGCGAAGTCCGGATAGGACTCGGTTTCGCGCTCTGATTCGTTCGTCACTTTGCTCCAGATCGCGACGATTTCGTGCGGTTTTGGAAACGGCAGAGGTCGGAGCAGCACCGCGTCGATTACGCTGAAGATCGTACTGTTGGCGCCGATGCCGAGCGCGAGCGTCACGACGGCGATCGCCGTAAACGCGGGTGTTTTCGCCAGCGTCCGAATCGCGAATTTGAAGTCACTGATCATGAGACGACGAAACCGTCGCGGAGCTGGATGACGCGGTTGCCATAGCTGGCGTTTTTGTCCGAGTGCGTCACCTGCACGATCGTGGTGCCTTCGTGATTTAATTTGCGGAACAGCTCCATGATTTCTTCGCCCTGTGATGAATGCAGATTCCCGGTCGGCTCGTCCGCGAGGATCACTTTCGGATTGGAAATGATCGCGCGCGCGACGCCGACGAGCTGCTGCTGACCGCCGGAAAGCTGACGCGGGTAAAGGTCCTTTTTGCCGACGATCGAGAATCGGTCGAGCGTGTCCGCAACGAGGGCGGCGCGCTCCGTTTTGCTCACCTGCCGATAGGAGAGCGGGATCTCGAGGTTCTCGTAAACGGTCAGATCATCGAGCAAATGGTATTGCTGAAAAACGAATCCGATCTGCTCGTTGCGTAACGCGGAGCGCTCCTTCGCTTTCAGATGATGCACCGCAGCTTCGCCGAAGAAATATTCGCCGGTCCACGCGTGGTCGTGCATGCCGAGAATGTGGAGCAGCGACGATTTGCCCGCGCCCGACGGACCCATGATCGAGACGAATTCTCCCTCGGCAATGTCGAGGTTGATGTCGCGCAGGACGTAAAAGAATTTGCCTTTCGCGAGCGGGTAATTGCGTTCGACGTGTCGGAGTTTAATCATAGATCAGGAGCGTGAAACTGACGGTGACAACATCGTGTTTCGCCGCGTGGCGCGCCTCTTGAGCAGCATCTGCACGGCATAGCGGACGTCGTGCACAAGATTACCATTCGTGCGCTAGTTCGCTGCCAGCGCAACGAGCGGATTCACTCTCGCCGCACGACGCGCCGGCACATAACACGCGAGAAGCGCGACGAAAATGATCAGCAAGGCCACTCCGGCGAAGGTGAACGGATCATGCGCCTGCACGTGGAAGAGCAGGCTCGTCATCACGCGCGTGAGGGCAAACGCGCCGATCAACCCGACGACCACTCCGATCGATGCCAGCATCATCCCCTGGCGGACAATGAGCTGCAGAACGTCTGATTTCTGCGCGCCGAGCGCCATTCGGATCCCGATCTCCTGGGTGCGTTGGGTCACGGAATAAGCCATCACACCGTAAATACCGATGGCCGCGAGAAGCAAGGCCGCGCCGGCGAACACCGCAAAGAGTTTCATCGATACACGACGCGTGCCTAACGAGTTCATGACCACGTCGTCCATGGTGCGGACGCTGTAGATAGGCTGGTCTTTGTCGATGGCCTGAACTTCCCGCCGCAGCGTGGTGGCGAACGCCGCCGGATCGCCCGCTGTGCGAACCACCAGGCCCATGAAATTCCATTGCGGATCCTGAGCATGCGGAACGTAAAGTTGCGCGCCGCTCTCCGCCTCCAGGGCACCCGTCTTTGTGTCGCCGACTACGCCGACGATTTGCCGCATGAATTTTTCGTCCCGCCAAACGCTGAGCCGCTTGCCGATCGCAGCGGCCGGCGACCCGAAATAATGTTTTGCCGCAAATTCGTTGATGATGACGACTTTGGGCGCGTCGGCGTTGTCCCGTTGCTCGAAAATGCGGCCGGCGAGGAGCGGGATTTGCAGCGCGCGAAAATAATCGCCCGTAATCGTGGAGAAGTTCGAGTCGTGTGCTTCGTCAACCGTGAGTGGCCGGCCCTCTGGAATAAAGGCGCGGCCGATGGCGTAATTGCTCGCGCCCAGCGGCAGATTGATCCCGCCGCCAGCGGCCTGCACGCCAGGAGCCGTTTGGAGTCGTTCGATAAGCTGGCGGAAAAATTCCGGTCGTTGCTGCTCGTTGTATTTCGCGCCGGGCAACGCAACTGAAGCGATGAGGACATTGTGGGCGTTAAAACCAGGACGGACTTCCTGGAGACGCAAGAAGCTCTTAATAAGGAGACCCGCGCCGACGAGCAGAATGAGCGAGAGCGCGACTTCGCCGATTAACAACAGGCTTCGCGCGCTGGTGCGACGATGACCTTCGCCGGTCCGACCACCTTCTTTAAGTGAGCTGCTGACATCCAGCTTGGAAGCCTGGAGGGCGGGCGCAAGGCCGAACAGGACGCCGGTGAGCGCCGAGATACCCAACGCAAAAGTGAGCACGCGATAATCGATTCCAACCTGGTCCATTCGCGGCGCGCCTTCCGGAAGCATCGAAAGAAGCAAGTCGGTAAGCCAGATGCTTAGGAGCAGGCCCGCGATGCCGCCGATCGCGGAAAGCAAAATACTTTCGGTCAGCATTTGCCTGACGACTCGGCCGCGGCTGGCGCCCATCGCGGCGCGGACCGCGATTTCCTTTCGACGCGCGGCGCCGCGAGCGAGGAGAAGATTGGCCACATTCGCGCAGGCGATCAGAAGGACGAAGCCTACCGCGCCGAGGAGCGCGAGGAGCGACGGTTTTATCTGACGCACCATCCGTTCGTGAAGAATCGACAGATTGGCGTCCCAGCCTTTGTTCGTGTCGGGAAATTCCTTGGCGTGTTGGGCATTGATCGCGCTGATGCGGGTCTGCGCCTGCTTGAGATCAACCCCGGAATTGAGACGGCCGATCGCTTGCCATGAGCGGTTGTCGCGCGGTTCCTCGGAGGCCTTCACTCCGCTCGTCATCCAGATCTCGGTTTGCTCGGGAAATTCAAATCCCGGCGGCATCACTCCGAGGATCGTAATAGTTCGCCCGCTGATCTGGACTTGTTTGCCGACGATCGATGGATCGGCACCGAAACGGCGTTTCCATAAACCGTGGCTGAGAATTGCCACCGTCACGGTTTCCGGCTTATCGTCTTCCGGGACAAAAGCGCGGCCGAGCACCGGCTGCACCCCAAGCACAGCGAAGAATCCAGTCGTCACTCCGGCACGAGGCACACGCTCCGGCTCAGCCCCGTCAGCGCCGAGATTTGAGCTGGACGTGTAATAAGCAGCCGTGCTGGAAAAGATATCGGTCTGCCGCGACCAATCAGTGAAATCGGGATACGAAATGTTGCTTTCGGTAATTCCGGCGGTCGGATTTAGCCCTTCGAAATAAACAATCCGCTCCGCGTTCGGAAATGGCAGCGGCCGCAGAAGAACGCCGTTGACGAGGCTAAAGATCGCGGTGTTTGCACCGATTCCGAGGGCCAGAGCAAGAATGGCGACAGCGGCGAAACCCTTGTGTTTCAGCAGCATTCGGAATGCGTAGCGGAGATCGTGCATGGCAGGTCAGGCGTTGTGCCCGAGCGCGAGCATCGGATCGGCCCGAGTTGCGCGAAGGGCGGGGATGTAACTGGCGAGCAAAGCGATCATTGCGAGTATGACTGTCACAAACGCGAAGGTCGCCGCATCGAAAGCGCTCACCCGGTAAAGCAATGTCGCCAGCGCGCGCGTGCTGCCGATTGCCAGGAACAATCCGATCGCGGTACCGGCGATGATTAACTTCACAGCCCGAGCGATGACGAGGCGCAGAACGTCTGCGCGTTGCGCGCCGAGCGCCATGCGGACGCCGATCTCGTGCGTGCGCTGCACGACGAGAAATGACATCACTCCGTAAATGCCGACGGCCGCGAGAAGCAGCGCGACCCCGGCGAAAACGCCGAGCAGCACAACCGACAGCCGACGCGGCGCAATCGAATCGGACGCGACCTGCTCGAGTGTTCGGATGTTCGCAACCGGCCGCTCCGGATCCAGCGTATGCAGCTCGTTGCGAATCGCTGAGGTGAGGTTGCGCGGATCCTGCTTGCTGCGAATCGCCAGAACCAGTTGCCGATACGGCAGCTGCGCGTGCGGCAGATAGTACTCCGGCTTCGGTTCGACATCGAGGCCCTGGTGGTGAATGTCGCCGACAATGCCGACGATCGTGATCCATTTGATCTTGGCCGGATCGGAATCATCGAAGTTGATGCGCTTCCCGAGCGCCTCTTCGTTAGGCCAATACTTCTTCGCCAGCGCGCGGTTGATGATTACGACACCGGGCGCATCCGGGCTATCCGCTTCGGTGAAGCCGCGGCCCTGCAGGATCGGCATTTTCAGGACGCGAAAATAATCCGGCGTGATGACCCGGATCTCTTCGTCCGGAAACACCTTTGTCACCCGCGAATCGCGGCCCTCGATGTGGAAGGAACTGTCGCTGTTCGTTCCGCTGAGCGGGAGGATCGTGGTCAGCGCGGCCGCCTCCACGCCGGGCAGATTTTTGACGCGTCGGAGCGTCTCGTTGTAGAAATCGATCACCGGCTTGCCACGCGGATATTTCGTCACTGGCAACGAAAACTCCATCGTCAGCACGTTGTGGGGATCGAATCCGGGATTGACGTTCTGCAGACGGCTGAAGCTCTTCATCAACAATCCGGCGCTGACGAGCAGCACAAGCGCGAGGGCGATTTCCGCGACCACGAGCGCGTTGCGGAGACGGTTGCGACGCCGACCGCTCGTCGATCCGCGACCGCCTTCCTTGAGCGCTTCCGTCAGTTCGGGTTTCGCACTGGCGATCGCCGGCGCGATGCCGAAAAGAATGCCTGTGCCGATCGAGACCGCGAGCGTCACGAACAGCACCGTGGTGTCGAGATTTGCCTCGCGAAGGCGCGGCACCGTCTGCGCCCCAAGCGCGCGCAAAATATCGATTCCCCAGATCGCAAGCATCACGCCCGCGACTCCGCCGATCACCGCGAGCAGCACACTTTCAGTGAGCACTTGCCGCAACACGCGCAACGGTCCGGCGCCAAGCGCGGAGCGGATCGCGAACTCACGTTCGCGCCAGCTGGCGCGTGCGAGCAGCATCGTCGTTAAATTTGCGCACGCGATGAGCAGCACGAAGCCGACGGCGCCGAGCAGGATGAGCAGGCCGCCACGCATCGGGCCGACCAGCTGGTCGTGCAACGGATAGACCTTCGCGCCAAAGCCGGTTCCACTCGTGTAATTGTCCTGAAAACGCTGCGTCCAGTTTGCGGTCAGCGTGTTGATTTCCGCCTGCGCCTGCCGCGCGCTCACGCCGCTGCGCAACCGCCCGATCACCCCATAGCTGCGCGAGCCACGCGACGACAGCTCGCCTTTGGTGAACGCGATCGGCTTCCAGATATCGGCGCGCTGCGCGAACTGTCCGCCCTGCAAGCCGAAGATCGGGAGCGGAAATTCGAAGCTGGCCGGCATCACGCCGACCACCGTGAACGTTCGGCCGTTCATCGAGAGTTTGTTGCCGATGATTGCTGGATCGGAATTGAAGCGGCGCTGCCATAAACGCTGGCTGATTACGACGACATCATCGTGCCCTTCACCGACTTCCTCCGGGGTGAAGACGCGGCCGCGAATCGGCGCAACACCGAGCAGGCGAAAAAGATTCGGCCAGACGACTGAGCCCGGAATCTCCTCGGGCAGATCGCCGACCGTGAGGCTGAAGCTCGTGTAATCGAACGCGGCGATCTGATCGAAGCTGCGTGTCTCTTTTTGATAATCGAGATACTCGGGCGCGGAGACCGGGATCCGGTCGAGTCCCTGCTGCGAGAACTCCTCCCACAAGAGGACGAGCTGCTGCGGGTTTTTGAACGGGAGCGGCCGAATCAACAATGCGTTGACGATCGTGAAGACGGCTGTTGTCGCGCCGATCGCGAGAGCGAGCGTGAGAATGGCGATCGACGCGAAAGCCGGACTCTTGGCCAGCGCTCGCAGCGCTAATCGGATCTCCTGGATCATATCGCGCGCAGCTACAAAACCGCGAGAGCGACCAGCAGCAGCAAAATGACGACCGCGGCTCTCAACTCTCGGTTTTCATTCCGAGTGAACCGTAGCGCACTCGAGGAACCCGGCCGTGCCATCGACGACATGGGATCGTGCGACGTCTCGACCTGGCTGGACATGGAAGTGCCTCGTTACGCGGCCATCCGGTCTTCGACCACTCGTCCGTCGAACAGGTGAACCGTGCGATCGGCGTGCTCCGCGAAGCGCTGGTCGTGCGTAACCATGCAGATCGTCGCGCCGGCGGCGTGCAATTCCTTCAGCAGGTCCATGACCGCTTCGCCGTTACGTGAGTCGAGGTTTCCCGTCGGTTCGTCCGCGAGCAGGATCGCCGGTTTACCGGCAAGAGCGCGCGCCACTGCGACGCGCTGTTGCTGACCACCGGAGAGCTGACTCGGCAGATGCTTCGCGCGATGTCCCATTCCGACGCGCTCCAGCGCTTCGGTGACAAACTGTTTCCGCTCACCGGCCGGCATTCCGCGATAGGTCAGCGGGAGCTCGACGTTTTCGTAAACGGTGAGATCGCCGATCAGATTGAAGCTCTGGAAGATAAATCCGATCTCGCGGTTACGAATGCGCGCGCGCTCCGGGAACGAGAGGTTCGCGACCTCGGTGCCTTTGAGCGTGTAGCTGCCGCCCGATGGCGTGTCGAGCAGGCCGAGGATCGACAGCAGCGTCGATTTCCCGCAGCCGGATGGCCCGGCAATTGAGACGTATTCGCCTGTGCGAATGTCGAGGTGAATGCCGGAAAGCGCGTGCGTCTCGACCTCGTCGGTGAGGAACACTTTCGTGACGCCGTCCAGGTGAATGAGTGTAGATGAGCCGTTCGAGTGAGCGTCACGCGACGGGGCGGTGGTGGTTTCGGTTGCCATAGTTTAGTGGGTGTGGGTTAAGGAAAGGTTCAGTTCAGGCGGATGCGATCGTGCGCATCCATCGAGCTGGTGTCGGATAAAATGACCTGGTCTCCGGGTTGGAGGCCGCTCACGATTTCGATCGTGTTGACGGAGCTGCGTCCCAGCTTCACGGGCGTCCGCACGGCTTCCGAGCTGTTCGGCAGAAGTTTGAACATTCCGACGGTGTTGTTCTCCTGGCCAAATGCCGGGCGCCCGACGTAGACGACGTTGTCCAGCCGCTCGAGCTCGATTGTGCCATCGACGCTCAGATCGGGCCGCGCGCCTTTCGGCAATTGACCATCAAGCGCCACGTCAACCGTGACCGTCCCCTGCTCGACCGCGGGATCGACGCGGATCACGTGCCCGTCGACCACACCGTTGCGCGTGTCGATCGACGCCTTCTGGTTCATCTGGATATCCTTTGCCTGTGTCTCAGCGATTTTGACCTGCGCCTTCAGTTTCGTCGGATCGGCAACACGCGCGATATTCGTCCCGGCTTTCACCTGCTGACCGACATCGACCGGCAACTGCTGCAACACGCCGGTGAATCCGGCACGCACCTTCAGCTGTTCCATCTGCTCTTTCTTCAACGCGGCATTCGCTTTCGCCTGGTCGACGGCGGCCTGCTTGGCTGCGATTTGCGGTTCAATGTTGTTGCGCGCGAACTCGAGCCGCTTCTGTTCGATTTCGTCACGCGCTGCGAGGTCCTGCGCTTTGATCTTTGAAGTCTTGCGCACGAGATCGGCGACCAGACCGTTCTTCGCGAGATTATCATTCGTCTCGTCTTCCATTTTTGCCTGCTGGAATTCCGAATGAACCTTGGCGGCGTTGGCTTCCTGCTCGAGCAACTCGCGCTGCAGGGTCGCTTTCAACGTCGTCAGCTCCGCTTCGGCGGCGGTATATTGCGATTCAGCGTCATGCGCCGCCTGCTCAACCTCGGGGCTGGTTAACTCAACCAGCACAGTGTCCGGCTCAACGTGCGCGCCAGGACGGACGACGATCTTGTCCACCCGCGCGTCGGTAGTCGCAGCGATCCAGCGAATCTCTTCCGGCACGAGCGTGCCGAGGCCGCGCACCTGGCGAACCATCGGCCCGCGTTTCACCGTGTCGATCCACACGGTCGAGCGGTCGAGCGTCGGCACCGCCGGCTTCAGCCGCGACAAGCCGAAGGTGACAACCAGCAACGCGAGCAGGCCGCCGCCGATCATCATTAATCGCTTCTTCTTTTTCTTCCGCGCCACGTCTGGACGCGGCACGTCCATGGCGGAGGCGGTTGACGTGAATCCGGCTGGCCTCACGATTGTGTTTTCGGCTTTCGCTTGTGAACTGCGCTGCATTAACTCCGCAATTTCGTTTACAGAGTGAACGACCGAACGAGGTGCATCACGGCGCTCGCGCTGTTAATCAGAGGCACAATCACCGTGAGCAGGATCGCTCCGAAGACCGCTGCTTCGGTCGCGAACGCGCGCGGCGCTTCGTTGGTAAAGTAGCCACCGCTCAGGTCGCGGAAGGAGGGCGTGTACTTGCCGCCGCGCGACTTAAATTCGTCGATCGATCCGGCGCGAAAGCTCTGCTCGACTGCCGGCGCGTTGATGCGCTGGCGGTGCGAGATCAGCTCGTGTCGGCTCTGCGGTTGCATCGTCTGAGGTGTTGGTTTCATAAACTTTCTTCCGGTGGGATGCGGGTCAGACCCGCTTTGGATTCAAAACTTTTCCGTTGGCGAGAGCTCCTATTGCAATGCCCGTGCCAACCGGTTTCGCAAAGTTGTAACTGCTTGTGCGAAAGCAGTTTGTCGCTACGGGTTTTCTGGGGAGGCCCGAGATTTGAAGCCGATTCCGGGATTCTGCCGTCCCGGTTTCGGGACGACCTCGTCTACGCTTCTTTCGGCAAACGCAGCAGCGCTTCGCAGCCAGTCTGACCGCTGCGGTTAGCGAGGATGAGAGAGCCGCCATGTGCCTCCGCGATCTGTCGGCTCAAGGCAAGGCCGATACCTGAGCCGCCCGGTTTGGTGGTGAAGAACGGCACGAAGAGGTTCGTTGGATTCATGATGCCAGGGCCAGTGTCGCGAACGTAAACTTCCACGCACTCGCCCGCTTCACGCCAGCCCGTTGTGACGGTGCCGTTGGTCTCGAGGGCAGCGTCCACCGCATTGTGAATGATGTTGATCAGCAATTGCTCGACCTGCGCCGCATCGGCTTCAATCGTCAGGTCGCGCCCCGGCGCAACCGTGACGGGTAGTCGCGTCTCCAACGTCGCGACACGGCGGACGAGCTCGGCAATGTTGACCGGCTCTTTCTGCGGCGGCGGCAAGCGGGCCAGTCTCGCGTAGGCCTGCATGAACCGGCTGAGCGATTCAGCGCGCGTCGCGATAATGTTGAGGCCGGTGCGAGCGTCGTCCCGCCAATCTGCCGGCGCCGGGTCGCGCCGGATCAGCGACTCGAGACTGCCCGCAATGGACTTGATCGGCGCGAGCGAATTATTCATTTCGTGCCCGATGACGCGGACGAGTCGCTGCCACGCGTTGCGCTCTTCTTCCCGTAATGTCCGGCTCAAATCAGTTAACACGACCAGCTCGTGCGGCAGACCATGTTCGCGGAATGAGCTGCGGCGAATACCCCAGCGACCGGAGCCTCCCGGAAACGTGAGCGTCAACGGCGCGTCCTGGTTCGCCTCGAGACAAACGTCCAGGCCGAGATCGCCGGCCCGCCGGCCCAGCAACTTGTCGATCGGCTGACCGAGAAGATTTTCACCCGCGCGATTGACGAGCCTCAAACGCCGTTCCGGGTCGAAGGTGAATACCGCAACGTCGATCTCGGCCATAATCGTGCGCAGCAACGCCGTCGCTTCGAACGCGCCGAGACGCTGCACACGGAGCGTTTCGCCTAACGAATTGATTTCGAGGAGCGCTTCGCCAAGGGCATCGTTCTCGCGCGCGCCGCGGGCCCGGATCGAGTAATCGCCTTCCCGCAGCGCGGCGAGGAGATTCGTGATTGTCTGCAACGGCCGCACGACATGCTCTCGCGTCGTGCCGATGAATATCGCTGCCAGCGCGATAACGAGCGTCAGGGTCCACTGCAGCTTCGCGCTGTAGTCGCCGAACCAGAGCAACGCGAGCGCGACGAAGGCCGGCAACGCGGCGGCGCCGATCGTCAGCCACGTCAACCGGTTCTCGAACGAAAGCCGATGCCGCAGCTTCGTGCGGCTTTTCATTCGCAGAACGACGCCTGCGACCCGAAGTCGCTACAGCCCATACTGCTGCAGCCGCCGATAAAACGCGCTCCGGCTGAGCCCCAGCGCCTCGGCCGCTTTCCGCGCGTTCCCATCGAAACGCGCCAGCGCCTTCTTGATCAAAAACGCTTCCACGTCTTCGAGGCTCATGTCTTCCAGCCGCGGCGCATCGTCGCGTCCACTCGTTAGGCCAAGATCGTTCGACTTCACCTGATTGCCGTGCACCATGAGCACAGCGCGCTCGATGACGTGATCGAGCTCGCGCACGTTGCCAGGAAACTCGTGGCGCATCAGTGCGTCGCGTGCTTTTTCGTCAAATCCGGCCAAGTCCTTGCGATAACGCTTCGCATGCTGCCGCAGAAAATGGTTCGCCAGCGGCATGACGTCTTCACGGCGTTCGCGCAGCGGCGGCAGATGGATTTCGATCGTGTTCAGGCGGAAAAGCAGGTCGCGACGGAACCGACCGGCTTCCACTTCATCCAGCAGATTCGCGTTCGTCGCCGAAACAATCCGCACATTCGCGTGCAACGTCTTGGAGGAACCGACGCGCTCGAACTCCCCGGTTTCGATCACGCGCAGCAGCTTCGCCTGCTGGCTCATTGGGATATTCGCGATCTCGTCCATGAAGAGTGTGCTCTCATCCGCAAGCTCGAAGCGTCCGGCACGATCTGTCTTTGCGTCGGTGAACGCGCCTTTCACGTGCCCGAATAATTCGCTCTCGAACAGCGTCTCCGACAATCCGCCCATGTTCACGGTGATCATGCTGTGCGACGCGCGTGGCGAGAGCGCGTGCAGCGCTTGCGCGACCAGGCCTTTTCCCGTGCCGTTCTCACCGGTGACGAGCACGTTCGCGTCGGATGGACCAACGCGTGAAATCAGTTCGAGCACAGGTCGCATCCGCGGCGATTCGGCGATCAGGTTTGGCGCCGTGCCGCGTAAAAGCTGGTTGGCAGCTTCCAGCCGGCGGCCTTTGCGCAACGCGCCGGCGAGCTCGATCTGCGTTCGGATAATTGCGAGCAGCCGCTCGTTGTCCCACGGCTTGGGAATGAAATCGCGCGCGCCGCGTTTCATTGCCTCAACCGCGAGGTCGATCGTCGCCCACGCTGTCATAACGACAATCGGCAGCGTGCTGTCGATTGCCTGAATCCGCGGAATGACCTCGAGGCCCTCCTGCCCGGATGTCGTGTCGCGCGTGTAATTGAGGTCCATGATCAGGAGCGCGTAATCGCGCTTGTCGAGCGCCTGAAAGATTCCCGGCAGCGAGGTGACCGCGTCGGTCTGGTGGCCTTCACCCTTGAGCAAAATGCGCAACGCCTCCAGCACATCGGTCTGGTCGTCGGCGATCAGAATGCGAGCCACGCGTTACTCTGAACTGCGTTTCGCGCGAAGTGTCAATCGTCCGCGCACGATTGACGGAGCGACGGCGACTGCTACTGCATCGCGTGACTTCGCGAGGAATTACCGCCAAAGGCAACGGCGTTTCGCTGCTGACCGCGACCTGCATCGTCATCGCGAATATGATCGGCACAGGCGTGTTCACGAGCCTCGGATTTCAGGTTGGCGATTTGCCGAGCGGCTTCGCGATTATCGCGCTTTGGGCAATCGGCGGCGTCTGCGCGATGTGCGGCGCGCTCTCGTATGCGGAGCTCGGCGCTGCGCTGCCGCGGTCGGGCGGTGAGTACCATTTCCTGCGCGAAATCTATCATCCTGCGCTCGGCTTTTTGGCCGGCTGGATTTCTGCCACCGTCGGATTCGCGGCGCCCGTTGCGATTGCTGCGATGCCGGTCGGAACGTATCTGGCGGACATGATTCCCGGCATGAATCCGTTACTGATTTCACTCGGAGTCGTTTGGGTCACGACGCTTGTTCTGCTGTGGGATTTGAAGCTCGGCAGTGTGTACCAAGTTGCCTCGACGGTGCTGAAGGTTGCGCTAATCGCAGTCATGATTGGCGCCGGGTTTTACATTGCGCACACTCAGCCAGTCTCGTTTTTGCCGACAAAACACGATGCGGCGCTCATTGTCAGCGCGCCGTTTGCGATCAGCCTCTACTGGGTGATGTACGCGTATTCCGGCTGGAACGCGTCGACCTACATCACGAGCGAGTTACGGAATCCGCGGCGCGATATTCCCCTGTCGGTTGCGATCGGCACGACACTCGTCGCGCTGCTCTATGTCGCGCTCAATGCGGCATTTCTTCGCACCACGCCACCCGCCGAAATGGTCGGCAAACAGCAGGTGGCGCTGATCGCGGGGGAACACATTTTCGGCGTTGCCGGCGGCAAAGTGATGGCGTGTTTCATCTGTCTTGGCCTGATCTCAACCGTCAGCGCGATGATGTGGATTGGGCCGCGCGTTACCGCGACGATGGGCGAAGACTTCGCGGTGCTGTCGCCGCTCGCGCGACGGACATCGCGCGGTCTGCCGGCGGCAGCGATCCTCGCGCAGTTCGCGGTTGTGAACTTGATGCTGCTGACCGCGACGTTCCAGACGGTTGTGAGTTACGTGCAATTCAGCCTCACACTCTGCTCGGCGCTGACTGTGCTCGGCGTCTTCGTTCTCCGCTGGAAACGCCCGGAGCTGCCGCGGCCGTATCGCGTCTGGGGCTACCCGATCACGCCGGCGGTTTTCCTCGCGATCAGCGCGTGGATGCTCTGGCACCTGCTGGCCGAAAGCTCAACGCGCACGCCCTCGTTGCTCGGTCTTGGCACGGCTGCGCTCGGTTTGATCATTTATTTTCTTTCACCAAAAATGCAGGCTCGCGCGTCTAACGCGTAGTCGAATGAAACGTTATCTCACGATCGCACTGCTATTTGCCGGCTTTTCTGCGGCCGCGTTTGCGCAGGGTCCCACCATCGACGAAACGGCGCGATTCCTCGCTGGCATGCCGGTCGGCGGACCGCTCGAGCCGCTGACGCATGATCCCGCCTGGCAGGAACACGCGGCCGCGATGGATGACGCGTGGTCGAAGAAGCAGACGCGCCAGATCGGTCCGATCAGCGCCTGGATGCAGACAAATGCGCCGGACTGGTACAACCGGACCGGCACGATGTACTACATGTTCAGCGGTCCTGATTTCCTCTACGCCAACATCTTTTTCCCGAACGCGAACACCTACATCCTCGCTGGGCTTGAACCGATCGGCGATGTGCCTGACCAGACGCGCGTGCCACCGGACGTGCTCGGGCCGGAGCTGGCCGCGTTGCGGCAGTCGATGAGCACGATTTTGCGTTTCCAATATTTCATTACCAAAGATATGCGCGCCGAGCTGGGGCGCGGCAGTGTCAGCGGCACGTTGCCGATTTTGTACGTCTTTCTGGCGCGGCTCGGTTACACCGTCATCGACGCACAGCATGTCACCTCGCCGGCCGACGGCGTGAAGATCACGTTCGCCGCTCCGGGCGGGCCGCAGCAGACCGTTTTCTATTTCAAAACGGACCTCTCCGGCGGGAACAGCAAGTTCCTGCAATGGTGCGCGGCACGCGGACCCGGCGTCAGTCTGCTGAAGGCGGCGTCGTACCTCATGCATGGCGACGGGTTTTCCGGCGTGCGAAATTTCCTGCTGAACAACAGCCGCGTGATTTTCCAGGACGACTCTGGAATTCCGCTCCGCGCTTTTCCGAAGAACTGGCGGATCGACTGTTACGGCCGCTACGTTCCGCATCCGGAATTCACGAAATACTGGCAGCCTGATCTCGCTGCCGTGTTCGAGAATAATCCGCCTTCAGAGCTCGGGTTCGCGTTTGGTTACCACTGGCAAAAAGACCGCGGCATCCTGATGGTCTGCACGCGCGACGCTCCGCCGCGCGCTACCCTGGTCGAGCCCGCGCCAGCAGCAGCCGCAAAAACTGAGCGTCCGAAAACGAGCCGCCGTTCGCGTGGCGCACAACCACCAGCTGCAACGAAGGAATAACGTAGAGCCGCTGGCCGAAGGAGCCGATACAGAGCACGAGATCGCTCGGCGCGTCGCGACAAACGCAAGCGCCGCTCCAGCTCTGTTGCGCCCATTTGTGATCCAGCATCTGCTCAAAGTCGAATTCGCGCCCGCCCGGCGCTGCGCGGTTGTTCCACCAGCCGAACGCGAACGCGCGGTTTGCAGGCGAGCCGCGCCAGCACTGCGCGAGCGACGATGACGAAATCACAGGCGAACCGCCGGAGAGGACGAGCTCGCCGAGCTTCGCCCATTGCCGCGCGGTTAGATAAAAACCTGACGCGAGCAATGGATTGCCGCCGCGATCCGGCAGGTACCGCTGCGGCCCAAGTCCAAGCCGGTTCAGCACCCTGCGCTCCAAGAAATGCGTGGTCGCTTCGCCGTGCAGCTTTGCCTTGAGCACCTCGTGAAAGACCTGCAGCGCGCTCGGCCCGTAGATGAACGCGCGGCCGGGTTCCGCTACCATCGCGCGGCCAATCGCCACCGCATCGCGATCGACTGCCTGCGTGTTTTGAATGGAAAACGCGGGATCCAATCCGCACGAGAAGTCGAGCAGCTGGCGAACCGTAACCCGCGATTTGCGTGCCTCATTCCGCCACGACGGGATGGTTTGAGCGACCTGTTCATTCAGGTTCAGCAATCCCTCCTCCGCAGCAGCCAATGCCGCCAACCCCCAGAAAGCCTTGGTGCCGCTATAAATTCGGCGCGCGGTTCCCCTGTTCCCACCGTCCGGGTACTCCTCGAGTAACGTCCTGCCGCTCTCGATGACGAGGAACGACGCGCCACGATGCGATCTCGAATAGGTCGCTGCCGCGCGAACGCTCGCTGGATCCAAAGCGGCAACCGCGTTGCCGCTCACCAGCGACATCGAAATGAGCAACAGCGTGACGCGAGCGGTCAGACCCACAATGTTCGATCGAAGGTGCGATACTGAATCGCTTCGCTGACGTGCTCGGCGCTTATCTGATCCGCTCCGGCGAGATCGGAGACGGTGCGCGATACTTTCAAGATACGATCGTAAGCGCGGGCGCTGAGATTTAGCTCCGTCATCGCGACGCGAATCAACTCCTGTGCGTCGTCTGGCAACGTGCAATGCTGCTTGATCTGGCGCGGCCCCATTCGCGCGTTGCAGTTCACCTTTTTGTCAGCGCGGAAACGTTGTTGCTGCGTCTCGCGCGCAGTGATCACGCGCTCGCGAATCCGCTCGGAATTTTCTTCACTCCGCGTGCTGGAAATGTCGCGGTATTCGACCGCCGGCACTTCGATGTGCAGATCGATGCGATCGAGCAAAGGGCCGGAGATGCGCTGTCGGTACCGTTGCACCTGCAACGGCCCGCAACGGCATTCGCGCTTCAGATCGCCGAAATAGCCGCACGGGCACGGGTTCATCGCAGCAACGAGCATGAACTCGCTCGGAAATGTGACGCTGCCGGCCGCGCGCGAGACGGTGACTTTGCCGTCCTCGAGCGGCTGCCGCATCACTTCGAGTGTCGAACGTTTGAACTCCGGCAGCTCGTCCAGAAACAGCACGCCATTATGCGCGATGCTCACCTCTCCCGGCGCGGGGGTTGCGGAACCGCCGAGCAGTCCGACATCCGAAATGGTGTGATGCGGCGAGCGGAACGGCCGCGTCGCGACAAACGATCGTTCATCGTCGAGGAGCCCTGCGATGCTGTGAATCTTCGTCGTCTCGATCGCTTCTTCGAGCGACATCGGCGGCATGATCGTCGCGATCCGTTTCGAGAGCATTGATTTGCCCGAACCGGGCGGTCCGATCATGAGCAAATTGTGTCCGCCCGCGACTGCGACCTCGATCGCGCGCTTCACGTGCGCCTGGCCTTTCACGTCGCTGAAATCAACATCGTAACTTTGGTGCGTGGCGAAGAAACTCGTGAGGTCGCCGCGCACCGGCTGGAGCGGAAGCTCGCCGCGCAAAAACGAAAACGTCTGGCGCAAATTTTCCACGCCGTAGATGTCGATCCCTTCGACCATCGCGGCCTCGCGCGCATTTGCCTGCGGCACGAACAGCGCCTGCTTGCCGCGGCGCCGTGCTTCAATCGCGATCGGCAGAACGCCGCGCACTGAACGGACGGCGCCGGTCAGCGCCAGCTCGCCGACAAAGCTGAATTTCTCCAGCGTGGAGCTGTCGATCTCCTCCGCCGTCGCCACCATTCCGAGCGCGATCGGCAGATCGAAACTCGGCCCCTCTTTTTTGATATCGGCCGGCGCAAGGTTGATCGTCGTGCGGCCGCGCGGCCAACGGTAGCCGCTGTTCTGGATTGCAGTCCGCACCCGATCGCGGCTCTCCTTCACCGCCGCGTCCGGCAGACCAACGATCACGATAACGGGATCGCCACCGCCCGCGTTCACTTCGATTTCCACCTCGTAAGCGTCCACTCCGTAAACAGCGGCGGAGTAGATTTTCGCGAGCATCGCGCCGGCAGGGTGGCAAAGTTGCTCCGCCACGCAAAGGCGAATCCGGCGCGACTCAGCGGCGTCTCAGCGGGTGATCAGATTCGATTCGTTAAAGATGGCAGCGGAGAATCGTCCCAACGGCGAAACAGTGTCCGGTCTGGCAGGAGTGATGGAGCGCAACATCCGGGCGCTGCTCGAGCGCCGGCGTGCAGAGAGCGATCGCAAATCGACCGAGGTGCGCGTCGCCGATGCGATCACGCGGTTCACCGGCAGCATGGTGTTCGTTTACATTCACGTCGTGGTGTTCGGCATCTGGATCGTCGCGAATCTGCCAGGGGTCCCGGTGCCTCACTTTGATCCGAGCTACGTCATTCTGGCGATGTTCGCTTCGGTCGAGGCGATCTTCCTCTCGACGTTTGTTTTGATTTCCCAGAACCGGATGTCGCAACAGGCGGACAAACGCGCCGATCTCGACCTTCAGGTGAGTTTGCTGGCGGAACACGAAGTCACGCGCCTGATTACACTCGTAAAAGCGATCGCGGAGAAGCTGGAGATCGAAGCTTCGCACGATCCTGAGCTGCCGGAGCTGCAAAAAGATGTCGAGCCGGTGCGGGTGCTGGACGTGATGGAAGAAAACGAGCGGCAGTATCCGGGTGTTTAATCGGCGCGGCGCAGCCACGGCAGCTCGAGCGCGCCGCCGTCCGGTGCAGCGTTCACGGATCGCACTCGCGCGAAGTCCTCGCCGAACTCTACCACGCTGATGGATGGCGCGTCGATTTCGATTTGCGCATAGAGGCTGACGTGAACGCCGAGAAAGTGCGCCAGCGCCGCGCGCACCACATCGCCATGCGTGACGATGGCGACACATTGATGTCGCGGGCGCAGCTCGCACATGCGTCGAATCACGCGCGCCTGCACTTCAATCATGAGTTCACCACCGGGCGCCGGCGTGCAGCTGCGGAACGCGTTGAATCGCTGCCATAGGCGATCACGATCGAGATCGGCGAACATCCGATCGGTCCATTCGCCGACGTCGAATTCGTCAAAAGCCGCATCGATCTGCAGCGGCAGATTGAGCGCGCGGCTGAGCGGTTCTGCTGTTTCGCGGACACGCTCGAGCGGGCCGCTGTAGATCGCGTCAATCGGAAGCGATTTGAGACGCGCGGCGAGCTGCTCGGCCTGTAGCCGACCGTCTGCGTTGATGTGAACGCCCGCGCGCCGGCCGGGAATACCGCGTCCGAGATAATCGTGCGCCGCGTGGCGGATCAGCAAAAATGTCGTCAACCGTGTTCAGGCCGAAGCCGCCACCGCGGTGTTCGCCCGTGCATAACGCCGCGTCATGCGCGCGCAGAATTCCGCGAACTCTTTCGGCACCAGCGGTGGGCTCGTGTGATGCGGCGCGATTCCACGGTGCTCCGGCGTGAAACAGAACGTTAGCGTCACGTCGAACTCTTCCAGCGCGCTCATCTGCCGGTCGAACCATGCATCTGCGTCCTGGCAAAAGCTGTCCGCCCAGCTGATGCCGGTGCGGATGTACTTTACGCCGAGCCGGCGAAACCACTCCACCGCATCATCGAGTCGATGATCCTCAAAATGAAACCACTGGCAGAGGCCGAGCTCCGGCGTGAACTCCCGCAACAGGCTCAGCGCACGCTTCGGAGTCCCGTCCTCGCGCAGCAAACCCATGTGAAAATGCCGGTAGTACGCGGAGCCTTCCGCTTCGCGATGGCGGGTCGTCGCCGGCCACGCTTTCGGCAGATCGTAAAGCGAATACCAGTGAATTCGCTCCGCCCGGCCGATCAGCAGTTCCGCCGTTCGTCGCAATCCGAACTCCTGCACCTCCTCGGCACCGAAGGTTGAGATTCCGACTTCAGAGACCCACACCGGCAGGTCAGTCACCGCTTGAATCGACGCGAGCTGCGCCGGCCATTCGTCGATCATCCAGTTGTTCCAATCGAGCGGGAAACCATGAACCGCGACCACGTTGAGCTTCTCGAGCACACCGAAGCTCTCCATCCGCCGGATGAATCCCGAATCGATCGGCGAGATTCCGCCAAGCACGCGGCGGACGTTCGGGTTTTCCGCGGCCACGGCATCGGCGGCGAGCTTTACCATCTCGGAAAAGGCGCTCCACTCCGGATCGAGCTGAAGGTCCCAGTGCGATTTGTTGTTCGGCTCGTTCCAGAACATCACCGCCTCGACCATCGCGTCCTCCCTCCCCGAATCGTTAGGTGCCTAACGATTGTTTCGCTTGCCTGGTCGCGCGGCCGACATCGGTCTCGGCATCGCTCGTTTTGATGCGGCACAGGAAAACTTCCTCTTCCGGGTGCGCGATGATGTCGAAGCCGGAGCTCCGCAGCATTGCCTCGACACAGGCGCGATTCGGAATCCACCAGTTCGTCGGATCGCCGGTGTAGCGGTGCTCGATGAAATACATGCGCGGAAATTCCGGTCGATCGAAGATTTGCGTTTGCCAAAAATCGTAATCCTGCTCGACCGGCATGACGTCAGTGCTGCCGCGCTGCATCGATTGAAACAGCATCAAATCGCGGGCGACATGTTCGCGAATGAGATCGAGCGCGAGGAGCGGATGGCGCAGGTGGTAAAGCACACCCATGAAGATCACGAGATCGAATTTCTCGCGCAGTTTGCCGACGTCGTAGACCGATAGCTGCCGAAATTCGATTTGCATCCCGAGCGTCTCGGCGGCGAAACGCGCCTGCGCGAGATAGCGCTCATCGAAGTCGACGCCGAGGACGCGCTCCGCGCCGCGCCGCTTCATTTCGATCGAGTAGAAGCCGGCATTGCAGCCAATATCGAGCACGGTCTTGCCCGTGAGGTCCGGCGGTAGCGCGTGCGCGAAGCGCTGGAATTTTACCGCCGGGTAATCGCCGAGGAAATGGCGTGGCGCAGTCTGCACGCCATTGAGGTTAATGTTCTGAAACCACGCGCCGAGCTCGTCGATCCGCCGCTGCGTTTCGGCCGGTGAGATTTCCGCGATCACGCAACCGCCTCCAGCGAACCGCCCGCGCTGCGGTTCGCATCACGGGCAGCCATATCCTCGAGCAATCGGATCGCCTGCCGGTAGCCGTTGAGAGTTCCGACATCCACATACGCTTCGCCGCTGCGAACACCGACCGCGCTTCCACCGCGAGCGAGCCACGCGTTCGTCAGGGTTCCGAAATATTCATCGCACCGACCGCGCTCGAGCCAGAGGTGGTGCAATGCGTGAAACACGTGACCCGGCATTTTAAATGCGCCCCACACCCACTTCGAACGCGCGTCTGGTTGCTTTACCTGGATTTCCCGCACCGCACCCCGCTCGTCCGTCACTACCGCGTCGAAAAACTGCGGTTCATCGACCGGAAAGAGCAGGAACGAAAGCTGATCATCCGGAAGCGCGCGCAATCCTTCTTTCGGAAACCAGATCGTATCCGGCAAGCCGATGAGCACCGGTTCGTCATCGCGCACGATCGGCGCCGCGCGAAAAAGCGCGTCGCACAATCCGCCAGGCTTCGGTTGCACGACAAAAATCACGCTCGCCGAATCGATGTTCCCGCCGCTGTAGTATTCGAGGATGTCCGATTTTCCGGAGCCGATCACGAAGCAGATTTTGTCCGCCCCGCCAATCAGCATCCGCTCGACGAGATATTCGCTGACGGCGCGTGGCCGCTCGACTGTGCCATCAATTCGGCCGCCGACTGGCAACAGCTCTTTCGAGAATGCGAGCGGCTGAATCCGGCTGCCGGCGCCTGCGGCTGGAATGATTCCGAGCATTCGTTAGGCCGCTGCCGGTTCGGTTTTCCGCGCGCTCTCGATCGCACGCT
Organism: Verrucomicrobiota bacterium; assembly: GCA_902810735.1. GTDB lineage: Bacteria > Verrucomicrobiota > Verrucomicrobiia > Chthoniobacterales > UBA10450 > CADDYX01. The sequence goes on along the minus strand of CADDYX010000011.1, from coordinate 3,719 downwards.
CGAAATCGAGAGCGCGCGCCGCGGCGGTATTCTCGGCGAGAGTCCGCTCGCGAGCTGCGCGTGCGATCCGCTGCAGTTCAGTATCAGTCATCTGCATTGCCGCCATCGCATGGTCGGTCGCGCTGGCGATCACAATCTCTTCGCCCGGCGTGAAGAAATCTTCGATGCCTTCCCACTCGTCGGAGATCAGCGGCGTTCCGCATGAGGCCGCCTCAAACAACCGGCCGGACGGACACCACCCCATTTCGCGCATCGCCGCACGCGTGACGTTCAACGTCAGCCGCGACGAGCAGTAAAACGCCGGGTGTTCCGCAGGCGCGAGATGCGGCACGAAGTGAATGTTTTCCGCCCATGTGAAATCGGCTGGATACTGCGCGCCGGCGAGAAGAAAGCGCTCCCGCGGCGAACGCTTCGCCACGTTGACGAACAATGCGGCGACGCCGGGTTGCCGGTCAGGCGCATACGTGCCGAGATACGACAGCGAACAGCGATACCGATCCACCGCGGCGACTGGGAAATGCAATTCTGGATCAACGCTGCCGTAGAGCGGCACCGCCGCCGGCGCGCCGAGTTCGCCCGCAAGCGCCGTCAGCGCGGCGCCACCAGTGAAGCTCAGCGCGAGATCGAATTCGCGCAGCCCGTTCTCCGGAATGTAAGGGACTGCGCGCCCGTTTCGCAGATGGAACAGCGTCACCGGCGTGTCCATGTCGTAAAAGACGCGCAGCGCATCCGAGCCACAGACCAGTTTCGACGCCGCGGCTGCATCCGGACAATACGAGGTGACGATCGCCACATCCGACTCGGCAAGATGCCGGTTCGCGAGCGGCAGCGTGTCAGTCCAGTCGTCGTAGAACTGCAGGGCGCCGCCGGGCAGCTCGTGCATGTCGCGATGCGCGGCGTAGTACGGCACATCGCGTTCAAAAAAAACCACGTCGTGTCCGCGGCCGATCAGCTCGCGGAGCAAACCCCGCCACGTCGTCGCGTGGCCGTTGCCCCAGGATGAGCTGATCGTCAGGCCGAAGATGACGATCTTCATTTTTTCGTCCGCGTCTTCTTCCGCACCGGCGACGGCGCGACGAATTCGTCTTCGTCGCCGCGAATAAAGCGTTCCGTTTTCTCCCGAGCTTCGTCGTCGGTGAACTGGAACGGCGGCGATTTCATGAAGTAGCTGGACGGCCCGATCAGCGCGCCGCCGATTTTGCGGTCGAGCGCGAGCTTCGCGCACCGGATCGCGTCAATCACAACGCCGGCCGAGTTCGGCGAGTCCCAGACTTCAAGTTTCACTTCGCAGTTAAGCGGCACGTTGCCAAAGGTCGTGCCTTCCATGCGGATGTAGCACCATTTCCGATCCGTCAGCCACGGCACGTAATCGCTCGGCCCGACGTGCACGTTTTCCGCCGGCATCGCGTGACCGAGCTGTGACGTGACCGCATTCGTCTTCGAGATCTTCTTCGACTCGAGGCGTTCGCGCTCGAGCATGTTCAGAAAATCGGTGTTGCCGCCGAAGTTGAGCTGATAGGTGCGGTCGAGACGCACACCGCGATCGCGGAACAAGCTCGTGAGCACGCGATGCGCGATGGTCGCGCCGACCTGCGATTTGATATCGTCGCCGACGATCGGGAGACCGCGTTTTTCGAAGCGTTTCTGCCAATACGGCTGCGACGCGATGAAAACCGGAATGCAGTTCACGAACGCGCAGCCGGCATCGAGGATTTGCTCGACGTACCATTTCGTCGCCATTTCGGATCCGACGGGCAAATAAGACACGACAACATCCGTGCGCGTCTTTTTCAGGATGCCGATGATGTCATCCGTCGATGCGGTGGATTTCTTGACCACGGTCTTCAAGTACTTGCCGAGTCCGTCGTGCGTCATGCCGCGGTGGACCTTCACCCCGAGGTTCGGCACGTCCGCGAACTTGATCGTGTTGTTCGGCTCCGCAAGAATCGCTTCGCTCAAGTCGTAGCCGACTTTCGTTGCGTTGATGTCGAACGCGGCGCTGAACTCGATATCGCGCACATGATAACCGCCGAGCTCGACGTGCATCAGACCCGGGACGAGATCGTCCGGTTTCGCGTTGCGATAAAATTCGATGCCCTGAACGAGCGACGACGCGCAATTGCCGACACCAATGATGCCGACGCGGATTTTGTCTTTCATAATGTAGTTGCTCCTTCCAAATGTCCGACGCGCGATGCGACGCTCTGAATCAGCGTCTCCAATTCTGCCGCGCGATGTGCAGCGGTGTGCTCGGCGAGAACACGTTTACGTGCTCGTTCGCCAATCTGCCGTGCTTCATCAGGTGATATTTTGCGCAGAATATCGACGACTTCGCGCGAATTCTTCGCGATCAGGATTTCTTCCCCTGGCGTGAAGAATTCATCGAGCCCCGGCCACGAGTCGCTGACGATGGGCGTTCCGCATGCCGCAGCTTCAAATAAACGGACGCTCGGCGAGTAACCGGCGCGAATCATGTCGGCACGGGTGACGTTCAGCGTAAAACGCTGCGCGTTGTAGAAGGCGCGGTGATCGCGCGGCTCGATGTGGGTAATGCGCGCCACGTTTTTCGGCCAGCGAATCGAGTCCGGATATTGCGGACCCGCCACAATGAATTTCTCGGAGGAGAGTTCGCGCGCCGGGTTGATTAGGAGCTCGTCCACTTTCGGCTGGCGATCATCACTGTAGGTGCCCAGATAGCCGAGCAGCCATTTCTCAGTCGCCGGCTGCGTGTAATAAAGTGCGGGATCAACCGCGCAGTACAACGCGCGCGCCATCGGTGATCGGAATTCGTTCTCGATCCGCCGCAGGATTGGTCCGCCCGTGAATGAGAGGTAAAAATCGTAGTGTTCGATCAGTCCCGGCGAGACGTAGTCGCACTTGCCCGCGGCGAGCGCGGCGAGCGTAACCGGCGTGTCGATGTCGTAAAATGCGGTGACGCCGTTCGCTTCGCGTAAAACCCATTCCCCGACAGCGATGCCGTCCGGCACATACGACCCGACGATGACAGAATCGGCCTCGCGAATTTCCCCCGCAAAGCGCGACTTCAGTTCGCGTAGGCTGTGATAAAGATGCGTTTCGCAGAACGGCGGCTGCGGCATGTCGCGATTGCCCGCGTACCACGGCTGGTCGCGCTCCAGGAAAACGATCTCGTGGCCAGACCGGTGCAATTCACGGAGCAGACCGCGGTAGGTGGTGGCGTGTCCGTTCCCCCACGACGACGTGATCGAGAGTCCGAGAACAACGATCTTCATGGCTGGGGAGTGCACGCGGCCTCGCGTGCGTTTTTCGGCGGCTCGCCGAAAGAAGAACGTTCCGACTCGTCGACGCATTTCGGAGCGTTCAGCGACGCCGCTGAACGCGGCACGCGAGCCGCGTGCGCTCCCCGGAGAATCTGATCGAATTCGGCCGCGCGATGCGCATAGGTGTGTTGCGCGAGAGCCCGGCGATAGGCGGCCTCTCCGATTTTGCGCGCGCGACGGTGATCGATGTTCCGCACGTGCGCGGCCACTTCGCTCCCGTTTTTGGCCGAGAGAATCTCTTCTTCCGGCTCGAAAAAGAACTCGATGCCTTGCCAGTAATCGGTGATGAGGCAGGCGCCAGCGCCGGCGGCCTCGAAAACGCGCGTGGCGGGCGAGAAGCCGTAACGCGCCATGCTGGCGCGAGAGATGTTCAGCACCATGCGCGGCGTGCAGTTAAATGCATTGTGATCGGCGGTGTAG
>CADDYX010000010.1 GCA_902810735.1 Verrucomicrobiota bacterium | reverse complement strand
GCAACACCTCGAGCTTCTGTGGATTCTCCTCCGCCAGCAGCCAATTGATATTCAGCCGTCCGCCTTCGCCGACGATCCGCACTTCAAACGACTGCCGATTTGGCCTGTGCTGCGTGAGCAACGATGACCCGGGTTTGACCATCGGATGCATCGCCACCTCGCTGCCTGACGATGCCATCGCTTCGGCCTCGAGCGCGCGGTTTGCGTTTCCGGTAAGCGTCAGCCGGCCATTGATGTCGAAGGCCCACGACATGATCATCGCGCTCAACAGGAGCAAAGCCCACATCGCGAGCATCAGCGCCGCGCCGCGCTCCGTGTTCGCGCCTCTACTTTTCACTCTCACCTTTCACAACGGCGTGCGTCCGAGCGCGACGTCGGCTTCCCACGTTGGCCGATTCACGCGACTGATCGACAACTTCACCAGCCGCGGCAGCGTCGACGTATCGCTCCAGCGGTCGACCCAGGAATTCAGGCGCGGATCGAAATAGCGAATCTGCAGCGCCGTGATGTCGCCAACCAGCGGAACCCATGTCTCGGCACCTTGCTCACGCTCGAGGCTGGTGGTGAGACGCCGCGCCAAACCAAGCTCCATTCGATCGGCGGCGCCTTTCGTCGGGCGCAGCCGCATGGTGACGAGGTAATCGCCGGTCGCATACCGCGTCAGCACGCCGAGGCCGGCGCTGCATGTCCATGTCATTTCGTCGCGCGGCACGTTGTTGAACTTGAACGGCTCGCCGGTCAGAGCGCCGTTTCCCTGCGGCAGTGATTGCAATTCCGCGCTCAGCAGGTTGAGCAAACCGGTGTAGCGATCATCCACCGCGACCTGTTCGGTGGAAATGCGAACCGCGGTGATGTTCGACTGCACAAACCGATAAATCGCGAGCGACATCATCGCGAGAATCGCGACCGCGAGCGAGATCTCGAGCAGCGTGAAACCTCCTCTGTAGCCGCCGTCGGCGGCCGCGGCAGATCGATCGAACCGCGGCCCGCGACCGCGGCTAGAGAAACTACCCGGTGCGGTAAACATAAAAATCGAGCGTGCGCCGTTGTTGCACGCCCGAACGCGTCCACGCCGCGGTCAGCGTCACGGTCGTGATGCCGGTGACTTCGACATCTTTGCTGTCCTTCAACTCGGTCGGCGTCGCTTTCTGCGTGAGCACGACAATTCCAAAGCCGGTGTCGATCTTCGTCTCCTTCACCGTGTCCGGAACACCGGGCGCAGTTTGAATTTCCGCCATTCGATTCGCGAGAATCAGCCGGACGCGATCATCCTCCTCCGCGACGGCAGTGGCGGTCAGGCAATTTTCGGCCGCACGGCCCAGCGCGAGAATGCCGATGACGAAAATCGTCACGCCGATCAGCACTTCATAAAGCGCGAATCCGCGCCCGCTTCCGCTATCGCGACGCATAGTTGGTTAATTCTCCCCGCCCGGTCAGCGCCGAAAACGCCGCCGTCCACGAGCCATTCTTGCCGGTGAAAGCGACCAGCCCCGGCTCGCAATTCCCTGACGGCCAGAAAATCCATTGCCCGGGCGGATCCTTTTGCAGCGCGGCGGTTAGCTTCAGCTGAAACGCATCTCCGGGCTGGAGGTGATAGACGATTTCGCGATCTTCGTCGCCTTTGCCGAGCGCCTCCGGCTGCACGGTCAGTGTGTCTTTGCCCCAGACGATCAGGTACGCTCGGCGTTCGAGGACGCTGCGTTCCTGTGCGGTGCGCACCAGGTTATTGAAATCATCGAGCGAACGCCGCAGCCGCCGATCGGCCATCACTCCGCTGAGGCTGGGCACGGCCAGCAGCAAGAGCAGCAGGAGAATGAACACCGAGATGGTGATCTCGATGAGCGTAAAGCCGCTCAGTCGGCGCATTTGGAATATTTACGCCGCGACGCGCAAATTGTCATCCCGCGTCCGGCGAGCGAGACAAACGACAGCGCAACGCACCAAAACATGCCCCGCATTTCGGCGCAATCCGCCGCTAAAAAATGGCAACGAAGCGGCAGCACCTTCTCGGCGTGTATGTTAACGTGGTTGCGTCAGTGACACCGTGAACACGACGCCCGACGCTACACACTCTCACTCCGCACTGCGTGTTTTCGTTGTCATCGCCGCGCTCTGCGTCGTCGCGATGCTGATCTGGCAGGGCTTTACTGCGCACGGCGCGCCCGACCCGACGAAGCCGAACACCAGCCCGACGGTCGCGTTCCTCGACATCGGTGTGCTCGTCTTTCGCGAAGGTCTCGAATGCATTCTCGTGCTGGCCGCGATCACCGCCAGCATGGTCGGCGAACGCAGCACCCACCGCCGTCCCGTTGCGCTCGGCGCCGCGATCGCCTTTGCCGCGACGCTCGTCACCTGGTTCATCGCGATCGGCATCATGGGACAGCTGACCGAAAGCGTGCCGGCGCTCGATCTCCAGGCAGCGACCGGACTGCTCGCCGTGATCGTGCTGCTGGTGATCATGAACTGGTTCTTCCACAAGATTTACTGGGGCGGATGGATTCGCGCGCATAACCGCCGTCGCAAAGAACTGCTCGCGAATGCGAGCGCCGTGCGCATCTCGCAACGCAGGCTCTACTGGGGCTTCATCCTGCTGGGGTTCACCTCCCTCTACCGCGAAGGCTTCGAGGTCGTCCTGTTTTTGCAAAGTTATCAGCTGCGGCTCGGCGGCGGCGTCGTGCTGAAAGGTGCGCTTCTCGGGCTCACGCTTTCGGCCCTCGTCGCCGTGCTCACCTTCGTGCTTCAGCAGCGTTTGCCGTATCGCAAAATGCTGATCACGACCGGCGTTCTGCTCGGCGTCGTGTTGCTCGTCATGGTCGGCGAAGAAGCGCAGGAAATGCAGCTCGCGCAGTGGCTGCCGACAACCGCGATCCCGGCGCTCGCCGGCGTGATGCCGCCGTGGATGGGGATGTGGTTTGCCGTTTTCCCGACGGTCGAAACGCTGAGCGCGCAAGGCATTGCCGCGCTGTTGGTGATCGGCTCCTACTACGCCGCACGCAAGATGCAGGCACGGCCAGAACCGGACGTCGTCGTGCCGGAAGCGCTCGAGACGGCCGACGTTCCGATCCCGCAGCCGATTGAGCGGCTCGATTTCAAAGCTGCCGCGCCTGCGCATTCGAGAGTGTAGCGCTCTCGCCGCAACCCACGCGCATGCTACCTCCCTTCGCGAAATATCTGCGCCTTCTCGCGGTCGCGGCGCTCCTGCCGCTCACCGCTGATGCCGGCGTGCGCCGCTTCACTTATGTGTACGAAGCGACCACCGGCCGCGCCGGCAGTGTCGACTTCGAGAACTGGATCACGTTCGAAACGCACACTCCGAACGACTCCGGGTTCCGCGAAGCGGCGTTTCGGCATGAGGTGGAAATCGGGATCACCGATCACCTGCAGGCATCGGTCTACCTTGCCGATTGGCAGTACGCGCGCGGCGAAGGCACGAGCTACACCGGCTCCGCGCTCGAGCTGATCTACAACCTCACGAATCCCGTCGCCGATCCGGTGGGCCTCGCCGTTTACCAGGAATACAAAGTCGGCCGGCAGTTCTTCGAATGGGAGTCGAAGGTGATCGCGCAGAAAAATTTCGGCCGGTTCGTTGCCGCTTACAACGCGACGCTCGAGGCCGAATGGGAAGGCCGCGATCTCGAGGAGCGCACCGGCGAGTTGCAGCAGTCGGTCGGTTTGAGCTACGAGGTCAATCCGCATTTCTCATTCGGGGTCGAATGCCTCCACGAGATCGCGTTTCCGGATTGGGGCAGCGCGGAGCGTGGCGTATTTTTTGCCGGACCGAACGTCTCCGTCCGCGCCGGCAATTTCTGGACGACGGTGACCGCGCTCGGCCAGGTCACGCGCGGCGGAGACGAGCCCGACCTCGAGCTGCGCGCAATCGTTGGAGTGATGTTTTGACGTCGCGTCTGGCGGGTTGCATCGCGCTTGGCGGCGCGGTGGCGTTGCTCATCGCCGTTGCGGCATGCAGCGCGGTTTCGACTGGCGCGCCGGTCGTCACGCCGGCGATGTCCCACGCCAGCGGGGCGAGCGCCGACAAACTGACGGCGGGCCGGCGGGTCTTCGTCAGCCGGTGCATTGAATGTCACACGCTGCCCGCGATCAACGAGCACACGCCCGCTGCGTGGCCGCACATCATCGCGAGAATGTCGCCGCGGGCCGACCTGACGGCGGCGGAACGCGACGCTCTCCTTAGTTACATTCTCGCGGCGCGGCAGCCGTAGCGATCGTTTTTGCGGTAACGACGGCACGCAGCTAGCTCTGTTGCTGGCCACGCGATGAATCGCCAAACAGTCGACGCACTTCTGCGAGGCATGCTCGAAAGCGCCGACGATGCCTCCGATCTCCTCTTCATTCCGGGCAAACCGCCGCTCGTCGAGATCCACGGACACCTGCACGATTTCCCGATCGACACTCCCGATTCACTCCTGACGCCAGAGCTGATCCAGCAAATCGGGGACCAGATGATCAACGGCAGCGAACGGCTCCGCCGCGAGTTCGAGACGCTCGGGTCCTGCGATTGCAGTTACGCGCTCGACGACCGTGCTCGCTTCCGCGTCAACGTCTTCCGCCAAAACGGCCGGCATTCCATCGTGATGCGCAAGCTTCAGGCGGAAGTGCCCACGCTCGACAAACTCGAGCTGCCTCCCATTTTCCAGCAAATCGTGCGGGAGAAGAACGGGATCGTGCTCGTGACCGGCGGCACCGGCACCGGGAAGACGACCACCCTCGCAGCGATGGTTAACGAGCTGAACGCAAAACAGCAAATCCACATCCTCACGCTCGAAGACCCCATCGAGTTCTACCACCCGCACGGCAAGGCCGCGATCAGCCAGCGCGAGCTCGGTAAAGACTTTCCGAGCTTCGCCGACGGGCTGCGCGCCGGGTTGCGGCAGGCGCCGAAAGTTATCCTGGTTGGCGAAATCCGCGACCGCGAAACGCTCGAAATCGCGTTAGCGGCGTCCGAAACCGGCCACCTCGTTTTCAGCACGCTCCACACCGTCAACGCCGGCCAGACCATCCTCCGTATTCTCGGCATGTACAGCCGCGAAGAAGAACAACAGGTCCGGCAGCGCCTTTCCGAAACGCTGCGTTATATCATTAGCCAGCGGCTCGTGCCAAAGGTCGACGGCGGCCGGTTACTCGTCACTGAGATCATGGGCAGCAGCCTGCGCACGCGCGAGACAATCACTTACGGCGAGTCGGAGAACAAGACCTTCCAGGAGATCATCGAGGCGGGCGACACCGTGGGCTGGCACTCGTTCGATCAATCGCTCCTGCGCGCGTTCGAAGCCGGGTTCGTCACCGACGAGACCGTCATCACCTATTGCACGAACAAAACCAAGATGCGTCGCACGCTCGACACTCTGCTTAAATCGCGCGGCATCGAAGTAGGCGAAGGCATTGCCGGGTTAAAGCTCCAGACCGCCTCGCGCTCCGCCGAGACCGCGAACGGCGCATCCAAGACCCGAACTTTCCATCCCACGCCGAAGCCAGCTGTCACGCAGCCTTCGGCCAGCTAACGCAGCGACTTACCCGCGCCGGCTTCGCGAAAGCGCGGCGAAATTTACCGGCACCGTCAGCTTGTAGACCGAGCGCGGCCGGAACCGCCACTGGACCAGCGCATCTTCCGCCGCGCGATCCAGCGCCGCATCGCCACTGCTCTGCAGCACGCGCACGTGGCCCGGGATTCCGGTGATGATGTTGATGTCGGCAATCACATACACACCGAAGAGACCGCGCCGTCCAATCCCCGGCGGCACGATCGGCCGCGGCGCGGAAAGAATGGCGTCGTAAATCGGGCCGACCCGCGTGTTGATGATGTAATCCGGGCCGAGATAACCGACCGGAAGGTTGGGCGTGTAGGCGCACACCGTCTCGGCCGCGAACGCAGCCATCGCGGCGGCAATAGCAACAAACCCAGCACGTTTATTCATACACCGACTGTAGCCATTTCGATCAGGGATGCGCAAACAGGGCTGCGTCCGAGCGCCCCGATTCGGCTTGCCTAACGACTTCGCGCGGGAGTATCACGGAAGTGAGGTTCTTATGCGCAATTCGCCCTTATTCGTCGTTCGGCTCGCCTTCAGTGCAATCGCATTCGCTCTGCCGCTCGCGGCTGCCCGGGCCGACAATCAGACCGTAACGGAGCTCGGCGATACCGGCAATCCAGGTCAGTTGCGGGCAAAGATTGACGCGTGCCAAAGCTCGAACGGTGGAACGATCACGTTTGCGGTGCCAGGCACGATCGATCTTGCCTCGACGCTGCCGATCATCACGACTCCGGTCACAATCGACGGCGGCAACAGAATCACTATCAATGGCAACGGCACCCGCGCATTTCGTGTGGACGCCCCGGGCAACCTGAGCCTGCTCAACCTGGTGGTCTCGGGCTGTCAATGGAACGCCGGCGATGGCGGCGCCCTCCGCAACAACGGCGGCTCGGTCACCGTGACGAATTGCAAGTTCCTGAACAACTCGACCGTCGGAAACTGGAGCGGCACTGCCATCTACAGCACCGGTCCGCTCACGCTCACGGAGAGCGAGTTTGGCAACAACAGCGGCGCAGGCGGCGCGGTTAAGCCGCACACCAGCGGGGCCAGCGCGACGATCACGAACTGCTACTTCCACGACAACAAAGCCAACACGGACTCCGGTAGCCCCGGGGCCGGCGGCGCGATGCAAATTTTCGACGGCGCAACGGTCACCATCACCGCCTGCAAGTTCGCTCAGAACAGCACCACCGGTATTGGCGGTGGCATCTACATGTTTGCCAACACCAGCGTCACCATCACCGACACCACATTCCAACTTAATGGAGCCGGTTCCGGCGCGGCCATCTTCAACGATGGCGGCACACTCGGCGTCGTGCGCACGACATTGAACGACAACAGCACTCCCGGTAACGGCGGCGCGATCCTCAGCCGCAGCAGTGCGACCACGACCCTGACCAACTGCACGGTGACCCGTAATTTCAGCGACACGGCCGATTCCGGCATCATCTTCAACGATTCCAGCACGCTCACGCTGCAGAGCTGCACCATCGCCGGCAACCTCGGTTACGGCGGTTCCACTGGCGGCGGCACGGCCGTCGTCAACTCCGGCGGCACGATCCACATTGGCAACACCGTGGTCGCGCGGAATGCCGGGCCCGATTCCGCGCCCGACGTGAAAGGCGCGTTCGCCTCCGACGGGTTCAACTTCATCGGCGTCGGCGATGGCAGCACCGGCTTTGGAACTAACTTGCACGATCACATCGGCACCGCCGCATCGCCGAAAGACCCGAAGCTTGGCGTTCTGAAAGACAACGGCGGCCTGACGTGGACGATGATCCCGCTGCCCGATAGCCCGCTGGTCGATCAGGGAAAAGCCTTTGGCTTCACCACTGACCAGCGTGGACTCAGGCGGCCGGTCAATGTGCCGGCAATTCCGAACGCCTTTCCCGGTGGCGCAGATATTGGATCGACCGAAATCGGCCGCCGCTTCCTCGTCAAAAACCTCGCCGACTCCGGCGACGGCTCGCTGCGCGGCGCGATCGGCAACGCTGCCTCCGGCGATGTGATCAACTTTAAGCTGCCATCGCCGAGGACAATCGCGCTCACCAGCGGCGAGCTCGTGATTAACAAGGACCTGATCATTAACGGCCCCGGCGCCGACAAGCTGACGCTCAAGCGCGTGAAGACCGCGCCCAAGTTCCGCATCTTCAATATCGGCCAGGACGAGGTCGTCTCGATCGACGGCTTGAAGATCGCGAACGGCAACACGCCCGATGCCGGTGGCGCGATCGACTCAGTCGGGATCGTTCAGCTGAGCAACATGATCTTTAACGCGAACAAAGCCGGCAACGGCGGCGCGATTTTCAACGGCGGCACCCTCACGGTCGCGGATTGCAGATTCACCAGGAACTCAGCCGCCGTAGCGGGCGCAATCCAGAACATGAACACCGCGTCGCTTACTCACGTAGAAATCAGCGGCAACTCGGCGAGCGCCGCCGCCGGCGGCGGCATCTTTAATTATTTCATTCCCGGCAATTACGGGCCGAGCAACTCCCTCACCCTCACCGATGTGACGCTCAGCAATAATGTCGCGCCGTCCGGTGGCGGCCTGCTCAACTCCGGCGGCGACGTCAGGATGGCACGCGTCACGTTTTTCAAGAACAACGCCGACAACGGCGGCGCGTTTTCGCACGACCGCGGTATCGCGCAAAGCGGCAGCGCGCAAATGATCGACTGCACGATGAGCGAAAACTCTTCGTCGATCCACGGCGGAGCCATTTACGTCGTTAATGGCGATCTGAGCGTGGCGCGATCGACCTTGAATGGGAACAGCGCGGGAGATCACGGCGGCGCGATCTACCTCGATCACCTCGGCGGCACGCCAGCCAATATCACGCTCACGAATGTGACAGTGAGCGGTAACTCTGCCGACACCGGCGGTGGCATCTACAATGCCGCCGGCACGACTCTGACCGCGACTAACGTCACCCTCTACGGCAACGCCGCCAACACCGTCGGCGGTCTCGACAACGAAGGGACCGCCAACGTCAAGAACACCATCTTCCGCAACGGCACCGCCGGCGCTAACTGCTCCGGCGTCGCCGCCGTCACCGGCGCGAACATGTCCGACGACGGCACCTGCCATTTCGGCGGCGGGCGCGATAACGTGAAAGCTCGCCTCGCGCCGCTCGCGGATAACGGCGGCCCGACCTTTACCCACCTGCCGGCGGCAAACAGCTTTGCGATCAACCACGGCACCGCCAGCGGCGCACCCAGGATCGACCAGCGGCTGCGGAAACGCCCGCAAGCCGGTGGCTTCGACATCGGCGCCGTCGAACGCACCCGCGCCGACCGCGACGTCGCACCGGCGGAGACGTTCGACGACGATTAGCGGGCGCAATACCGCGCGACTTGGCCGTCAGCCGTCGCCAAGTCGCACACACGGCGCGAGACGTGCCGTGCGATCGGAGCGCGCGTCCGGTATTTGCTAACGGATCAACTCACCGAGTCACGGAGGGCTGCGCGCGCGCAATTCGCGTGCGTTGAAACCTCTTCAGCCGAACGTGCATCAACTGCTTTGAACACCTACAACGGCGAGTTCCTTTCCCGCGACGACCTGACGAAACTCGGCGTCGTCACTGCCGGCCCCGATGTCCGGGTTCACAAGTCGGTTGTCATCATTAATCCCGAAGCGCTCGCGCTCGGCGATCACATCCGCGTCGACCCCTTTTGCATCCTCTCCGCGACTGGTGGCATCCGCATCGGCAACTATGTGCACATCAGCGCGCACGCTACCCTGATTGGCGAAGGCGGAATCGAGGTCGGCGACTTCGCGAACATCTCGCATGGCGCGAAGATTTTTTCGGCCGCCGACAAAGGCCGCGGCTATCTCGTTGGCGCGATGGTGCCGACCGAGACGCGGCAGGTTACGCGCGCGCCCGTCCGCTTGATGAATCACGCCGCCGTCTGCGCCGGCGCCGTTATCATGCCCGGTGTGACGCTCGAGGAAGGCAGCGTTGCCGGCGCACTATCCTACATCCGCAAGGATCTGCCGGCCTGGACGATCTGGTTCGGCAATCCCGCGCGTTATCTCCGGCGGCGCGAACGCGACGACGTTCTCCGCCGCGCGGAGGGCATTGCCCGTCAGGATTCGGCGGAACGCGGCACGGCTGACCCTGGTTCGCCTTGGCGCAATTGAGCATCGGACACGACCTGCGACAGACGCGAAGACGCGGCATGCAACGGCGCTGCAATTTCGGTTGAAGCGCGGCGCTTCCGTCTCACGTTACGCGATGCTCGCGCGTTTCTCCGTCCTGTTCGCCATCGGTTTTGTCGGTCTCAACACGGCTTTTGCCGCTGATCCATCGCCGTCGCCGAGCGCGACGCCGGTGGCTGCGGGGACGATCGACCAGAACCTTTTCGGCGGGATGAAGTGGCGGCAGGTCGGGCCATTTCGCGGCGGGCGCGCAATCGCGATTGAAGGCGTGCCGGGCGAGCCGGACACGTGGTATTTCGGCGCGGTGGCGGGTGGCGTGTGGAAGACGACCGACGCCGGGGCGAACTGGACGCCGATCTTCGACAAGGAACCGAACCTGTCGATCGGCGCGCTCGCAGTGGCGGCATCGGACCACAACGTGATCTATGCGGGAACCGGCGAAGCGGCGCCGCGCGGCAACATGACGTGGGGCAACGGCGTTTATAAATCGATCGACGCCGGCAAAACGTGGAACAACGTGGGGCTGAAAGATTCGCGGCAGATCGGCGCGCTGATCGTGCATCCGCAGAACCCCGACATCGCGCTGGTCGCGGCGCTCGGCCATGCGTTCGGCCCAAATCAGGAGCGTGGCATTTTTCGCACCGCCGATGGCGGCAAGACGTGGACGAAGGTTCTCTACAAGGACGAAAACACCGGCGTGATTGACGTCGTTTTCGATCCGCATAATCCGAACGTCGTCTACGCGGCGCTGTGGCAGGCGCGCCGGCAGCCGTGGAATTTCTCGAGCGGCGGACCGGGCAGCGGTCTGTATCGATCAAACGACAACGGCGTGACGTGGAAGCAGATCACCGGCGGCGGTTTGCCGGAAGGAATCTACGGGCGCATCGGCGTGAGTGTTTCCGGCGCGGATTCGAACCGCGTCTACGCGATCATCGAGAACAAGGACGGCGGCGGGATTTACCGATCGGACGACGCGGGCGAAAAATGGACGCGGGTGAACGATGACGGCCGGTTTCGCCAGCGCGCCTGGTATTTCAGCAAAATCTACGCGGACCCGAAAGTGGCGGACACGGTTTATGTGCTGAACACCGGCGCATTCAAATCCACGGATGGCGGCAAGACGTTCAACCTTCTGCCCGCGCGGCACGGCGACCACCACGGATTATGGATCGATCCGGAAGATCCGAACCGCATCGGCAACGTCAATGACGGCGGCGCGAGCATCTCGACCGACGGCGGCCAGACCTGGACGCGGCAGGAGAACCAGCCGACGGCGCAGTTTTATCACGTCGCGGTCGACAATGCGTTCCCGTATCACATCTACGGCGCGCAACAGGACAACTCGAATGTCGGGATCCCGAGCCGGACCGACTCCGGCGTGATCGGACGCGAGGATTGGTTCCAGGCCGGCGGAGGCGAGTGCGGTTTCGTTATTCCCGATCCGCGCGACTGGCACATCATCTACTCGAACAACGAGGGTTACATCACGCGCTACGTGAAAGGACGCGAGCAGTACCAGGATGTGAGCGTCTGGCCGGTCGACAATTCCGGGCACGGCGCGTCGGACCTGAAACATCGTTTCCAATGGGTCTCGCCGCTGCTGCTTTCGCCACACAATCCCGACGTGATGTACACGGCGGGCGAAGCGGTGTTTAAGTCAACCGATCACGGCCAGAGTTGGGCGCAGATCAGCCCCGACCTGACGCGCAATGACAAATCGAAACAGCAGCCGAGCGGCGGGCCGATCCAGCTCGACATCACTTCAGTCGAGTACTACGACACGATTTTCGCGCTCGCGGAATCGCCGAAGCAACAGGGTTTGCTCTGGGCCGGGACGGACGATGGCCTGGTGCAGGTGTCGACCGACGACGGGGCTCACTGGCAGAAGGTGTCACCGCGAATGCCGGAGTGGAGCACGGTCGATCTGATCGAAGCGTCGCCGCACGATGCAAAAGTCGCCTACGTCGCAATCGACCGCCACAAGCTCGACGACATCAAGCCTTACATCTACAAGACCGCGGACGTCGGCAAGACGTGGGTCACGATCGCGGCGGGATTACCGGACGGCGCGGTGGTCCATGCGGTGCGCGAAGATCCGAAGCGCCGCGGGTTGCTCTACGCGGGCACGGAGATGGGCGTGTTCGTTTCGTTCGACGATGGCGGGCATTGGCAGCCGTTGCAGCTCAACCTGCCGCCGTCGCCGATTCACGATCTCGTCGTGAAGGAGGACGATCTGGTTGTGGCGACGCACGGTCGCTCGTTCTGGGTGCTGGACGATCTCACCCCGCTGCGCCAGGTGAATCCGCAGCTGGCGTCCGCCGATTCGATTCTCTACCAGCCGCAAACGGCGATCAGCTTGAATTATCCGACGGAGTTCGATAAGCGCGCGCCAGTGGGCGAGAACCCGCCGCCGGGCGCGATCGTTGACTATTACTTCAGGAGCGCACCGAAAGATGAGGTGACGCTCGATATTCTGAACAGCCAGGGCCAGGTCGTGCGGCATCTTTCGAGCAAGGAGAAGAAGGAGAACGACCAGCCGCCGGAGTGGCCGGACCGCGTCGAGACGCCGAAGACAATTCCCGCGGCGCAGGGAATGAACCGCTTCGCGTGGGACCTGCACTACGATGATCCGGTGCAAACGCCGGGCGCGTTTTACAGCGGCGACGGGCCGCGCGGGCCGCATGCGATCCCGGGCGATTATCAGGTCAGGCTGACGGTTGCGGGCAAGACGCAAACCGCAACACTGAAGCTGGCCCAGGATCCGCGCGTGGAAACGCCGCCCGACGCCTGGCAGAAACAGCTCGAGCTCGCATTGCAGGTGCGCGACCGGATCACGCAATTGCACACCGCGATCAACGAAATTCGCGACGTGAAATCGCAGATCAAAGCGTTGCACACGAAGTTTGGCGACGACGCAAAAGTGAAACCGGTGCTCGACCAGGCTGACGACCTGAGCAAACGGATGTCAGCGGTCGAGGAAGAGTTGATCCAGGTGAACATGAAGAGCTCGGAAGGGAATCTCGTTTTCCCGAACAAGCTCAATGAGGAGTTCGACACCTTTAGCCACACCATCGACGGCGCGAATGCCGCGCCCACTCAGTCGCAGCAGGAAGTCTTCAAGATGCTGAGCGGAAGATTGGACGAGCAGGTCGCGAAATGGACGCAGCTCAAGAACGACGAAGTGCCGAAGATCGGCGAGGCGATCAAGCAGCTCGATCTGCCGGCGATCGTGATCGACGAAAAACGCGACGCCGGAAAATAGCGTTCACGTTTTGTCGACGCTGTATTTGCCGGGGCCAATCAGCAGTGTGCTCAGCAGGACCGCGCAGAATTCGATCGGCAGGAACGCACCGTGCGTCCCGGCTTTCGCCGAGCCGACAGCGTGCAGAATTGCGACGAGAAGGCAGATCAACGTTCCGAGCCGGAAGAAAAGACCGAAAATCATCAGCACCGCGCCAATGCAAAGAAGTAGCGCGCCGATAAATCCCCAGGTGCCGAAATGCGAATGCAATCCGAGGACGCGAACGCCGCTGCCAAAGCGTGACCAGCTGCCGCTGCCATGGACCAGCACCGGCGCAACCAGAATGATAAAAAAGAGGCCGAGGCTGAGCCGTAGAAGCAGCAAGCCGAAATCGCTGTACTTCGCGAGAAATTGCATTCGCACGGCGCGAATGCTGAATCAGGACGCGATGCGACGCAACCTTGTCATGTCGAGCGGAATGACAGACAGCAGCGAATGAAACAGATCACCAAAGCTGTGCTGCTCGCCGCCGGCCGCGGGACGCGGATGCGCGAGCTGACCGCGGAAATTCCGAAGCCGATGCTGCAGGTCCGCGGGAAGCCCGTCTTGCAGCACATCATCGAGGGACTGCACGATGCCGGCGTCTCGGAATTCCTGATCGTCGTCGGTTGGCGCGCGGACGTTGTCCGCGATCATTTCAGCGACGGCGCTGCACTCGGGGTCGCGATCGAGTACGTCAATCAGCTGGTGCAGGACGGAACCGGGCGCGTGGTGGAGCTGGCACGACCGTTTGTGTGCGAAGAGCCGTTCGTCCTCAGCTACGGTGATATTCTCGTCGACGCGGCGAACTACCATCGACTGGTCGACTTGCCCGGCGACGTGCAAGCGATCGTCAGCGTGAAGCGCAGCGAAGATGTGAGCAAAGGCGGCGCGGTGTTCGTGAACGAGCACTTCGAATTGATCGATCTGCGCGAAAAGCCGCAGCCTGGCGAGCCGACCAGTCCGTGGTACAACGCCGGCGTTTATGCATTCCGTCCGAGCATTTTCGATTTCACTGCGAAGCTGGAACGCTCACCGCGCGGCGAGTACGAGCTGACGGATGCAATTCGCAATCTCGCTCACGCCGGCAAAAAAGTGCAGGCGCTCGAGCTGACCGGTGATTGGGCGGACGTGCGCGATCCCGAGATTCTCGCGCAGTTAAATGCCTGAGGGTTCCGCCTCCGGATCTTCCTCGCCCAGCTCTTCTTCGATTTCGCGCTGCCAGCGTTTCGAGACCCACGGGCGCAGCAGCCCGTAGAGCAGATAGACGATGAAGATCACTGCCGGCATCCACTCGTAGTTCAGCACCGTCAGCAGCAACACGATTGCGATAATCAAGAAGCGGGGAAGCGATTTCGTGGTGCGCCAGGTGATCGCCTTAAAGCTGGGGTAGCGCAGCTTGCTGAACATCATCACGGATAACAGCAGCATCAGTGGCGGCAGAATCCATTTGTAACGCCCGATCGCGTGTTCGCGCTCGCCGAACCACCAGAGCATGAAAAGAGTCAGCGATGCGGTTAAACCGGCGGCTGCAGGAATCGGAAAGCCGGTGAAATCTTTTGATGTCGGCGAACTGCCGAGCGCGGCCGCGGTATTGAAACGGGCCAGCCGCAAAGCGCCGCAAAGCAAGTAGACGAACGCAATCACCCAGCCGGCGCGCGGGAAATCGAGCAGCACGATCCGGTAAACCATCAGCGCCGGCGCGACGCCGAATGAGACCACGTCGGCAAGCGAATCGAACTCGCGCCCGAATGCCGATTCCTGTCCGCCGAGCCGCGCCAGCCGCCCATCGAGCACGTCGAAAATGCACGCGCCAAGGATGAACCATACCGCCGCGTGAAATAGCGATGCGGCTGCGTCTGGATTCGTCCCCTGCAGCAGCGCGCCTTGCACGATCTTGAGCGTGGCGGCGAATCCGCAGAACAGATTTCCCGCCGTCATCAGATTCGGCAGCAGGTAAATTTTGGAATTCGTGTCGCTCATCTCCGCGTCAGTCGCGCGATTACCGTCAACCCGCCGACAACGCGGTCGCCGACGTTGACGAGCACGGTTGCATCGAGCGGCAAGTATACTTCCGTGCGCGAACCGAAGCGAATCATCCCAAAGCGCTCGCCCTTTTGCAGGTCGTCACCGACTTTCGACCAACCGACAATCCGCCGCGCGATCGCGCCGGTGAGCTGACGCACGACAATCGTCGCACGCGAGTTTTCGAAGGCCCATGTCATCGCTTCATTCTTCGCCGAACAATCCGTCGAACGCGCATCCAGGCAGAGCCCTTCGTGATGCTGTCGATAAGTAACGCGGCCGGCAACCGGCGCGCGGTTGGTGTGAACGTCGAAAACGGAGAGGAAAATCCCGACGCGTTTCGTCGGCACTTTCAGGATCTCGGGTTCCTCCACTTCGGCGATATCCGCAACGATCCCATCTGCGGCGGCAACAACCGTATCGTCATCACTCGGCGCGATCCGCTCCGGGTCGCGAAAGAACGCGAACGTGTAGATGATGAGCGCGAGAAAAAGCAGCGAAAGCCACGCAAAGAAGAACCAGCTGGCGAGCATCAGCGCGGCCAGAATCGCGAAAATCCAACGCGCTTCTTTGAGGGTCTGGAGCCTCATATTCCGGTGTGATCTTCCGGGTGTGCAGGCGCGCGGTCAAGCGCGCGGCGCCGACCACAAGATGCTGAGGTTCGCCTCCGGCTGCTCCGCTATTGGTTGCGGAAAAAGTGGCTGATCAGCTGTGATTTAGATGTTGTTTGAGAAGGCGTTCTCGCCTATGTTTTTGGGCACAATGCCAGCCGCAGCTTTGCCCATTCCGGACGACGAAAACGACGAGCCCAAATCGCAGCAGCGCGAGCAGATGAACATCGCTGCGAGTCAGAAATACGACGCTGCTCAGATCGATAAACTCGAGGGCTTGGAAGCTGTCCGGAAACGCCCGGGCATGTACATCGGCGACCCGGACGAGCGCGGACTGCACCACTGCGTTTTCGAAGTTCTCGACAACTCGATCGACGAACATCTCGCCGGCTTTTGCACGAAAATCGAAGTCGCGATTCACGTCGATGGATCGGTTTCGGTACGCGACAACGGCCGCGGCATTCCGGTCGACATGCATCCAAAGTTCAAGATGCCGGCCGTCGAGCTGGTGCTGACGAATCTGCACGCCGGCGGCAAGTTCGGTCAGGGCGCTTACAAATATTCGGGCGGTCTGCACGGCGTCGGCGCGAAGTGCGTGAACGCGCTCTCCGACTGGTTCAAGGTTGAGGTCTCGCGCGACGGCAAGGTTTACCACATGGGCTTCGAGCGCGGGAAAACCACGCAGAAGCTTGATGTGATCGGTGAGCTCAAGAACAAGAAGCAGACCGGGACACTCATCACGTTCCTGCCCGATCCGACGATCTTTACGATCACGACTGAGTTTAAGTTCGAGCGGCTCGCGACGCGCTTGCGCGAGTTGGCATTCCTCAATCCGGGCCTCGAGATCACGCTCGTCGATGAACGCGCAGAGCCGCAGAAGAAGGAGTCATTTTTCTACAAGCACGGCATCGAGGAGTTCGTTCGTCAGCTCGGCGAAAACAAACAAGTCATTCACCCGAAGCCGGTCGTGATTTCGCGGCAGCGTGACGAGGTCTTCGTCGATGTCGTGCTGCAATACAACGATAGCTACAACGACCAGATCCTTTGTTTCGCGAACTCGATTCCGAACCCAGACGGCGGCACCCACCTGAGCGGTTTCCGCGCGGCGCTCACCAAAGCCGTCAATCAATACGCGAAGCAAAACAGCCTGCTGAAAGACAAGGATCCGGCGATCTCGGGCGACGACGTCCGCGAAGGTTTGATCTGCGTTCTCAGCATCAAACTGCCGAACCCGCGTTTCGAGTCGCAGACAAAGGTGAAACTCGTGAACACCGAGATCGAAGGCGTCGTGAATTCGACGGTTTACGACGGTCTGATGACCTTCTTCGACCAGACACCGCCGGTCGCGAAACGTATTTTCGACAAGGTTCTCACCGCCGCCCGCGCGCGTGAAGCGGCGCGCAAAGCGCGGGAGACGATCCGCAAAGGCGCGCTCACCGGTGGCGGTTTGCCGGGCAAGCTCGCTGATTGCTCCGAACGCGATCCTGATCTCACCGAGCTCTACATTGTCGAGGGTGATTCAGCCGGCGGCTCAGCCAAGCAGGGACGCGACCGGCGTTACCAGGCGATCCTCCCGATTCGCGGCAAGCTGATCAACGTCGAGAAAGCACGCATCGATCAGTTCCTCAAGAACAACGAGATCCAGTCAATGATCACCGCGATCGGGACGGGTATCGGCAAGCCGAAGGACGACGGCGACGGCACTGTGGTGAAGAAGGATGAAGCGTCATTCGACATCTCGAAGCTGCGCTACGGCCGCATCATCATCATGACGGACGCCGACGTGGACGGTTCGCACATCCGCACGTTGCTGCTCACGTTTTTCTACCGGCAAATGACCGAGCTGGTGCGCGCGGGAAAAATCTACATTGCGCAACCGCCGCTGTATCAGATCAAGCGCAAGAAGCGCGAGGAATACGTCGACGACGACGTGCAGCTGAACAAAATCCTGATCGCGCTCGGAGCGGAAGACGTCCGGCTGAAGAACCTGGCGGACAACAAAGAGATTTCCGCTGCGCAGCTAAAAGACATTCTCGAGTCGCTCGAAAAGCTCGCGAAACTCAGCGAATCGATTCGCCGGCACGGCGGCGACTTCGAGGCGTTTCTCGCCGGCCGCGAGTCAAAGACCGGCAAGCTGCCCACCTATCTGGTGAAGGTGCGCGAAGGGAATGACGAGTCCGTCCGCTATTTCCACGACGAGAAGGAAGTCAGGAAATTCCACGAGCAAAACCCCGATCTGAACCTTTTCGACACTGACACTCAGCAGGAGTTGCTGCCGCTGGCGAACGGGAATGGCGCGCCGGCAAAATCGAATGGCGCAGTTCGCCGCCGCGGCAAATTGGTCGAGCTGCACGAGTCGACCACGATCCAGAAGATTATGGCCGAGCTCGCGCGCAAAGGCCTCAAGGTCGATCACTACGCCGCGAGCGATCGCCCGATTTTTGAAATGATCGAAGGCGAAGGTGATCGCGCTGTTTCGCACCCGCTCTTCTCGATTCCCGAAATTCTCCAGAAGATTCTGGAGATCGGCCGGCGCGGCGTGCAGATCAAACGCTTTAAAGGTCTCGGCGAAATGAACGCGAAGGAGCTCTTCGAGACGACGATGAATCCCGAGAAGCGCAAGCTGCTGAAGATCGATCTGAATGACGACAACGCCGTCGAAGCCGACCAAATGTTCACGCGCTTGATGGGCGATGTGGTCGAGCCGAGACGCCAATACATCGAAGACAACGCGCTGAACGTTCGCAATCTGGATGTATAACGCGAACGAAAAAGTAGAGCCGATCAACGTCGCCGAAGAGGTATCGAGGTCGTTCCTCGATTACTCGATGTCGGTCATCATCTCGCGCGCGTTGCCGGATGCGCGCGACGGCCTGAAGCCGAGTCAGCGTCGCATTCTCTATGCGATGCACGACTTGTCGCTCTTTCCGGGGCGGCAGCATCGTAAGTGCGCGAAGATTTGCGGTGACACGAGCGGTAACTATCACCCGCACGGCGAGGCGGTGATTTATCCGACGCTCGTGCACATGGCGCAGCCGTGGGCGATGCGCGAGACGCTCGTCGACGGCCAGGGCAACTTCGGCAGCGTCGAAGGTGATCCGCCGGCCGCGATGCGTTACACCGAGGCGCGCATGACGCACCTCGGCGCGGCGCTCATGACCGACATGGACAAGGACACGGTCGACTTTGTCCCAAATTACGACGAGACGCGGACTGAGCCGACCGTTTTCCCGAGCGCGTTTCCAAATCTGCTCGTCAACGGCGGCACCGGCATCGCGGTCGGCATGGCGACGAATATTCCGCCGCACAATTTAGGCGAAGTGATCGACGGTATTTGCGCGCAGATTGACGATCCGGACATCGACCTGGACGGGCTGATGAAATTCGTGAAGGGCCCTGATTTCCCGACCGGCTGCGCCATTCTCGGACTCGCTGGTATTCGCCAATATCTCGAAGGCGGCCGCGGCAGCATGAAAGTGCGCGGCAAAGCGGGCGTGGAGGAGTTGAAGGGCGGTCGCGAGCAGATCGTGATCACGGAGATTCCTTACAACGTGAACCGCGCCACGCTCGTCGAGCGCATCGCGCAGCTCGTGAACGAGAAGGTGATCGGCGACATCAGCGCAATTCGCGACGAGTCGGACGAGAACACGCGGGTTGTGATCGAGCTGAAACGCGACGGCAATCCGAAGGTCGTGATCAACAATCTCTACAAGCACACCGCGCTGGAGAGCTCGTTCGCGGCGTCGATGCTGGCGATCGATCACGGCCGGCCGAAGCTGCTTTCGCTCAAAGACGCGAACGCGGCTTACATCGAGCATCGCCGCGAAGTCGTCATCCGCCGCACGCGCTTCGAATTGCGCAAAGCCGAAGAACGCGCGGAGACGCTCGAAGGTTATCTCATCGCGCTCGCGAACCTGGATGAATTCATCCGCATCATCCGCGGATCAGCCAATCGCGAAGAGGCGCGGGTAAAACTGCTCGCGTTCGAATTCACGAAACGCCAGGTCGAGCAGATTGGTATTCTGATTCGCAACCAGGCGCGCCTGGTGGACGGCCGCTACGCGTTCAGCGAACACCAGGCAAACCAGATTCTCGATCTCCGCCTCTATCAGCTCACGGGCCTGGAACGGGAGAAGATCCAGGGCGAATACAAAGAGCTGATCGAGCGGATCAAGGATTTGCAGGACATCCTGGCGAAGGAGTCGCGCGTGTTCGACATCGTGAAGCGCGAGCTGCGCGAGATTCAGCAGAAACACGCCGGTCCGCGCCTGACGCAGCTGGTGCCGGACGAGGGCGAAATTGCGATGGAGGACCTGATCGCGAATGAAGGCTGCATCATTTCGATCACCCACGGCGGCTTCATCAAACGGACCGCGGTTTCGGCGTTCCGCGCTCAGCGCCGCGGCGGAAAGGGCGTGGTCGGCATGACGACGCGGGAAGGCGCAACGCAGGAGGATGAAGGCGATTTCGTCGAGCATCTCTTTACCGCGACGACACACGATTTCCTGATGTTCTTCACCGAAACCGGACGCTGCTACGTCGAAAAAGTTTACGAAATCCCTGAGATGGGGCGCGCCGCGAAAGGTCGCTCGATTGCGAACCTCCTCGAGCTCCGCAGCGACGAGAAGATTGCGGCGACGATTCGCATTCAGGCAAAGAAATCCGGCGCCGGCCCGAACGCCGCCGATAACACATGGGACCCCGACCTGCACATCGTGTTCGCAACGCGCAGCGGCATCGTCAAGAAGTCGAACCTGTCGGATTACCGCAACGTGCGGAAAGGCGGAATCATTGCGATCCAGATCGAAAGCGACGATTGCCTGATCGACGCGAAATTAACGACCGGTAACGACGAGATCGTATTGATTACGAACGACGGGATGAGCCTGCGGTTCCACGAAGAGCAGCTGCGTGACCAGGGCCGGAACACGGTTGGCGTCTGGGGCATTCGCCCGGATAAAGGCGATCACGTGGTCGCGATCGCGATCGTGAATCCAGATGCGATGCTGCTCGTTGCCGGCGAGAACGGCATCGGCAAGCGGACGGCGTTCGAAGATTACCGCACGCAATCGCGCGGCGGCAAAGGCATCATCACGATGAAAACCGGCGACAAAACCGGCAAGGTCGTCGGCGCGCTAACGGTACGCGCAGACGACGAGCTGATGCTCATCACGACGAAAGGGCAGCTCGTGCGCACGCGGGTCAAAGAGATTCGTGAGACCGGCCGAAACACGATGGGCGTGAAGCTGATCAATCTGAAGGAAGGCGAAAAGCTTCAGGCGATTGCGCCGGTGGTGAGCCAGGCCGAAGAGGCGCAGGCAGAAGAAGTCGCAGCTGCGGAATAAAAAAAAGGGAGCCGCTTCCGCGACTCCCTTTTTCTTGGAATTCGACGATCTGGCTCTTAGTAGCCGCCCGATGTGCGGGTCGTGGTCGTCTGCGTCGTCGCCGGATGAGCAACGGTCGTAGTCTCGTGCGTAGTCGTAGAAGTCGTCGCCGGGGTCGGCTCCACGACGGTGCATGAGGTGAAACCGACAGCCGCCGCGGCCGCAAGCAATGTGAGAGTAAGTGTCTTTTTCATATGTTGTAGCTCTTCATGGTCAATTCGGGAGAACGCGCCGCCGCAGATGTATTTTGGCGCGCTTTTTTGCTCACTCGTTAGGTGATCGGCACCTCGCGCCCGAGTGTTCCGGACGAATAAATCGCGTCGATCATCTCCATCAGCTCGACAGCCTGATCGACGCTGTTGATCGGCTGTGCGTCCCCGCTGATCGCAGCGAGAAAGTTCTCCAGCTGCGCTGCGAAACTGTCCCCTGTGTCCTGCGTGTTGCCATTCGTGATCGGCACCGTGACGAGCGCACCGTTTTGATCTTCGAACAACGTCAGCGGTTTGAGCCGCAGCGTGCCTTTCGTGCCGAAGACCAGCGAATTGTTCGTTTCGCGGCCGAAATATTTTCCCTCTGGAATGTCGTCCGGCAGATTCCCGGCCCAGCAGGTCTCCAGCTGCACAACCGCGCCGTTATCGAAACGGATGAAAGCGAACGCGGCATCCTCCACATCGAAGACGTTGCCGCTGACGAAGTGCTCGAAATTTCGGAAAACACCTGCGCTGACCGAGATCGGTCGCGGTGTTCCCATCAGATACCACACAGAATCGAGCGCATGCACTCCGATGTCGATCAACGCGCCGCCTCCCGCGCGTTTTTTATCGGTGAACCACCCGCCAATGCCCGGCGGAATGCCGCGGGAGCGAATCCAGATTGCGCGTGCGTGGTAGATTTTTCCGAGGCGGCCGTCGTTGATTAACCGTTTCGCGCTGATCATCCCGGGTGTGAACCGGAACTGCCGTCCGAAAAAGTAAATTAGGCCGCGCTTCTGTGCCTCGTCGCGCAGCACCGTCATCTCCGCAGCGTTGAGCGTTGGCGGTTTCTCGCAGAAGACATGCTTTCCGGCTTCCAGCGCAGCAAGCGAGGCCGGGAAGTGGAGGTAATTCGGCAGGCAAATCATGACCGCGTCGACCTGCGGATCGCCGAGTAACTCGGCGTAATCAGCCGCCGCTTTGATCGCGCCAAATTCCTTCACGAAGGCATGACGACGCTCTTCATCGAGATCAGCGCAGGCGTGCAGTTGTCCGCGTGCGCTGCCGCGCAAGGCAATTGCGTGCTGCTGGCCCGGCCATCCGGTTCCGATGATGCCGATGTTGAACTTTTTCACTGTTCAATGTTTCCGCGCCGGAATTTTTTCACCGCCGCGCGCTTACGCTTCGTCTCCAGAATTCGCTCCTTCAGTCTGCGCGGACGTGGCGAATGACGCCGACGCGCCTGCTCGCGTGCTGCACGCACCGACGCGCGACGCTGCTGCTCGCGCATGACAATTGCCTGCGCGAGGCGCTCCCGCGCCAGGCGGCGATTTTGCGCCTGCGACCGCGAATCCTGCACGGTGACGGTGACGCCGGTTGGTCGATGCCGCAGCGTCACCGCGGTCGAAACTTTGTTGACGTTCTGACCGCCGGGCCCGCCGGAGCGCGCGAAAGTTTCGTCGAGGTCCTCTTCGCGGAGAACGAACGGCTGCGTCACGCCGGTGGGATGTTTTCGCGGCCGTGCCGGAGAACACGCGCCATCCAGATCAACTCGTCGAGAAAGCCATTCACGCGGCGCACAAAGCTCTCGTCCCGCAATCCGCCGTGTTCATCGAACACGTCCTGCACTTTGCCGAAATTCACGTCGGTAAAAATCGTCACCAACCCGAGCTCGCGCATCACCGGCAGCAGATGTTCGATCACGCGCGTGCCGCCGAACGACCCTGCCGAGACCCCGCAAATTCCGACCGCTTTGTGGATGTATTCCTCGAGGTTCGTGTCGAGCGCATGCTTCAGCAGCCCGGGATAACCGTGGTTGTATTCCGGCGTGACAATGATGAGGCCGTCGCATCGTTTCATCTGGTCGGAGAACGCCGGGATTTTGATCTGCTCGCCGGCATCGTTGAACGCCAGGGGCAGCTCGCGAACATCGATCAGTTCCGTCTCAACACCTGCGCGTTTCTGCGTTTGCTCGAGAACAAAGCGCGCCGCGTGCTCGCTACGGCGGCCCTGCCGCGGCGTACCGAGAATTACCGGGAGATAAAGTGGGGTTGCCATAGTGTTCGCTGCGATGCCGATGGCCGGACTCGAACCGGCACGGGCCGTTAAGCCCAACGGATTTTAAGTCCGTTGCGTCTGCCATTTCGCCACATCGGCCTTGCGGCGGCATTGTACGCGGCCGGCTTGCCGAACCAAACAGATTCACGTTCACTTACGGGCGGCGCAATGACGACGGCGAACAAGATCACGATCGTTCGCATTTTGATGATCCCAGTCTTCGTGACGCTGGCGATCTATTACGGACAAAGCATCCAGCGCGGCGAGGCGGAGGAATGGCAGCGCTTCGCGGCCATCGCGGTGTTCCTGCTCGCCGCCGTCAGCGACGGGCTCGATGGTTATGTGGCGCGCCGCTACAACCAGCGCAGCTCGCTCGGCGTCATTCTCGACCCGATCGCCGACAAAGGTCTGCTGTTAAGCGGCATCATTACGCTGAGCATCAGCAACTGGAGCAAGACCGATCCGGAGTTCGGGCAGTTCCCGGCGTGGTTCCCGGTACTCGTCATCACGCGCGATGCCGTCATCGTGGTCGGCGCAGTCATTCTGCATCTGCTGAACGGCAAAGTGCACGTGAAGCCGAGCTGGACGGGAAAAATCGCAACGGTGTTGCAGATGGCAGCGATCGCGTGGGTGATGTTGCAGCTGCGACTCGTGCCGTTGATGTGGATTGTGGGCGCGGCCGGATTATTCACGCTCATTTCCGGCATCATCTACGTGATGGACGGCGTGCGGCAGCTGCAGGCTGGCGGCCACGCCAACGCGAAGGTGAGTTGACGTTCGCTGCGCGCGAATCGAAGCACCTGCGTGGAAAGCGCAGGCACAGTCGCAGTTGTCGGCCGGCCGAACGTCGGTAAGTCGGCGCTATTCAACCGGCTCGTCGGCCGCAATATCGCGATCGTTCACGACCAGCCGGGAATCACGCGCGATCGGCTGGCGGCGCTCTCGATTCGAGGCGCGCGGCCGTTCACCGTTTGGGATACCGGCGGCATTGGCGGCGCTGGTGAAGGCGAACTGCCGGAGCACGTGCGCAACGCGGCCGATGCTGCAATGCGCGAAAGCGATCTGATCCTGTTCGTCGTCGACGCGCAGCAGGGCCTCACGCCGGTCGACGAAGAGCTCGCGCGGACCTTGCGGCGATCGCACAAGCCCGTCGTTCTTGTGCTGAATAAGATCGACGATCCGAAACACGAGCCGCTCGAAGCGGATTTCGCGGCGCTGCGATTCGACGAATCGATTCCGCTCAGTGCCGCACACGGCCGCGGCCTCTCAAGTTTGCTCGATACGATCGATCGATTGCTGCCGCAGCAGGTCTCACTCGCCGAATCTCAGGCGCCGAAGAGCGAATCAGCGCTTTCGCTTGCGATTGTCGGCAAGCCGAACGCCGGCAAGTCATCGTTGATCAACGCGATCCTCCACGACGAACGCACCATCGTGAGCGAGCTGCCGGGAACAACGCGCGATGCGGTCGACGTGCCGTACGCACGGGACGGTGAGCGCTTTGTCCTGATCGATACCGCCGGAATTCGCGCGCGCAGCAAGCACTCCAGCTCAGTGGAAGTGTTTAGCGTCATGCGCGCGGAGCGATCCATCCGGCGCGCAGACCTATGCGTTCTCGTCGTGGATCTGGTGAGCGGCGTCACCAGTCAGGACAAAAAGATCGCCGGCCTAATCCAGCAGGCAGAGAAGGCGTGCATCATTGTGCTAAACAAATGGGATCTCGTGAAGGCGTCGCGCGGCGGGCGCGTTGCAGCAAAGCACGTCGCGCAGGAGGCGCGGGGCAGATTGTTTTTTCTGCCCTATGCGCCCGTCCTCGTCACGTCGGCAGTTCGCGGCGAAAACATCGAGCAACTCTTCGTCACGCTGCGCAAAGTGCGACAGGCAGCGCAACGCAGGCTTGGCACGGGCGTGCTGAACCGCCTCCTCCGGAGCGCGATGGCTGAAAGCCCGCCGCCGATGGTCGGCACGCGCCGTTTGAAATTATTTTATGCAACTCAGGCAACCGCAGGCGACGCGCGGCACCTCGCCGCGCCGAAATTCGTCCTCTTCGTCAATCAGCCGAAGCTGTTGACCGACACGTATGCGCGATATCTTGAGGGCCGGATTCGCGCGGCCGAGCCGTACGTCGGTCTCCCGTTGCAGCTAAGTTGCCGCGCGCGATCGGAGACTGCCGAGACGTAGCAGTTTCGAACATTCTCGGCGTATCCATGTCTCAAGAGTCCATATGAAGTCGACGCAGGAAATCACCCATGAAGTTCAGGAGCTCGGGCGGTGGATTCCTGCGTTGCGCGAACAAATCAGCCGCGTGGTAGTCGGTCAGAAATATCTCGTCGATCGCCTGTTGCTCGGTCTGCTCGCCAATGGCCACGTGCTGCTCGAAGGCGTTCCTGGTCTGGCGAAAACGCTGACGGTCAAGACGATGGCTACCGCCATCCAGACCGGATTTCAGCGGCTGCAATTCACGCCCGATCTCCTGCCAGCCGACCTGATCGGCACGCTGATCTACAACCCGCGCTCCGGCGATTTCACGACAAAGTTTGGGCCGCTCTTTTCGAACCTGATTCTCGCCGACGAAATCAACCGCGCTCCGGCGAAAGTGCAGAGCGCGCTGCTCGAGGCGATGCAGGAACGCCAGGTGACGATCGGCGAAACGACGTATCCCCTGCCCGATCCGTTTCTCGTTCTCGCGACGCAAAACCCGCTCGAGCAGGAGGGCACGTATCAGCTGCCGGAGGCGCAGCTCGATCGTTTCATGTTGAAGCTGCAGATCGGCTATCCGCAGAAAACTGAAGAGCGCCAGATCCTCGATTTGATGGCGACCTCGGCGCCGGATTTGCAGGTCTCACCGGTTGTCGATCCGCAGCACATCATCGCGGCGCGGACGGTCGTAAATGGCATCTACATCGACGATCGCGTGAAGGATTACATCGTCGATGTCGTCTGGGCGACACGCGACCCGCGCGCCTACAATCTTCAACTCGACGGATTGATTCGCTATGGCGCCTCGCCGCGGGCCACGATCTATCTCGCGCTCGCCGCGCGCGCGCATGCATTCCTCAACGGCCGCGGCTATGTGACGCCGCAGGACGTGAAGAGCATCGGGTTCGACGTGCTGCGGCACCGCATTATCGTCAGCTACGAAGCCGAAGCGGAATCGATCACGAGCGAAAAAGTGATCGAGCAAATCTTCACCGGATTGCCGGTGCCGTGATGCTGGAGACACGGCAAACGCCCGCGGAAATCCTCAAGAAAATACGCGAGCTGGAAATCAAGACCCGCGGCTTGGTCGAGACCGCGCTGGCGGGTGATTACCACAGCGTCTTCAAAGGGCGCGGCATGAACTTCGACGAGGTGCGCGAGTACCAGCCGGGAGATGAAATTCGCGCGATCGACTGGAACGTGACCGCGCGACTCGGCACCGCGTTTGTGAAGAAGTTTACCGAAGAACGCGAGCTGACGGTGCTGCTCATCGTTGATGTCAGCGCGTCCGGAAATTTCGGCAGCGTCTCGCAATCAAAACGCGAGCTCGCTGCGGAAGTGGCGTCGCTGCTCGCCTTCAGCGCGATCCGCAACAACGACAAGGTCGGCCTCTTGCTGTTCACCGATCGCGTCGAGCTGTTCGTGCCGCCGAAAAAAGGCCGTTCGCATACGCTCCGGATTGTGCGCGAGATTTTGTTTTTTGAACCGATCGGCCGCGGCACCGATCCGGCGCTCGCGCTCGATTATTTGAACAAGGTGATCACGCGGCGCGCCGTCGTGTTTTTCATCTCGGATTTTCAGACTGGCGATTTCTCGCGCGAGCTATCGGTGAGCGGCCGGCGCCATGATTTCATCGCGCTGCATATCCAGGACGAGCGCGAGAAGGTGCTGCCGAACATCGGGATCATTACGCTCGAAGATGCAGAAACAGGCGAGCAGATCGAGATCAACACAGCTGACCGCGGCACACGCGAGCGGTTCGCAGCGCTGGCGGAGACTCAGCGCCATGAGCTGAACCGCACGTTGCGCCGCAACAACATCGACACGGTGTCGCTGCGCACCGGTGAGGATTACGTGCCGGCGCTACGCTCATTTTTCAAATTGCGCGAGCGGCGGCTGGCGATCCGATGACAGATGCGCGTATGCACCGAATACTCGCGCAGCAACTACACGACATCGCGCCGCCGGTTGATTACTCGCTGATTCCGACCTGGGCGATCTTCGCCGGGACCTGCTGTGCGCTCGCGCTGATCGGCGGAATCGCGTGGTGGATTATTCGCGCGCGGCAACGGCGGCCGAAACATGTCGAGTCTGCGCGCGAACGTGCACTGCGGGCGCTGCGCGAGGCCGAAGCTGACGTCGCGCGCCTCACTCCGTATCAGTTCAGCATCCGCATTTCCGACATTCTCCGCCGATACGTTTCGGAAGAACACAATGTTCCGCTGACACGGCAGACATCCGTCGAATTCCTGTCGGCGGTGAAAGAATCGTCCCAGTTTTCTTCTGAGGACAAGTCGCTGCTGAATGACTTCCTGAATCGTTGTGATCTGATCAAGTTCGCTCGTTACGACGCGACAGCAGAAGACAGCCGCACGCTGCTGGAGGAGGCGAGTCGGTTTGTGCGGGGAGGTGCGCTTGAACCTGCGTAACTGGCTGCCGGCAGATTCGCACCTGTCGTTCGCGAATCCATGGCTGTTACTTGTGCTGCTTGCGATCCCGCTGCTCGCCTATCTGCGCGGTCATCGCGGACCTGCGACGGCGTTGTTGTTCTCGTCTACCTCTACGATTCGCGCACTCGGCAAGTCGAGCGCAGCGCGCGCCGGAAAAATTCTGCGGACGCTGCTGTTCCTCGCGCTCGCTGCGTTCGTTGTCGCATTAGCACGGCCGCAGCTCGGGAAGAGCATGACCGAAGTGCAGGCGAGCGGCATCGACATCATGGTCGTGCTCGATGTCTCCGGCTCGATGCTGACGAAGGATTTTACGGTCGGTGGCGAATCGGCGACGCGGATTGACGCGATCCGCGAAGTAACGCGGAAGTTCATTGAGGCGCGACCTAACGACCGGATCGGTATCATCGCATTCGCCGGCCGGCCCTACGTCGTTAGCCCGATGACGCTCGATCACGATTGGCTGCTGCAAAATCTCGAGCGCGTTCGTATCGGACTGGTTGAGGACGGCACCGCGATCGGCTCTGCAATTGCCTCGGCAGCGAATCGGCTGAACGACAAAAAATCGAAGAGCCGCGTGCTCGTGCTGTTGACCGACGGCGAAAACAACGCGGGCAAAATTCCACCGAATACGGCGGCCGAAGCGGTGAAGGCGCTGAAGATCAAGTTCTACGCGATCGGCGCCGGTATCAACGGAATCGCACCTGCGCCGGTGTTTAACGGCCAGACTGGCAAGCCGATGACCGACATGCTCGGTCGCGTGTTGTACCAGAATCAGCGGGTGCAATTCAACGAGGCGGGGCTGCGCGAAGTTTGCAAGATCGCGGACGGGCAATTCTTTCGCGCGACTGACACGAAATCGCTCGAAGCGATTTTCGGCGACATCGACAAGCTGGAGAAGACGACCGTGAGCGTGAAAAAATACCAGCAGCACCGCGATTTGTTCCCGGCGTGCATCATGGCGGGTTGCGGCTTGCTGATCGCGCAGGTCGCATTGTCACAAACAATGTGGAGGAAATTGCCGTGACGTTCGGCGCTCCTGGGTGGCTGTGGGCGTTGATCGCGCTGCCCGCGCTGGCTCTGCTGTTCGTCCGCGGCGAAAAACGCGCCGCCGTTCGCCTGCAGGAGTTCGCGGCCGCGAAACTGTTGCCGCAACTGGCAGAAACTGTGAATCGGTTCCGTCGCGCCTTGCGGTTTGGCCTGCTCCTCTGCGCGCTCGGATTCGCCATCGTCGGGCTCGCCCAGCCGCGGTGGGGTTACACCTACGAGGAAACGAAACGCAAAGGCCTCGACCTGATTCTCGCCGTCGACACCTCGCGCAGCATGCTCTCGAACGACGTCGAGCCCAGCCGTCTGGAGCGCGTGAAGCTCGCGACGCAAGACCTGATCAACGAGCTGCAGGGCGACCGCGTGGGTTTGATTGCATTCGCTGGACGCGCCTTCGTGCAGGCGCCGTTGACGATTGATTACAGCGCCGCCGTCGACGCGATCAACGATCTCGACACGAGCACGATTCCCGAGGGCGGAACAAACATCTCGGAGGCGATCAATCTCGCCGTCTCCACGTTCGGGAAAAGCGCGATGGGTAATCGCGCGCTCATCATTTTCACCGACGGCGAAGAGCTGAGCGGCGATGCAACTGCGACCGCGAAAGCGGCGGCCGACGCGGGCGTGCGGATATTTACGATTGGGGTCGGCACGCCGGAAGGGTCGCTGATCCCGCTGCCGAGCAACGACGGCGGCAGCGCCTTTGTGAAAGACCGGAACGGGCAGGTGGTGAAATCAAAGCTCGATGAAAAACGCCTCCGCGAAATCGCGCAGGAAACCGGCGGCGTTTATCTCCATCTCGAAAATGGTCCAGCGACGATGAAGCAGCTGGCCAGCGAAGGTTTGGCGAAGATGCAGGCCGGCGACATCGATGCGCGCCTGTCCAGACGGCCGATCGAGCGCTATCAATGGCCTCTCGGCGCTGCGTGTGTCGCGCTTGCCAGTTGGTTTTTGATCAGCGAACGCAAACGTGCGCGGGTGGCCGCACGGTCGCCGATCGTGCGGCGCGTAGCAGCTCCGGTCGCGGCGATGTTGCTCGCGTCGGCCAGCCCTTTGTTCGCGAATGCGCCTGGATTGGACGCATACCGCGATGGCCACTACTCGGACGCGCTCCAGCAATTTCAAAAGACGCTGCAGGAACACCCGGATACGAAAGCCGTCGACAAACTGCAGTACGATGCCGGGGCGGCAGCCTACAAGATGAAGGATTACACGAAGGCGCTGGATTCGTTTAGCCAGGCATTGCTTTCGCCCGACCCGACGCTGCAGAGCCGGAGTCATTACAACCTCGGCAACACGCTGTATCAACGGGGCGAGGCGCAGCGCTCTGACGACAAGAAGCTCAGCGATTGGAACAATGCGCTGCAGCATTACGACCAGACGCTGAAGATCGATCCGGCGAACAAAGAGGCGAAGGAGAACTACACCTTCGTGAAAAACAAGATCGATGAGCTAAAGCGCCAGCGCGAGCAGCAGCCATCTCCAACGCCCTCCCCTTCGCCACAAAAGAACAACAAACAGAATCAAAAACAGCAACAGCAGCAGAACAACGACAAGCAACAGCAACAGCAACAGCAACAGCAGCAGCAACAACAGCAGTCGCCTCAGGATCAGCAGCAGAAGCAGGATTCGAGCGGCGAAAAAGACCAGCAGAAACAACAGCCGGAAAAAAATCAGCAGGGCAAGGGCGAACAGAAACAGCAGTCGTCCGACCAGAGCCCTTCGCCATCGCC
>CADDYX010000009.1 GCA_902810735.1 Verrucomicrobiota bacterium | reverse complement strand
TTCGACGACAGACAGTGTCGGATCGTAGGCAACGCCGCGGCTTTTCATTTCCGGCAGCGTCGCGTCGGGAATCTCCGATGCGTGTTCGATCGAATCAGCGCCAATCGCGACAGCGTCGACGACATCACGGCTAACCGCCGTGTGAACCGCCACCGGCAGCTTGTGTGCATGGGCGGCGTCGGCAATTGCGCGCGCGATGTTGATGTCGAGTCGGTTGAACTCGAATCCGGGCACGCCCGCGTCGAGGATGATCTTGATTGCGTCCACACGCTGCCGAGCGAGCTCGTCCACCTGCTGTCGCGCTTGATCCGCGGTTTTTGGCGTTCGCACCGATTGCGCCAGGATCCTGCTGCGCAGCGGCTCGGGTATGCCTTTGAAATATTCCGTCCCGTGACCGCCTTCCGCAGTAAAGAGCGGACCGCACAATAACAACTCGGCGCCGAGCTTCTCGCCGCTGCCGACCGTTGCGCGCAATTTCAGCATCCGGTCGACTGCGTCGCCCGCGCTGCGAACCGCCGTCACCCCGCAGTAAAGATAGGCGGCAAGTTCGCGCTCGAGGTTCTTCGGATCGCCGTACTTTTCCTGCTTTGCGTAAAAGCCGCCGGGCGCGCCGAGATGCACGTGCACATCGATCAACCCGGGCAGCACCGTCTTCCCGGCCCCGTCGATCTTCTCCGCGTTCAGCGCCTTCGCGTCCGGTCCGGCGCCGTCGAACACTTCGGCGATTTTGCCTTTGCGAATGAGCACCGCGCCGGTCTCGATCACTTTCCCGTTGCCAACGAAGACGCGAGCGTTCTGGATCAACCACGAACGTCCACGCCGAACATCGCGCGAGAGGATTTTCGCCTTCGTCAGTTCCTGACGGCTCCACGCCTGATAACCGCCGAGCAGGAAAAACGGCAGCAGCACCGCGATGACCCACAATTTGGCCGATGCGCGGAGCTTCTCTTCTTTTTCCCAGCGGAACAGCTTCGTCGCGATCAGCAAACCGGCGCCCGCGGTGACGAGCAGCGCCGCGACTGATTTCCAGTTTTGCGCGACTGTCTCGCCGCGCTGCAGAATGCCGGCGATGCCGGTCGTCAGATACGTCGCCGGGATGAACTGCGTGACGATCTGCACCCAGTTCGGCATCGCCGTCAGCGGAATCGTCGCGCCGCTGAGAAAGAGCATCGGCATGTAAATCAGCTGGATCAGGATGTTCGCTTCCTGCGAGGTGTTAACGACCGCGGCGATGATCGAGCCGATCGCGCGGAAGGCGAGCGTCGCGATGCAGATGAATAGAAACAGCGCCGGCAAATTGTGCGGCATCGACATTCCGTAGAGGCGGTTCGCAAGCACCAGCACCACGATCACCGTCGGCAGGTAAACGATGACGCCGGTGATCATCGACGCGAAGAGCAGCGGCACCGGCGTGATCGGCGTCACCTTGTAACGGCGCAGAATGTTTTCCTCGCGCTCCTGCACGGCTCGCATGCCGGCGCCCCACAGCCCGTTTCCAATAATGCCGATCACGATCACCATCGTGACGACCAGCAACACAACGTTGCCCTGTTTCGCATCGAGCATCTGCCCGAACATGAAGAAGAACACGAGCGGGAAGATCAGATTGAAGAACAGCACCGCGCGATTCCGCGAGGCGAGCTTCAGGTCGATCTTGAGGAGCGCGAGAAATGCCTTCATTCGCGCAATTTCTTTCCCGTCATCTCGATGAACACATCCTCGAGAGTGGGACGCCGCAGATGCACGTCCTCGAGTTCGTAACCCTGCGCATCAACCCATTTTACAAGCTCCACCAGCGTCCGCGCCGGGCGGGATGATCGCAGCGCGACGTGACGACCGGCATCGTCGATCTGCACCTGGATCGCGTCGGCAAACGCCGGCAAGCTGCGATCGCGCAACGGCTGCGTCAGCGTGATCTCGATGCCGGATTGCTCGGCACTTTTTTGCTGCAGCTCGCGCGGGGAACCAAGCGCGATGATCTGCCCGGCGTCGATGATGGCGACGCGATCGCAGAGGCGCTCCGCCTCCTCGATGTAATGCGTCGTCATCAGGATCGTGCGCTTCTCCTCGCGCAGTTCTTCGATCAGGTCGCGAATCTCGAGACGAACCTGCGGATCGAGGCCGGTCGTTGGCTCGTCGAGAAAGAGAAGCTGCGGCTCGTTGATCAACGCGAGCGCGATCGCAAGCCGCTGTTTCTGGCCGCCGGACAACGTCGAATAGGCTGCTTCTTTTTTGTCCCACAACTGGAGCCGTTTCAGCAGCGCCTCGCCGTCAATCGTGCGGGTGTAGAACGCGGCGAACAGCTCCACCGCTTCGCTGACTCGTATCTTGTCGGAAAAATTCGTCGCCTGCAGGCAGACGCCGATCCGGTCCTTCAGCTGCCGCTTCTGGCGGTCCGGATCGAGCCCAAGCACACGCACCTCGCCGCCGGTTCGTGGCCGCAGCCCTTCCAGAATCTCGACCGTCGTCGTTTTACCGGCACCGTTCGGCCCCAGCAGGCCGAAGACTTCGCCGCTGCGCACTTCGAAATCGATTCCTTTGACCGCTTCGAAGTCGTCGTACGACTTGCGCAGCCCGCGAACAAAGATCGCGTGTTCATTGTCCATCGTGGGCGCAGAGGATTACTGCAACCGCTGCGCGTGCGCGACAAGAATATCAGCGCGCCTCGAGTCGAGCGCGTCGCCTCCGCGCGAAAATAACGATGTAGCCGAGCGTCGCTGCCGCGATTCCGCTGCACAAATATGCAAACCACTCGCCGTGCAGCACGTAAAACGTGAGCTCGCCCGATGTCGGGACGGAGACCTCGCCCGTCAGCACGCCTTCGGTGAATTGACTCCCGTTGTCATCAAGCAGCACCTGCGTGATCCGGCCGTTCTCGTTCACCATGCAAGTGACGCCGGTGTTCGCCGCGCGCACGAGCGGTCGCCGGGTTTCCACGCAGCGAAACACGGCGTTCGCGAGATGTTGCTGCGAACCGGCTGAGCGCAGGAACCAGCCGTCGTTCGTCACGTTGACCAGCAACGCCGCGCCGCGCCTGACGAATCGTCGCGCGAGATCGCCGATTGTGTCCTCGAAGCAGATCAGCGGCGCCGCGCGCATGCCGTTGCTCAGTTCAAAAACCGTGTAGTCGGTGCCGGTGGCGAAATCTTCCGGCACCTGTTCGCCGACGATCTGCGCGAGCAACGGGATCGTATATCGGCCCGGGATGTATTCGCCAAACGGGACCAGGTGCATTTTGCGGTACAACTGCATGCGCTTGCCGCCTGCGGAGACGAGCAGCGCCGCGTTGTAGGCGCGATTCGCTTCCAAATCGATCGTGCCGAGCAGTAAGTCGGTGTTTGCAACCGCCGAAAAGCCGGTCACGAACTCATAAGTCGCCTGGTCTGCCAACACCGGCAGCGGGGTTGAACTTTCCGGCCAAACGACGAGCTCCGCGTGCGCCTTCGATTCAACCGCTGGCGCGCTGAGTTGCCGGAATTTCTCGAAGATCTGCTGCGTGAACGCCGCATCGAACTTCTGCTCACGCGCGATGTTTGCCTGGACAAGCGCGACGCGCAGCGGCTTCGACGCGCGGTCAATCTGCGCTGCGTGAATCCCGAAGGCAGCCAACGCGACAAGGCCGATGAGCGTGAGGGTGAGATCGAAGTGCGGACGCAACACGCGCGTCTGCATTTCAATTGCGAATCGCCGAACCGTGCAGACGGCGATGACGTTGACGAACGCGACGGCGAACGACAGCCCGGCCACTCCCGTGAATTCTGCCACCTGGATCAGCGGCCATTGCGAGTGGAGCGCCGTCCCGAGTGTGTTCCATCCCCAGCCCGAAAAGACGACGCTCCGCAAAAGCTCCTGCGCAACCCAGGCCACCGCGAGCAGAAACGCGAGCCGCAGATTGTTCGTCGATTTCACCCACGGCGAGCGTGTGGCAGCCGGTTCCGCCGTTCCGACGTGCCATGGCTTTTGTGGTTCGAGTGATGTTTGCCGCGGTGCAGCAGCATGCGGCCGCAATGCGCCGGCGAGCCAGCCCCACAGCGCAAAGTAAATCGCCATGTAGAACTCCAGCAGAAACCAGCCGAGCACCGTGACGGTTGTCAGCCAGGAGAAAACCGTCCAAAAAAAAGTAAGCCCGGCGACGTACCCGAGCAGCAGATCGCGCAGCCCGCGCCGGCGTGAGTTTTCGCCCGAGAACCAGATCGCGGCGAGCAACGGCGTGAGCGCGATCCAGCAGAGCCACCAGCAGTTGAGCGGCGCAAAACAACAGGTGCAGAGCAGGCCGGTGCAAATCGCCGCCAGCCACGGCCAGAGCCGCAGCGCTTTACCAATCTGCGCCACTGCTCAGTGGCGCCGACGCCGTTCGCGCCGTTCGTTTCTCTGCCTGCTCGGAAAGAGCGCATCCTTCAGATCGCTCGAGTAGGCGGGAT
This sequence comes from Verrucomicrobiota bacterium, assembly GCA_902810735.1. Lineage (GTDB taxonomy): Bacteria > Verrucomicrobiota > Verrucomicrobiia > Chthoniobacterales > UBA10450 > CADDYX01. The sequence goes on along the minus strand of CADDYX010000009.1, from coordinate 26,986 downwards.
TCACGCGAAAGCTCGAGCGCTGCACATCTTCGACCAGGCGCACATTGGCCTTGTCCGCGAGGACGTAGCCGAGCGACATCAGCCCGCTCAGCGTGTCGAGAAGCTCAGCCGTTTCCATGTCTCCAGCGCGATCGAGCAGCATCTTGCCCGCAACTGGCGCGCCGGTCAGACCGATCGCCTTCAGCACGCTGATCTCGCCGCCGTCGAGTTTGATTTCGCGACTCATTTTTCGGGTCCACTTGCACGCGTTGCCGCGTCCTTCTGAATCGAATCCCAGAGCGCATCGAGCCGTTCGGACGTCCTGCGTTTCACAGCGTCGAGTTCGTCGCCGGTCCAGCGCCGCTCCGGCGGTTGTTGCTGAGCGAACAAATAATATTTGATCTTCGGCTCGGTGCCTGAGCCGCGCACTGCGATCCGGGTTCGGTCTTCCAGCTCGAACATCAGCATCTTCTCCTTCGGAATCTCCTCGCCTTCGATGTCGCGGATCGTCTCCGTCTCAAAATTCCGCACGCCGACTACGCGTGAGCCGAGCATCTCGCGCGGTGGATCGGAAACGTAGGAGGCGAGGAGCCGCTTGATTGTCGCCGCGCCTTCCGCGCCTTCGAAGGTCATCGCGCCGTTTTTTTCCTGGAAGTATCCGAACGTCGAGAAAACCTCGTCAAGCAGCGCGTCGAGTGTGATTCCGCGCGATTTCGCGCACGCCGCAACTTCGCAGAACATGATCGCGGCGCCATTGCCGTCCTTGTCGCGTACAAAATCCGCACCGCTGTAGCCGTAGCTCTCCTCGCCGCCGAAAACGTAAAACGACGACTGGGCGAGACGCAGTTCGCGGGTTTCCTGTTCCGACAACTCGCGATATTTCGCCACGATTTCCGCCGGCAGCGCCCGCTCGTATTTCCCCAATTTCGCGCCAATGTATTTGAACCCGGTGAGCGTCTCGACGCAGCGGACGCCGTAGTGCTCGGCGATTGCTTTCTGCAGGTCCGTCGTGACGAACGTTTTGATGATCACAGCGCGCGCAGCGTTTTCCGCGTTCAGAATCCCACGGTCGAACAGCGTCTTCGTGCGATAGAACGCCATCAGCGAGCCGATCTGGTTGCCCGTCAACAACTGCATCTCGCCACTTTTTGCGCGAACTGCGACGCCCATCCGATCGCAATCCGGATCCGTCGCGACGACGAGGTCCGCGTTCTCTCTTTCGGCGAGCTCGACCGCGAGCTTGAGCGCCTCAGCGTTCTCCGGATTGGGCGACTTCACGGTCGGAAAACGGCCATCGAACTGGTCCTGTTCCTCGACGGTGCTGAAGCTGAACCCGAAGTGTTGGAGCAATGGTTTGATGATAATTCCGCCGGTGCCGTGGATCGGCGTGAAGACGATTCGCAGATCGCGCTGCGAACGAATGAGCTCCGGATCAAGCACGAGCGTCTCGAGGCGCTGCATGTACGCTTTGTCCACTTCGCGCGCGGCGGTGACAATCGTGCCCTGCTCAGCCGCGGGAAGCGGCGTGTAGGTTTCGGTCGTAATGGCGTTCACCTTCGCGATGATCCCGCTGGCGTGCGGCTCGACCACCTGCGCGCCGTCGCTGAAATAAACCTTGTAGCCATTGTCGTGTGGCGGGTTATGGCTCGCAGTGATCACGACGCCGGCGCTCGCTCGCAGATAGCGAACCGCAAACGACAGCTCGGGCGTCGAGCGCGGGCCGTCGAAGATTACCGCGTCGCAGCCGTTCTCGGCCGCGACTTTCGCTGCCAGCGCGGTGAACTCCTTCGAAAAAAAGCGCGTGTCATGCGCGATGACCAGCTTCGGTTTGCCGGCGTGCTGGTTGGTCGTGAACCATTCCCGCAGGTATGCGACGAGACCCTGCGTCGCGCGACTGATATTGTAATAGTTCATCGCGTTGGTGCCGACGCACGGGAACTCCGGACGGCCTAACGGATCGGGCGTGCCGCGCTCAGCTTTTGCGACAACTTTTCCAATCGTCCGCCCACGCAGCCCGCCGGTGCCGAACGCGAGCGTTTTGTAGAACCGGTCGTTCAGCTCATTCCAGTGGCCGCCGTCGGCCAACTCGGTGATCACTTCCGCGTACAATGCCGACGTCGCGCCCTGCAACAGAGCGCGGATGTTCGCCGCCGCCGATTCAATCAGGCGACCGTCGGTTACTGCGCGCTCAACCGTTTTTTCCATCGCCAGAAACCATTCCGGTTCGCGTCGGCTTTGCAACTCGATTGAAGCTGCGCGCCGTGCTAATTCAGCAGCGCGTGGCGCACTTTTCCGCAACGACATCGGCAGCTTCGCGGCCGTGGTATCGGCCTTCCCTGACGACGCAGATCATGATCGGCCTGGTGGTCGGCGCAGGTATCGGTTGGCTGCGACCGGACTGGGGCAGCTCGCTCGGCTGGGTGCGCGACGTTTTCCTGAACCTGATCAAATCCGTGATCGGCCCGCTCGTCTTCTCTACCCTGGTGGTCGGAATCGCGGGCGGGGGCGATCTGCGAAAGGTCGGGCGAATGGGCGTAAAGGCGCTCGTCTATTTCGAGATCATCACCACGATCGCGCTGTTCATCGGGCTGGGTGTGGTCAACCTGATGCGGCCCGGCATTGGTGTGGCGCTGCTCAGCGCGTCATCGGACGAGATTGCGAAGCTCGGCGGCGGCCATCCGCGCACGTTGATCGAAACGCTCGTGCACGTCTTTCCCTCAAGCGTGGTCGATTCGCTCGTGCGCGGCGACATCCTTCAGATCGTCGCGTTCGCGGTCCTCTTCGCGATGGCGGTGTCGGCGATCGGCGAACGCGGTGCACCAATGCTCCGCGCAATGGAAAGCCTGTCGCAGGTGATGTTCAAGTTCACGAATTATGTGATGCGCTTTGCGCCGTTCGGCGTCGCCGCTGCGATCGCGCACACCATCGGAACGCAAGGCCCCGGCGTGCTGGTCAGTCTCGGTTATCTGATTCTGACCTACTACATCGCAATCGTCCTGTTTCTCGTGCTGGTATTCGGCGCGGTCATGCTGGTCACGCGGCTGCCGGTCGCGCAATTCGTTCGCGCGGTTCGCGAGGCGGCGGTGCTCGCGTTTGCCACCACCAGCAGCGAATCAGCGATGCCGAAAGGCATGCAGGCGATGGAGCGGCTCGGCGTTCCGAAACGAATCGTCGGCTTTGTCATGCCGACCGGCTACTCGTTCAATCTCGACGGCTCGATGATTTTCCTCGCCGTCAGCTCTCTGTTCGTTGCGCAGGCGGCGGAGAGCGTGACCGGGCAGCACATGAGCTTCGCGCAGCAGCTCACGATGATGGTGACGTTCATGGTCACATCGAAAGGCATCGCCGGCGTGCCGAGGTCGTCGATTCTCGTGCTGCTCGCGACCCTTGGTCACATTCTGCCACCGGCGATCGCCGCGACGGGCGCTGCGATTCTGCTCGGCATCGATGCGATCATGGATATGGGCCGATCGTCCGTGAACCTGATCGGCAACTGTCTCGCGACCGCGGTGATCGCGCGCTGGGAAGGAGAGTTCGACGACAGCCGAGCACGGATTTTTGGCACGCCGGCCGAAGCGGAGCTCGATCTGCGCGCCGGCGAAGTGGCTTTCGCCGATGCGGTCCGCGACGGCGATTAGCTAATCCGAATCGTCGTCGTCCGGCGCAGCAGACGGCGGTTCGATCTGATCTGTCTTCCGGGTTTCGTGCGGCTTCGCCGGAACGTGCGCAGTTGCAACCTCCGGCGCCGCCCGCGGATGCTCGTGGCGGTAACGCTTTGTCCCGACGCCGATCACGAGCAGCAGGAGGACGAAGCAAATCGCGCGGATTTCTTCCCGCGTCAGGACGAGTTTACGCCAGATCGGCTCAGCAGATTTCGTTGGAGACACGCGCCGCTTATCTACCGAGCGGCGTGGTCACGTCCGTGCCCGCCGGCGGCTTAAACTCGAAGGTCGCATCAGGAATCGGCGCGCGACTTTCGTTGCTGTAGCTGGTCACGATTTTGTCGCCGTTTGGCTGCAGCATTTCGGTGCGCTGCACCTGCAAATCGTTGCTCAGCCGAATCGTGAATGTCTGCAACAGGCGCTTCATTGAAGGATTGCGCGGCGCGAGCTGCAGCTCGTAACCATCGGCTTCCCGGCTCGCGCTGATGTGGTAAAGGCTCTCGACGTTCTGCAGGTTCATGCTCGCGGTGATCGCGGCAATCGCCGCATCCAGCGGCGACCGTTTGCCTAACGTGTAACGCTCCGCGGATTTGAAATTCGGGTAATAAATCCAGAGCTGCTGGCCGTCGCTCACCGTCACGCTCGGCGAGTTGCCTTTGACCTCGCGGCGGAACTTGTTCGGCGGTTTAAACCAGACCTTGCCCGAGCTGCTGATCGGCTTGTTCAACATCCGGACGTTCTTTTGTTCCTGAAAATCGGCCTGCACGTCGGGCGCTGCGACACGCTTGTCGTGAATTCGCGCGAGCAGCGCCTTCACCTCCGACGGTGCGAGCGGTTCGGCGCGCACCACGGCGGTGAAACCAAAAATGAGGAAAGCGACTGCGGTGGCGTTACGCATGTTCGGGATCTTTGACGCGTGGCTGTAGAGATTCTTCGCGCCAGCTCTTCGGTTCAGCCGCAGCGGCCGCGGGCAAAGTGAAAAAGATCGTGGCGACGATGCTCCAGAAAAGTCCAATTGCGCACGCATAACCCAGACCGCTCAACGTCGGATTATTCGCCGCGCCTAACGAGCCAAATCCGCAGATCGCCGTCAGCGCGGCGAGGATGACCGGTTTGACCACACCCGCAACATCGTGGTCGAGCTTCTTCGCATTCTGCCAGACAAGCAGCACGTAGATGCCATAGTCGACGCCGATTGCGAGCACGAGCCGGAAGGCAAGCACGTTCAACAGATTGAGCGGCAGGTGCAGCAGCTTCATCGTCGCGATCATGCTCGCGACTGACATGGCAAGCGTCGCAACCTGAATCAGCCACAAGCGCCAGTCGCGGTACAACACGGCGAGCAATGCGGCGTCGAAAACCGCCATCAGCGAGCTGATCAGGATCAGTTGTCGGTGCGACCAAGGGACGAGATCGGTCAGCGTAAAACTCCAGCCTGACAGCACCATCGGCACGCCGGACACCGGCAGTTCGCGGCGGAGCATCTGTTGTTGCGCCTGCGTTTCGACTGGCTGGTTTGTCGTGACGAATCCGGTGCTCAAGAGCGGATCGTGCGCGAAGTAGCGATCGACGAGAAACCACCAGCTCGAGCTCTTTGGCAAAAGCGAGCGCCAGTCCGGTAAGCGCAGCGACAGATAGCTCGCGCTTTGCAGCTGATCGAGCAGCGCGAATGCAGGTCCGAACGTATCGCGATTGAACCCTTCCGCATTAATCGCAGCGGAGAGCGCGTCGCGAGCCGCAGGAAAGCTGAGTTTCTGCAGTGTTTCGCGATTATTTCGCTCGCGCGCGGGCGACATCGCGAGCGCCGCCGGCGTGGAAAAGCTTTTGATTTTGCCGGCGTCCTGGACCTTCTGCCAGTGCGCGGCGATGCGCTGCCAATAATCGTGCAGCTGCTGCGCGTCGTTCGCTTTCACGATGCCGAGCACCGGCTCCCAGCGCGTCGGCATTTTCTCCATGATCGTCTTCAGCGCGTAGCCGGCATCGCTGCGTTTCGGCTCCATCGAGCTGGTGCTGACGTCGAAGATCACCGGCGGTTTCGGACTGATCGCCAGTGCGGTCAGCGCGATCAGGATCGGTGTGACGATCCAGAGGACGGACGCCGGTTTCGCGACAATCCAGTGCACGTAACGCCGCACGCTTTCGAACATCCAGTCGCGGCGCGGGGGCGGACTTTTGCGGGGCAGAAAAAGGAAGAACACCGTCATCATAAAAACGCCGGCGAAGCTGATCCCGAGCGCGATGAGCACACCGAGCTGCGTAAAACCGGCTGAGCCGGCGAGGAGCAGCGCGAGAAATCCGATCGCAGTTGTCAGCGCGCCGAAGAACACCGCGCGGCCGAGAGTGCGCACCGATTCGCCCACTGCAGTGGGATGATCGAATCCTTCGTCGCGCGCCTGCTGATAGCGGCCGTAAATCAGAATCGCGAAATCGACACCGAGCCCGATCAGGATCGCGCAAAAGCCGATCGTCACCATGTTGAGTTCCCCGAAAACGAGCAGCCCGCACGCGAGTGCCACGACACAGCAAAGGATCAGGGAAAAGCCCATTCCGAACAGCGGAATCCAGCGACGGAAGCCGGCATAGAAAACGCCGCCGACCAGGATGATTGAGCCAAGCACAGTCACGATAATGTCGTGCCGCATGCTGAGCGAAATCTCCGCCACGTAGGCCGAGCGCCCAGTCACGAGCACCTGCAGCGGACCGCCGTCCCAGCCCTGCGTTGCGGTCTGCCGAAACGCGTTCACCTCCTGCATCAGTTTCTGGCAATCAAATGCGCTGATGCTCGGCTGGTTCGTAACCGTCAGGAACACACGCATCGTGCGGTCCGGCGACGTCAACGGCTGGTCCTCTTCGATCGCGGCGTTGCTTGCGAATGGTTTCAACGCCGGTGCGATGACGCCGAGCGGATCGAGGGTTAGCTCCATCTGCGGCCGCGGCGAGCCGGCTTCGATTTCCTCCCGCAGCCGATGCAGCCGCTCGCGAATTTGCTGCGGCTGAAGCAGCGCGATCGCCTGATCAAATGCCTGCGGCTCGAGGTTCAGCAACAACGGCACCGCGATGCTCTGGAGATCATGAATTCCTTCCGCCGTCTCCATCGGCGCGCCGGCGAAAATGCGCGTGCACCACGGCTGGTGGCGGAGGCGCTGCGCAAATTCCGGTGCAAATTCCTCGAGCTTGTCGACGTCCTGTGGCTGGCAGAGAAGCGCAAACGTCAGCTCACGCACCTGGGCAAAATCGCGGTTGTAAACCTTCAGGCCCTCGACGGACTCAAAGCCGCTCGGCAGGAGGTTCAGCACCTCGGTATCGAGACGCATGCGCGTGACCAGCACGAACACCGACGCGATGGAAATCAGCGCAACCGCAAGCCAGACAATCGCGCGGCGCTGCGTGACGTAATGCGCGATGGTGGAATGGATGCGCATGTCAGGCCGCGACGCTCGCGCCGGAGCGCAGCGCGGTCAAAAGTGGAAGGAGAAACTTTCGCCGCCGGAAGAATAGTGCGCGGTCGGTTTCTCTGCCGAGCTCATCAGCAGGTCGCGCAGCGCGACCCAGCCGCGAAGCCGTGCCGGCGCCTGAGCAGGCGGACCGGACCAGCTGCCGCGCGCAAGCGGCCCGGAAATGCGGACAAACTGCGGGTCCTGCCGCACCATGAGCAACGGCACGCCGGGACCTTTCGTGAACGTGAGCTCGAAGTCGCCTTTGTTTGAAAAGCGCACCAGCACCTCGCCGATGAGCGTCGTCTTGCGGCCGTGGTAAAGCAGCTGGCCGCTGCGCGCTGTCCAATCCGTTGCCGGATTGGCGAACTGGTGGCGCGCCGTCTCGCAACTCGTTAGGCCGGCGAGAACGACAAGGCACGCGATGGTGGCGGCGAGCCGGTTCATGTCAGCGCACCTGCGGGCTCGTTGTTCACGCGCTGCGCTTTCGGGATGAGCGTCAGTCGCGGAGAAAGTGGCAGCCATTTTTGCAAACGCACGAGCAGATAAAAGATCTCCATGCGCCAGCGCACCGCGAAGCTGGTGCCGATGTTGCCGCCAAGCACCGCGTTCACGGCCGGCGGAATCTGCAGGAAATCCTGCGGATTGAGGAAGACTTCGATGAATTCCTTCGTGTACCACGCGTCGACAAAGCGCAGATAGATGTCCATCGCGCGGTTCAGCGTGCGTTCGTAACCGCGAAACAGACGTCGCGCTTTCCGCGGCTGGTCGAGCACGATATCGAGAATGTCCGCGCATTGTTCTCCTGCGAGCACGGCCAGGAAGACGCCGCTGCTGAAAACCGGATCGATAAAACCCGCCGCGTCGCCTGCGAGCATCCAGCGGTCGCCGGTCAGCTGGCGATTGCGGTATGAGAAATCGGCGGCCACGTGCACCGGCGACACGCGGCTCGCCGCCGTCATCCGGTCCGCCACCAATGGTTGCTCCGCGATCGCCTGCTCGAGAAATTCTTCCGGCGAGAGTTTTGCATTTCGGAACACCGCCGCATCGAGCACGACGCCGATGCTCATCCGTTCCGGCGTCAGCGGAATCATCCAGAACCAGCGATCGATCGCGCGCACCATGCGCGTGAGCGTTCCGTCGCGGCCGGGCTCGCGCTCGACTCCGTCGTAATGCGCAAAAATCGAAACTTTCTGCAGGTGTGCGTAGCTCTTCTTGAGCTTGAATTTGTTCGCCACGATCGAGTTCCGGCCGCTCGCGTCGATCACGTAACGCGCGGTGACCTGGTGCGCCGGTCCGCTCTTCGGCCGGACCTGCAACGTCACCTCATCGGCAGTGAACGCGATCTCGTCCACCGACGATTCTTCGTGCACTTCGGCGCCGTTTTCGCGGGCGTGGTCGAGCAGGATCTTGTCGAACTCCGAGCGGGTCACCTGATACGAGCGGTCGGTCTGCGCGCCAAAGCCATCCTCGAAGTAGAATTTGACGCCCTCATCGGAACAGGCGCCGCACATTTCGCCCCCGAATTTCTCCATGAAACCCGCGCGCCGGAATTTTTCGTGCAGCCCGAGGCGGGTGAAGGCCTTCATGCTGAACGGGAGGAGCGACTCGCCGATGTGGAAACGCGGGAACTTCTCGCGTTCGAAGACGACAACATCCCGCCCGGCGCGCGCCAGCAACGTCGCCGCGGTGCTGCCCGCCGGGCCGCCGCCAACGATCGCGACGTCATACGTTTTCCCGCTCATCCCGCGGGAGACTAGAATGCAGACGAGCTTGTGCCAAGCGCCTCGGTTTTGCGGCTGACGAGAGCCGCCGCTACAGTTGGCGACAATGAAGCTGATCGACCGCTATGTCAGCCGCGAATTGATCGTGAGTCTGCTCTTCGCGATCGCGGTGCTGAGCCTGGTCCTCGTTGTCGGCAACATCTTTCGCAAGCTGCTGCCGCTGCTCGTGAACCACGACGTGCCGGTGGAGTACCTGATCACGTTCATCGCTTACGTGCTGCCGTTTTCGTTCATCTTCACGATTCCATGGGGGCTGCTCACCGCGATCCTGCTCGTGTTCGGGCGCCTGTCGGCCGACAACGAGCTGATTGCGCTCCGCTGTAACGGCGTGAGCATCGGGCGGATTTGTCTCCCGCTCGCGGGCGTCGCGATCATCTGCACCGCGATCTGCCTCTGGCTCAACGTCAGCGTTGCGCCCGCCGCGCAGGAGGCGATGCGCACCACGATCTTTGATCTGGCGACGCACGATCCGATGGCGCTGTTCGGCAGCGATCAGGTGATCGACCAGTTTCCCGGGCGCAAAATTTACGTCGGCAAAAAAGAGGGCAACAAGCTGGAGAACATCACCGTGTTCGAGCTGGACGATAATTACATGCCGCTCCGCGTGACGACGGCGCGAACCGGCGAATTGCAAGCGGATCTCGAAAACAAGCGGATCCTGATGCGTCTCTTCGACGCGCATTACCAGCAGCGCGACGAGAAGAACCCGTTCGATCTGCAGAAAATCCGCGATGGCATCAACATGGCGGAGGGAACGCTGCCGATCAGTCTCGAGGATTTGTACGAGAAGGAAAAACGGAAGCCGAGCCGCTCCGCGATGTCGGTCGAACAATTGCTCGATCAGTTGAAGACCGGCGATCGGAAGGAACGCAGCGCGAGCCGCACGGAGATCAACAAGCGACTCTCGTTTCCATTTTCCTGCATGGCGTTCGCGCTGATCGGCGTGCCGCTCGGGATCACCGCGCATCGGCGCGAAACATCGATCGGATTCGGGCTCAGCCTCGCGGTCGGCGTCTTCTATTTCCTCTTCGTGATCATCGCGGACACGCTTCGCGCGAAGCCCGCCTATCACCCAGAATTGCTCGTCTGGTTCCCGAACGTCCTCTTTCTTGTGATCGGCGCGATCCTCTTCCGGCGCACCAGCCGCCGGTGATCAAGCAGCGGCGAATTCTGCCGTGACCGAAACGCGGTCGCCGACGGAGAGCTGCAGGTCACGCAAGCGCACGTCGCCGAGAGACAATGCCATCAGCGGAAACTCGCGTCCGTTCAAGCATTGCAGATGCGGCGCGAGCGCAGCGCAAGCGAGGCTGCCGATCGGCCCATCACCGTCGCAGCGCAGGCTCGAGATTTTAGCCGTCAGCGAGCGGTCGAGCTCGAGCTGCCCGGTAATTCGGATCGTCGTGCTGAGGAACAGCTTTCGCGCGCGCAACCGGACCTCGGCGGCGATGCTATGCGCGCCGCGTTGCTGCAGAGTCAGCTTCACGTCATCGATCGACACGCCGTGCGCTCCGGCTTGCTGTCTCGCCACGGTTGCGATCAGCGATTCGATCGCCGCGGCGGACGCGCCGATCTCCACGGTTCCAGCAGCTGCGCCTTTGAACAGCAGCACGATCTCGCCATCGGTGTTGGTGGCTTCGAGCAGTCGCACGTTGCTCGCGTCGAGGTTCACATCGACCGACGCGCCGTAAATGCTGACTCCGGCGCCGGCCATCCTCAGCTTTGCGATCGGCAGATCACGCCCGGCGCGATCGGTCGAGAAGCTTGCCCGAGGCGCGTCATCCCTGACCTGCGCGCCATCGAGTGTGATCGCGAGCGCATCGATCGCAGGAAAGGCCGGCGCATCGATTGAAACCGGTGGCCGGTTGAGAACGAACGCGCGAGCGAGGCTGGCGTTCATCCGTTCCCCGAGCTCGTCAGCCGATTGCGGAGGCGTCTTTGTGAAAAGCGGAAACACGGGGCAGGAAAGTGCAGCGGCGCTGCCTCCGCGTCCATCGAGAACGGCGCGCGCCCGGGAGAAAAACCGCTTGCGTGCCGGAGCGTTCCAGCTAGTTTCCGCCTTCCTTTTTTATGGCGAAAACGTCCTGGATTAATCGCAACGAACGCAAGCGCGCGACGGCGAAGAAGTACGCGGCGCTTCGCGCTGAGCTCAAGGCGAGCAAGGATTACGCCGGGCTCTCGCAGCTTCCGCGCAACGCCAGCCCGACGCGCGTGGTCAACCGTTGCGAAGTGAGCGGCCGCCGCCGCGCCTTCATTCGCCGGTTCAAAGTTTCGCGTCTCGTCTTTCGTGAGCTCGCTTCCGCCGGGCTCATTCCGGGCGTGACGAAATCGAGCTGGTAAACGCTCCGGCTCGAGGGGCTTCGGATGCGGGGCTTGCATCCGGTCGATGAACATTCCGTTTTTCGTTTACCTCGCCTCGGCACCACTCGCCGCCGCGATTGCTGAACACTGGGACACGCCGGGCGTGCTGATCGCGAAGCTCGGCTCGATTGTCACACTGGTTCTGCTGAACGCCTTCTTCGTCGCGGCTGAATTCGGGATCGTCAAAGTGCGGAGCAGTCAGCTCGACATGCTGACGGAGGAGGGGAACGTGCGCGCGGCGTTCGCGAAGCATGTCCGCAGTCATCTCGATGCCTATCTTTCGGCTACGCAGCTCGGCGTGACGCTCGCCAGCCTCGGACTCGGCTGGCTCGGCGAGGAATTTCTCGCGCAGATGCTGCAGCCGGCGTTCAGGCTCATGAACGTGCACTCTCACGCGGTCATCTCGTCGGTCTCGATCACCCTCGCGTTCATCGGGATCACCTTCATGCACATTGTGTTCGGCGAGCTGGCGCCGAAGTACATCGCCAATTCCAATCCGCTGCGCGCGTCACTCGTTCTCGCTCGGCCGCTCGGCGCCTTTTATTTCCTCTTCAAGCCGGCGATCTGGTTTCTGCACAAATCATCGAAGCTCGTGCTGGAAAAGCTGCTTCGCTTCGAGCCGGTCGCGGGCGCCGAGCTGGCGCACAGTGAGGAAGAGCTGCGGCTGATCGTGGATGAGAGCGAGAAATCCGCTGAGGTCTCGCCGCTCGGCCGCGAGCTGCTCGTGAATGCGCTCGATCTCCGCCGCCGGGTCGTGCGCGATATCATGACGCCTCGCGGCGACGTGGTCTTTCTCGATCTGGAAGACAGCTTCGATGACAACGTGAAGCAGGCGCTCGAGTCGCGCCACACGCGTTTCCCGCTCTGCCGAGGCCATCTCGACAACGCGATCGGGCTGATTCACATCAAGGAGCTGGTGCCGATGATGCGCGATCCGCATCCCGATCTGCTGCGGATCAAACGAGACCTGATTCCGGTTCCCGAAATGATGTCGCTCGAGAAGCTGCTCAACCTGTTTCTCTCGCGGCACGCCCACCTCGCGATCGTCGTTGACGAATACGGCGGCACCGTCGGCATGGTGACATTGGAGAACGTGCTCGAGGAGCTGGTCGGCGATATCCAGGACGAGTTCGACGCCGAAAAAGAAGAGTTCCGCGAGATCAACGAAAACGAATTTACGGTCGACGGCGCGCTCGGGCTTTACGAAATGCGCGACCTGGCCGGACTCGAGCTGGAAAGCGCGGATGTGAGCACGATCGGCGGCTATGTCACCCACTTGTTAGGCCATTTGCCGAAACAGGGCGAACAGGTGCAGATCGAAAATTATCGCGCGACGATCACGCAGACGGATGGCCGGCGCGTGTTGCAGTTGCACTTCCGCAAAATGACGGACGCGCCGGTGGCGAAGCCGCTGGTGAAGCCGGACGTCGCCTTGTAGTTGGAACTCACGATCGAGAGCGACATCGCGTGTCCGCATTGCGGCGAGCTGTTCCCTCTCGTCGTCGACACTTCGCAGAGCGAACAACTGCTGACCGAAGATTGCAGCGTTTGTTGCCGGCCGATTCAGCTAATGATCCGCTGCCGGCCGGGCGAGATTCTCGAAATCTCGGAAAACGATTAGCCGCGTCATTCCTAATCCCGCCGCAGCGGCGGGACTCAGGATGACCAATTGTGGAGTAACTCTTCCAGTCCAATCTGCCGCTGCCGTCGCACGCGATGCAATCGAGCGAGCTGCCGATCGTGCTTCACGATTTTGCCCGGCGATAATGGCTCGATTTTGATCTTCATCTTGTCGAACGCGTGCACTGCAGCGCCGCGAAGCGATGCCTCGGATTCGGCTGCACCGATAACGTCGCGTCCGAGCGCATCGGCGAGTAACGCCAACAGCGGAGGCGCGTGGAGAATTCCGCCGGAGACAATAATTTTCCGCGCGCGCGCGGTTGCACTCTCAGTAAGCTCCAGGATTTGCGCGAGGCGGTAGAACACGCCGCGTTGCGCGGCGCGCTCGATCTGCAATGCCGTGGTCGACTGCGTCAGACCAGTGATCGTGCCTTGAATGTTTTCGGGCCAGGTTGGCGCGCGCTCAGAAACGAAGAAAGGCAGCACGTCGAGTCTGTTTTGTGCAAATGCCCGCCGCTCCCGCGGCGTCACCCGCGACGAGCTCTTCTCGTCCACGCGAAGCTCCCGCAAACACCACCGCCTGAGATTTCCACCGTTGCTCACGGCGCCGCCAATCACCGCCCGCCGCTCGTGCACGTAGCGAAACAGCCCGAATGGCACTGCGCACGGCTGCCGCGTCGCGATCGTTCGAACCGCGGCGCTCGTCCCAATGTTAATCGCGAACACACCGGCCTCGTCCGCGCCCGAGCCAAGGTTGCCGGCCGCACCGTCACCAATTGCGGTAAACACTTGCGCGTCGGAATCGATCTGTAGCCGCGGTCGTCGGCCGCGGCCAGCGACCGCGGCTATAGAACAGACATTTTCCAGCGCATCTGCGTTGATCCCGCACGCGTCGCACAATTCCTTGTCCCAATCGTTGGCAGCGGAATTGAACAGACCGGTCGCACTCGCCATCGATTCGCTGCAGCCACTCGCGCCGGACAATTCCTCGACGATCCAGTTGACCGGCGAGACCCAAAACCTGACGCGGCGAAACAAGCCTGAATCCGTTCGCCGCAGCCACGCGAGCTTTGCCGGCCAAAACGACGCACGCAGCATGCAGCCGGTGCGCGCGTGCACTGCGCGCTCGTCGAACCGTTCGCGTAAGCGATCGGCGTCAGTGGCGGCGCGCGAATCCGCCCACATGTAAATCGGCGTGATCGGCTGCCGGTTTTTGTCGAGTCCGAGAAGACTGTGCCAGAAGGCCGATACGCCAACTGCTGCGACATCGCCGCGCTCGCGCAGCGTCTCTCGAACACACTCCGCAACACGGCTGCGAAGTTTTCGCGCGTCGAGCTCAGCGGCGCCGTCTGCGCGATAGCGCAGAGCGTATTCGCGCGCGGCGGACGTTCCGGCCAGCCGTTTGCCGCGCTCGTTGAACAGCGCGCTGCGTGCGGAGGAGCTGCCGATGTCGAGCGCGAGCACGAGCCGCTCTGCTTTTCGACGCGCCATCACTTCCGTGTAACTGGCGGCGGCCCATGTGAGAAGCCTTTGCACTGGCGGGTTGCCGCGTTTTCCCGCACCGTGACTGCATGTTGGAACGCGCTTCCCGTCGCGGCGATTGGCGACTCGAAGCCGGCTCGCCCAGTCTGCCGGAGGTGCACCGCACGATTGCGGTGGCTCCGCACGGCACGTTCTGGCGGAAGCTGCTCGCCTTTTCCGGGCCCGGCTATTTGGTCGCGGTCGGTTACATGGATCCGGGCAATTGGGCGACCGATCTGGCTGGAGGATCGCAGTTTGGCTACACGCTGCTGAGCGTGATTTTGCTGTCGAACCTGATGGCGATCCTGCTGCAATCGCTCTGCGCGCGACTCGGCATCGTGACCGGGCGCGACCTGGCGCAGGCGTGCCGCGACCATTATTCGCGTCCGGTTGCGATCGGATTGTGGCTCGTCTGCGAGCTGGCGATTTGCGCCTGCGATCTCGCCGAGGTGATCGGGTCAGCGATTGCGCTCAATCTCATTTTCAAACTGCCGATCGTCGTCGGCGTCTGCATCACCGCACTCGACGTCCTCGCCGTCATGTATCTGCAGAACAAGGGTTTTCGTTACATCGAAGCATTCGTGATCGTGCTGATCCTCGCGATCGGCGCCTGCTTCATGCTCGAGGTCTGGTTCTCGCGCCCCGACGTCGGCGCCCTCGTGCGCGGGTTCATTCCAGATCCCGACATCGTCCGCAATCGCGACATGCTTTACGTCGCGATCGGCATCCTCGGCGCAACGGTGATGCCGCATAATCTTTATCTGCATTCTTCGATCGTGCAGACGCGCAAGTATGAGCAAACCGCGGCGGGCAAAGGCGAGGCGATCCGCTTCGCCACGCTCGATTCGACGCTCGCGCTGATGTTCGCGCTTTTCATCAACGGCGCCATTCTCGTCGTCGCCGCGGCCACGTTTCACTCGCGCGGGCAGCACGGCGTGGCCGAGATTCAGGACGCGTACAAACTGTTGTCGCCAGTGCTCGGCGTGCCCGCCGCGAGCCTGCTCTTTGCGCTCGCGCTGCTTGCGTCGGGGCAAAACTCGACGCTCACCGGCACGCTCGCGGGTCAGATCGTCATGGAAGGTTTTCTCAATATCCGGCTGCGTCCGTGGCTGCGACGGCTGATCACGCGGCTGATCGCAATCGTGCCGGCGGTGATCGTAGCGGCGATTTCCGGCGCGAGCGGCACCGCCAAACTGCTCGTGCTCAGCCAGGTGATCCTCAGCCTGCAACTGTCGTTCGCGGTCATTCCGCTCATTCTGTTTACGACCGATCGGCGCAAGATGGGAGAATTCACCACGCCCGGCTGGCTCAAGTTGCTCGCGTGGGCGACGGCGTCGCTGATCGTTCTGCTGAACGCGAAATACCTCAGCGATTGGTCGGGATTGACGCAGCTCATTTCGCCACGGCATGTATAAGAAAATTCTCGTCGCCCTCGAGAACAGCCGGTCGGACCGCGCGTTGCTCGAGCACATCGCGGCTTTGGCTCCGCTTCACAAATCCGAGCTGCTGCTCGTGCATGTGGCGGATGGTTTTGCGGCGCGCAATTACGACAAACTTAAACTCGCTGAGTCGCAGGAGATGAAAGATGACCGCGCGTATCTCGAGGACTCGGCGGAGCAGCTGCGCGCCCGCGATCTGCCGGTCGAAACGCGCCTCGCGCTCGGCGATCCGGCTACCGGTATTTTGCGGACGGCCGCGGAAGAGAACTGCGATCTCATCGCCATGACAACGCACGGCCATCGGCTGCTCGGTGACATCATTTACGGCAGCACGATCAACGAAGTCCGCCACAAGGCCGACATGCCGGTGCTGCTGGTCCGCGCCCACAAGGAGTGAAGGCGCTTTTCCTCACGAACGAATACCCGCCGCACATCTACGGCGGGGCCGGAGTGCACGTCGATTATCTCTCGCGTGAGCTCGCGAAGCTGATGGAAGTGGAAGTCCGCTGCTTCGGCGATCAAAACTCGCACGAAGGTAATCTCGCGGTGCGCGGCTTCGGGTTGGACACGAGCGACTGGAGCTGTCCCAAGCCGCTGCGCTCGACGCTGGGAGCCGTGCGGCGGTGCACCGATTTCAACACGACGAACATCGACGCGCAGATCGTGCATTGTCACACGTGGTACGCGCATTTCGGCGGCATCCTGGCGAAGAAGAACTACGGCATTCCGATGGTGATCACGGTGCATTCCCTTGAGCCGTTGCGGCCGTGGAAACGCGAGCAGCTCGCCGGCGGGTACGATTTTTCACTGTGGGTGGAGAAGACCGCGTTGGAAATGGCTGACGCGGTGATTGCCGTCTCGCACGAGACGAAGCGCGACATCGAGCGGTTGTTCGACGTCAAATCCGAGCGGCTGCACGTGATCTATAACGGCATTGATCTCGACGAATACCGGCACGTCGAATCGACCGACGCGCTGAAACGATTCGGAATCGATCCGGCGCGGCCTTACCTGCTCTTCGTCGGCCGAATTACGCGGCAAAAGGGCATCGTGCATCTCGTGCGCGCGATCGAGTTCATGGATCCGGATTTTCAAATCGTCCTTTGCGCCGGAGCGCCGGACACAAAGGAGATCGGCGCAGAAATGAAAGCCGCGGTGGAGCGCGTGACGGCACAGCGGCCGGGCGTGATCTGGATCGAGGAGATGGTCGACAAAGCGACCGTGCGCGAGCTGTATTCGCACGCGGCGGTGTTCTGTTGCCCGTCGATTTACGAGCCATTCGGCATCATCAATCTCGAAGCGATGGCCTGTGAGACCGCGGTGGTGGCGAGCGCGGTCGGCGGGATCAAGGAGGTCGTGGTGGACGGCGAAACGGGATTCCTGGTGCCGCTCGACCAGATGAGTGAGAGCCCGTTCGAGCCACGCGATCCGCAACAGTTTTCTCGCGATCTCGCAACGAAAATCAACGAGCTGATGCGGAACCCGCCGTTGCGCGAGGAGTTCGGGAAAGCCGGACGCCGGCGAGCCGAGGAGAAATTTAGCTGGTCAGCAATCGCTCGCGACGTGAAGACGCTCTACACCCAGCTTCTCTCATCCTGAGTGGCGCAAACAAACTGCACCGATGTTCGTCGACCGGATCAAAATCTTTGCGCAAGCCGGCAGCGGCGGCCGCGGATGCGTGAGTTTTCGGCGCGAGAAATTTGTGCCGAAAGGAGGACCTGACGGCGGTGACGGCGGCCGGGGCGGGGATGTTATCCTGCGCGCCGACCAGCACACGGACAACCTGACCGGTCTCTTCTACGAGCCGATCATTAAAGCGAAGAATGGCGTGCACGGCCAAGGCAAGAAAATGCACGGCCGCTCCGCGCCAGCAAAGCTGGTGAAGGTGCCGATCGGCACGCTGGTTTATCCGGCGGCGGCTCCGCCGCAGCGCGATGAGAACGGCGACGTGGCCGAAATGTCTGTGCCGGATCTGCCGTCGGAACCGATTGCCGATCTCACCGTTGATGGCGACGAATTCGTGCTCTGCCGCGGCGGCGCAGGCGGCAAGGGGAACGTGCATTTCAAGAGCTCGCGCAACCGCGCCCCGACGCAATACACCGACGGCGAAGAAGGCGAGCAGGGCCATTTTCTGCTCGAGCTCCGCACAATGGCGGACGCCGGACTGGTCGGTTATCCGAACGCCGGAAAGTCGACCCTGTTAGGCAAAATATCTGCCGCGCACCCGAAGGTCGCATCCTATCCATTTACGACGCTTCACCCCGTGATCGGGATCGTCGAGTTCGGCGATTACCGGCGCGCATCGATAGCCGACATTCCCGGCCTGATCGAAGGCGCACATCGCAACGTTGGCCTTGGTCACGATTTTTTGCGCCACATCACGCGATGCAGGCTGCTGTTGTTCGTCGTCGATGCGGCGGGAACTGAAGGCCGGCACCCTGTCGAAGACATTCAGAGTTTACGGCGCGAAGTTGACCTGTATGACCGCCGGCTGTCCGAGCGGCCGTGGCTGATCATTGCGAATAAAATGGACGTGCCCGGCGCGGAGGAAAACCTGCGGGAGATTCGCCGCCGGTTCGCCGGCGTAGAAGTAGTTGCAGTCGCGGCTGCCAGCCGTCAGGGCATCGACGAATTGAAGGCGCGGCTGGAAGATTGGCTGTTCAAGATCGATAAAAGCTTGCCTGCGGCGAGCAAAGCTTCTACTCAATCCGCGGAGATAGCGTCGACTGATTAAGGATTAGACAAGCGGCGCCATCTCAAGGACAATTCACGCTTTTTCATGGGTCGACACGTTGTAGCCAGCTACTGCACCACCTTTCTCAAGCCGGAGATGCTGCACATTTACCGGCAGGTCTGCTCGTTGCAGCGATACGACACATTCGTGCTCGCGAAGTGGGTGCAGAACATCGATCGCTTTCCGTTTCCGGACATCGAGATCATTCCAAAGCCGCGCTTCAACCCGCTGCGGCACGGCTGGCTGAAGTTTGTGAAGCGCTGCCCGCCGGTCGTGTACCGCGGTGAGTACCAGCTGCTTTCGTCGTTGCTCGAGCACCGCGGGTCGGACCTGATGCACATCTACTTTGGCCACACCGGCGTGCATTTGCTGCCGTTCATCCAGCAGTGGCGTCGGCCGTGCGTCGTCTCGTTCCACGGCGCCGATGTCAGCCTGAAGCAGGATGTGCGCGACTACCTGCCAAAGCTTCGCGAGGTGTTCGCTGCTGTGCCGCTTGTCTTCGCGCGATCGCAATCGCTCGCCGACCGGCTTGTGACCCTTGGCTGTCCGCCGGAGAAACTCCGGATCAGCCGCACGGGCGTGCCGCTGCAGCAATTTCCTTTTCTGCGGCGCGAGCCGCCGAAGGACGGCCGCTGGCGTTTCATGCAGGCGTGCCGGCTGATCCAAAAAAAGGGAGTGGCGACGACGCTCTGCGCCTTTGCGATTTTCCAAAAGCAGTATCCGAACGCCGAATTGATCATCGCCGGGAAAGGACCGCTGCAGGCCCATCTGGAAGAGCTGGCGGAAGAGCTCGGCATTCTCGACAAGGTGCGGTTTGTCGGATTCCTGACGCAGAAGGATCTGCTCGCGCTTTACGGCAGCGCGCACGTGTTTCTCCACCCCAGCGAAACGCCGCCCGACCAAAACCAGGAAGGCATCCCCAACTCAGTGCTTGAGGCGATGTCGACCGGCCTTCCCGTCGCGGCGACGCGGCACGGCGGAATTCCAGAGGCAGTGGAGCACGGTCGCACCGGTTTTCTGGTGGCGGAACGCGATTTCGAAGCGCTCGCCGCAGCGATGAAAGAGCTGGTCCGCTCGCCGAACACGTTCCGTGAAATGGGGCAGCTGGCGAGCGAACACGTCGCGGCGCATTTTGAGCAGAGCGCGCAGATCCGGAACCTCGAATCGCACTACGACGAAGCGATGGAACTGGTGAGCGTGGAAGCGCGAGCGCCAGCGCCGCCAGTACCTGCTGCGGTGCGCCGCTCGTTCATCGAGCACGCACCGGCGAAATAGCTGCTAATTTTCGCAAACCTGCTTGTCAGCGCGACAAAACGCGCTTTGGTAAGCGCGACGCAAGCAGTCCTTGGGTTGAGTGCGCGGCCTCTGCGACCGGCGCACCTCTGGAAGTGATCGGGCCGCTGCATTGTCACGATACAAATGCTGTCTCGCTATTTCTGCCTACCGTTGCTGGCGCTGGTCCTGTTCGGGACCTCCGGCTTCGCCGTGGGTGCGAATGCAGCGGAATCGCACGGCGCCGTCGCTGCCGAGCAACACGAAGGCGTCCCGCTGAAGCCGGCGATCCTGTTTCAGGTCGGCAAATTCGCGGTGACCAATTCGATGCTCGTGACCTGGATCGTCGCCGCCGGGATCATCGTCGCCGCACAAGCCGCGACGCGAAACATCCAGCCGATTCCGAAAGGCGCGCAGAACTTTTGGGAATGGCTCGTCGAAAGCCTTTACAATTTCCTCGAAGCAATCATCGGCAGTGATCTCGTGCGGAAGACGTTTTGGTTCTTCGCCACGATCTTCATTTTCATTCTGTTCGTTAACTGGTTCGGGCTGATCCCTGGCGTCGGCACGATCGGCTGGGGCCACGACGTCAATGGTCACTTTGAAGTCACGCGGCCAATTCTCCGCGGCGGCAATGCGGACCTGAACATGACGACCGCGATGGCGATGGTCTTTTTCGCGCTGTGGCTCGTCTGGGCAGTGCAGGCGAACGGCGTCGGCGGCGTGCTGATGCACATCTTTGGCCCGAAAGGCGAAAGCAAAGGCATCATGCGCATCGCGCTAATCGGCATCTTCTTTATCGTCGGTCTGCTGGAGGTCGTTTCGATCCTGTTCCGGCCGATCTCGCTCAGCTTCCGGCTCTACGGCAACGTCTATGCCGGCGAGACGATCCTCGAATCGATGTCAACAATGGTGCCCGCGCTGTCGTGGCTCATTCCGATTCCGTTCTACTTCATGGAGCTTCTCGTCGGTCTGGTGCAGGCGCTGGTTTTCATGCTGCTGACGGCGGTGTTCACGTTACTGATCGCGCAGCACGAGCCCGGACATGAAGGCGCTCACCATTAACAAATTTGGCGGCTGTGACCGTGGTTCCCGCGGATGCCGCCAGGAAACACAACTAGAAAAACAAAAATGACATTACCACTACTGGCAGAAATGGTCGGAAGCATTCACATCGGCCTGGCGGCGCTCGGCGCGGCGATTGGCGTAGGCCTGATCGGCATGGGCGCATCATCAGCGGTTGGCCGCAACCCCGGCGCAGCCACTCCGATCCTGGTGCAGGCGATCCTCGCGATCGCGTTCGCCGAAGCGATCGTGTTCTACGCGCTCTACCTCGCGCCGAAATAACCAATGGCTTTTCCGTTCCTCATCGCGGCGAGTGCGCTCGATTCAGCGCGCGAAACAGCAGAGACGTTTGGCTGGAACGTCTGGCTGTTTCTGTCGCAGGTGATCAGCTTCGTGATTGTGGCGCTGTTGTTGCGACGCTTTGCCTACAAGCCAGTGCTTGCTGTTCTTGAAGAACGACGGCAACGGATCGCGGAAGGATTGCTGAACGCGGAAAAAATCAAGCAACAGCTCGCGGAAGCCGAGCAGCGCCACGCGGACATTCTCGCCAAAGCGAACGCCCAGGCGCAAAAGATGATCGACGAGGCCCGGAGCAGCGCCGCGCATGTCGCCGAGCGGAAACAGCAGGAAGCGGTGGCCGCAGCGGAGCAAATCATTGCCAAGGCACACGAAGCGAGCCGGATCGAGCGCGAGAAAACGATGGCGGAACTCAAGCGCGAGCTCGGCCGCCTCGTGGTCGAGACGACCAGCAAAGTGACGGGCAAAGTGCTGACTCCGGACGATCAACGCCGGCTCCAGGACGAGGCGGCGCGCGAAGTCGCGGCGTAACGAACGATGACTGGCGGCAAAGAGATCAGGCGAATCGCGCGCGATCTGGTACGGGCGAGCTTCACCGATGGGCAGCTCGACTCCGGCCGCGTCCATTCACTCCTGGACTCCCTCATCGCCAGAAATCCGCGCAATTTTTACCGCATTCTCGACACCTACAGGCGATTGCTGCGCCTCGAAATCGAGAAGCGGCACGCGGTGATCGAAAGCGCGGCGCCGCTCGACCAGCAGACCACTTCGCGCGTCGCGATGGCGTTAGGAAAAAAATACGGACATGAACTGACGACAGAGTTTGTCGTTAATCCCGAGCTGCTCGGCGGCATGCGCATCCGTGTCGGCAGCGACGTCTGGGACAGCAGCGTGCGCAACAGATTGGAACGACTTCAGAAACAATTATGAGCACCATACTGGAAGAACTGGAAACAAAGATCGCGTCGCTTAAGACCTCGACGAGCAAGAGCAATGTCGGCACCGTTCGCGAAGCCGGCGACGGCGTGGCGCGCATCGAGGGATTGAGCGACGTGATGCTGAACGAGATGATCGAGTTTTCGAGCGGCGTTTACGGGCTGGCGCTCAACCTCGAGGAGACGGAAGTCGGCGCCATCCTGCTCGGCGACATGACCAAAGTTGCGGAAGGCGACGAAGCTCGCACGACCGGCCGATTGCTTTCGGTTCCGGTCGGCAAAGGTTTGTTAGGCCGCGTGGTCAACACGCTCGGCGAACCGCTCGACAACAAAGGGCCGGTGAAATCCGACACCTTTTATCCCGTGGAGAAAATCGCACCTGGCATCATCAAACGCCGCAGCGTGTCCCAGCCGGTGCAGACCGGAATCATGGCCATCGACGCGATGATCCCGATCGGCCGTGGACAGCGTGAGCTGATCATCGGCGACCGCGCAACCGGCAAAACCGTAATCGCGATCGACACGATCATTTCCCAGGCGCGCTTGAACAAAGCCGGCGAGGAAGGCCGGATCAAAGATTTTCGCCCGCTCTATTGCATCTACGTCGCCGTCGGGCAGAAAAACTCCAACGTCGCGCGCGCGATCGACGTTCTCGAACGCGAAGGCGCCATGCCGTACACGACGATCATTTCCGCGCCCGCATCGGAGACTGCGACGAACCAATATCTGGCGCCGTTCGCCGGCGCCGCGATGGGCGAGTGGTTCATGGACAACGGCATGGACGCGCTGATTATTTATGACGATCTTTCAAAGCACGCCGTCGCTTACCGGCAGGTTTCGCTGGTTCTGAAGCGCCCCTCCGGCCGCGAAGCATATCCCGGCGATGTTTTCTATCTGCACTCGCGCTTGCTCGAACGCAGCGCACGGGTGAGCGACGAATTCGGCGGCGGCTCGCTGACCGCCTTGCCGATCATTGAGACGCAGGCCGGTGACGTGTCGGCCTACATTCCCACGAACGTCATTTCGATTACCGACGGACAGATTTACCTCGAAACCGACCTGTTCTACCAAGGCGTTCGGCCGGCGATTTCCGTCGGCCTTTCGGTTTCGCGTGTCGGCTCCGCCGCGCAGATCAAGGCGATCAAACAGGTCGCCGGTAAAGTGAAGCTCGACCTCGCGCAATTCCGGGAGTTGGCGGCCTTCGCGCAGTTCGGTTCCGATCTGGACGCCGCGACCAAAGCGAAGCTCGACCGCGGCTCGCGGATCGTCGAGCTGTTCAAGCAGAAGCAATACAATCCGATTCCGGTCGAAGAGCAGGTCGCGATTATGTGGGCGATGCAGAACGGCTACCTCGACAGCGTGCCGGTCGATCGCGTGAAGGAATTCCAGGCGAAGTTGCAGGATTACCTCACGACGCGACGCGAGAGCCTGCTCGCGGGCATTCGCGACAAGAAAGCGATCGACACCGATCTCGAATCGCAGCTCAAAGCAGCGCTGGACGAATTTGTTGCCGCGCGGCCAATCGGCGACACAGCGACAGCGACAACGGCAGCGGCCGCGTAGTTTCAATGGCAAACCCGCAGCACATGCGCAGGCGGATCCGAGGGGTTCGCAACATCTCGCAAATCACGAAAGCGATGCAGATGGTCGCCGCGTCGAAGATGCGGCGCGCGCAGCAGGCTGCACTGGCGGGGCGGCCGTATGCTTCGTTGATGAACAAGGTGCTCGTGTCATTGCAACAGCGCACCGACGCGAGGCTGCACCCGCTGCTCGAGGTGCGTGAAGTTAAGCGCGAGCTCGTCATCGTGATCAGCACAGACACCGGTCTGGCCGGCGCGCTGAATACCAATCTGATGCGCGAGGCGACTCGCTTTGATGCGGACAAAACCGGCTACGTGACCGCTGGAAAAAAAGGCCGTGTCTTCCTCGCGCGAACCCGTCGCGAGCTGCTCGCGGATTTCGAGCTGCGCGACGCGCCAACGTTCGTGGAGACAAAGGCGATCTCGAAATTCGCAATCGACAAGTTCCTGGCGCGCGAAGTCGACCGCGTTTCGGTGCTCTACACCCATTACATCAACACCATCAACCAGAAGGCGGTGGCGCAGACGCTGTTGCCGATCAGTCCGTTTGACCTGCCGCAAAACAGTTCCGGCACAGAAGAAAAGCACGATCCGATGCTCGGCTATGTTTTCGAGCCGGCAGCCGAACAGGTGCTCGACGTCATGCTGCCGTACTACATTCAGTATCAGGTTTATCAGATGGTGCTCGATGCTCGCGCCTCGGAGCACAGCGCGCGCATGGTTGCGATGAAGAATGCGACCGACAACGCAGCGCAACTGATCAAAGATTTGACCTTGGAGTACAACAAAGTCCGCCAGGCGAGTATCACGACCGAGCTCCTCGAGATCGCGACTGCGCAGATGGCGCTCGCCGGCTAACCCGCAAACACGTTTATGAATACAGGTGAAATCGTTCAGGTAATCGGCCCGGTGGTCGACGTGGAATTTCCGCCCGGTGGGATGGGCGGCGAGAACGGCGCATCGTTGCCGAAACTCTACAACGCGCTCGAGATCGAGTACGAGGTGAACGGCAATCCGACCAAGCTCACCCTCGAAGTGCAGCAGCACCTGGGCGAGCATTGGGTGCGCTCGATCGCGATGTCCTCGACCGAAGGTTTGAAGCGCGGCATGAAAGTGAACGACACCGGTGGTCCGATCAGCGTGCCGGTGGGCGAAGGCGTTCTCGGCCGCGTGTTCAACGTCACGGGCGAGGCAGTGGATAATCGCGGTCCGGTGAACTTCACCAAGCGATATCCGATTCACCGGCCAGCGCCGGCGCTGACGGAACAGGACACTCGCGCGTCCGTTCTCGAGACCGGCATCAAAGTCATCGACCTCATCTGTCCGTTTACGAAAGGCGGCAAAGTCGGTGCGTTCGGCGGCGCGGGCGTGGGCAAGACCGTCGTGATCATGGAGCTGATCAACAACATCGCGAAGGGACATGGCGGATATTCTGTTTTCGCCGGCGTGGGAGAGCGGACGCGCGAAGGCAACGATCTCTATACCGAGATGAGCGAAGCAGGCGTCATCGATCAGAAGGACCTGAGCAAATCGAAAGTCGCGCTGGTCTACGGCCAAATGAACGAACCGCCGGGCGCGCGTCTCCGAGTCGCGCTCTCCGCGCTGGCGATGACGGAATATTTTCGCGACGAGAAGAACCAGGACGTGCTGTTGTTCATCGACAACATCTTCCGGTTCTCGCAAGCGGGCTCGGAAGTGTCGGCGTTGTTAGGACGGACGCCGAGCGCGGTCGGTTATCAGCCGACGCTTGCTGCCGAAATGGGCGATCTGCAGGAGCGCATCACCTCGACAAAGAAAGGATCGATCACATCATTCCAGGCGGTCTACGTTCCGGCCGACGATCTCACTGATCCGGCGCCGGCGAACACGTTTGCGCACCTCGATTCGACGATTGTGCTGGAGCGGTCGATCGCTGAGCTGGGCATCTACCCGGCGGTTGATCCGCTCGCTTCCACATCCAAGGCGCTCGCGCCCGAGATCGTGGGCGAAGAGCACTACAACGTCGCCCGCGGTGTGCAGCGCGTGCTGCAGCGTTACAAGGATCTGCAGGACATCATCGCCATCCTCGGGATGGACGAACTTTCGCCAGACGACAAACTCACGGTCTTCCGCGCGCGCAAGATCCAGCGCTTCCTGTCGCAGCCGTTCCATGTCGCCGAAGTGTTTACCGGACACAAAGGCCAGTACGTGCCCGTTGCGGAGACGGTGCGCGGATTCAAGGAAATCCTCGACGGCAAACACGACGACGTGCCCGAAACGAATTTCTACATGAAAGGCACGATCGACCAAATCGCGTCGGAATAATGGCAACGCTGAGGCTCGAGATCGTCACGCCGGAGCAGACCGCCTACTCGGAAGACGTCGACATGGTGACGCTTCCAGGAACGGAAGGCGAGTTTGGGGTCTATCCAAATCACGTGCCGTTGTTGACGACGCTTCGGCCCGGCGAGCTGCGCGTGATGAAGAACGGGCGTTCCGAGTACCTCGCGGTTGGGGAGGGGTTCGTCGAGGTACGCGGAGGTGCCGTGTCAGTGCTGACAGACATGGCGATTCATCCGGAGAAGATCGATGAATCTGCGGCTGAAGCGGCGGTTGAGCGGGCTCGCGCCGCGATGAAGCAGGACCTCGGCAGTGAAGAAGTGGCGACGATCCAGGCGACGATGCAGAAAGCGCTCGCGCAACTGCACGTGAAACGGCGCCGGCACCACACCTGATACCTCAGCGTCGCCGCGGCGACTGAATGCAAACGCCCGACGTTCTCGGCATCATAGCCGGCAGCGGCACTTATCCATTGCGGGTCGCGGATGCGGCGCGTGCTGCCGGTGTGAAGCGAATAATCGCGGCGGCGTTCACCGGCGAAACGGATGCGAAGCTTGCCGAGCGCGTGGATGACATCGAATGGATGCGCGTCGGGCAGTTAGGCCGGCTGTTGAGCTGCTTCAAATCGCGCGGCGTACAACATGCGATGATGGCTGGCCAAATCTCGCCAACGCGCCTCTTTGATCTGCGGCCCGACGTCAGGGCCTTGCTGTTGCTGGCCAAGCTCAAGCAGCGCAATGCCGAATCAATCTTCAGCGCGATCGCCGATGAGCTCGCGAAAATCGGAACGGCCGTGCTGCCGGCAACCACGTTCCTCGCGCACGACCTTGCACCGGTCGGTCTGATTGCAGGTCCGAAATTAACGCGGCGCCAGCAAGATGATGTCGAGCTCGGGTTCAGGATCGCGAAGGAAGTCAGCCGGCTGGATATTGGCCAGACCGTGCTCGTAAAAAACGGAACTGTCCTCGCCGTCGAGGCGTTCGAAGG
>CADDYX010000008.1 GCA_902810735.1 Verrucomicrobiota bacterium | reverse complement strand
CCGATTCTTTCGCCGGCACGGCTGATTGCTTACATGCACGCGATCCACTTCGAGCCGCCGCGAACCGAGACGTCGCACACGGCCGCGCTGCCGCAGCTCTTCGCCGATCAATTCGGCTGGGAAGAGCTGGTGCGGTCGGTGGCGCGCGTCTACGCCGCTCTTCCAGCCGAGGACCAGCGCCGCGCCGCGATTTACTGCCAGAACTATGGCGAAGCGGGCGCGATCGATTTCTTCGGAGCGAAATACGGGTTGCCGGCGGCGATCTCGGGTCACCAGAATTATTATTACTGGGGCCCCCGCCGCGCGACCGGCGAACTCGTGATCGTTCTCGACCGGCGCGACACCGACGAGCGGGAGCAGTTCCGGTCGGTGGAAGATCACGGCGCGATCGAGAGTAGCCAATGGGCAATGCCCTGGGAGCGGCGGCTGCACATCTACGTTTGTCGCGATCTGAAAGGCACCTTCGATGAGCTGTGGCCCAAGCTGAAGGAATGGCTGTAACTCAGCCGCTGAGCTGCGTCCCTCCGATTGTCCGCCACGCTTCTACGTCGGCGCGAGTTTTGATTGATTTCGAAAACGAGATCGCGCTGATCGCATCGAACTCCACGTCGTCGAACGGCAGCGCGATGCGGTGCGCTTCTGCGGCTTTCGCCTCACCGGAGACGAGCGCGTACAAGAGGCTGAGGTGCGGATTCAACTCGTACTCGCGTCGCGATCTCGATCCCGCGCGCAAACTATCGCTCAACTGCTGCACCTGACTGCTTTGCGCAAACTGCACGAAGAGCGTCCTGGTGAATTTTTCCGACCAGCTCACCGCTTCGATCGTTAGTTGAATGGAGGTGAATTCGGGAGCGACGCGCTTCATCAACACACGCGCGTAGTCTTCGTCGTCCTCGCTCGAATACACGCTGACGTGCGGGTCGAACACCGGCGCGTCGTAGCGCCGCGCCAGCTCTGCGATTTGTGCGGAAAACCACGTCCGCGCCGGTTCGGCCGGGACAAGCCAGTAGCCAATCATTGATCTCTCGCCGTGCTCACATTCATATATCGTCTGCCATGCCGACGAACGTTCTCGGAACTGAACTCAAATGCTGCTGCCGCGATCCGCTCACCGGCTTCTACCGCGACGGCTATTGTCGCACCGGACCGGAAGACCTAGGGCTGCACACCGTCTGCGTGGAAGTGACGCAGGAGTTCCTCGACTTCTCTGTTCTCGATGGCAACGACCTCGTCACGCCGCATCCGGAGTTCAACTTTCCCGGCCTGAAACCCGGCGACCGCTGGTGCGTTTGCGTCACCCGCTGGGTGGAAGCGCTGCGGCGGAATCGCGCGGCGCCGATCGACCTCGAGGCGACGCACTCCTCGGCTCTCGAATTCGTTTCGCTCGAAGAGCTGAGGGCGAACGCAATTGCCGCGCAGCGCTCCTCCTGAGGTTGTAAAAAATGACAACGCGCCAAATCGCGCGAACGGTATCGCCGATTTGAAACTGCCGTTCAGTCTCTTCCTCGCGCTTCGTTATCTCAAACCGAAGCGCACCTACGTCTCGATCATCACCCTGATCTCGATCCTCGGCGTCATGCTCGGCGTGACGGTGCTGATCCTGGTCATTTCGGTGATGACGGGATTCGATCGCGAGCTGCGCAAGAAAGTGATCGACTGGGACGCGCACATTCTCGTCACAACCGAAAGCGTCCTGAACGATTGGCGCGACCTGACGGTAAAGATTCGGAACACGCCGGACGTCGTCGCGACCGCGCCGTATGTGCAGGGCCCGGTGATCGCCGAGTTTCAGAATCGCCGTCTCGCGCCGATGATCCGCGGCATTGACCCGGACGAAGAAGAGAAGGTTGTGCCGCTGAAGAAGTTCATCAAACAGGGTGAACTGAATCTCGAAGGCGAATCGGCGGTCATCGGCTCCGAGCTCGCGCGCAAACTGATGATCGGGATTGGCGACAAGCTGACGATCTATTCGCCCGGCAATCTGAGTGAAGTGATGGACGGGATTAAACAGCTCGAGAAGAGCAAAGGGGCCGACGAACGCAAAGCGGTCGACAAGCTGCGGGAGGTGGTGCTGCCGAAAGAGCTGACGGTCACCGGGATTTTCGAGACCGGTCACTACCTGCACGACTCCGAGTTCATCCTCGTGCCGCTCTTTGTCGCGCAGGAACTCTACGGCCTTGGCGACGCGCTCCACGGCATCACCGTCCGGACAGTTGATCCATATGGCGCCGAGAAAGTGAAACACGACATCGAGCGTTACCTGAGCCCGCCAGAGTACGCGCAGACATGGATCGACATGAACAACCAGTACTTCGAGGCGGTCCGCCTCGAGCGCACGGTCATGTTTTTCCTGCTCTTTTTCATCATCATCGTCGCGGCGTTCGGGATCATGAACACGCTGATCACCGTGACCGTGCAGAAGACGCGCGATATCGGGATTATGAAAGCGATCGGCGCGAACATCTGGCAGATCATCTGGGTTTTCCTCGGCCAGGGCGTTGTCGTCGGACTGTTCGGCACCGCGACCGGACTTGCTCTCGGCATGACGCTGATCCGCTATCGCAACGAATTCAGCCACTGGCTTGCGAGCACGCTGCACATCGAGATTTTTCCTAAGCAGGTCTACCAATTCTCTGAGATTCCCGCCGAAGTGGTGCCGATTGACGTCGCGAAGATCTGCATCGGCGCGTTCATCATCTGCTGGATCTTCGCGCTCTTGCCGGCGTATCGCGCCGCGCGCCTCGATCCGGTCAAAGCGCTGCGCTACGAATAGCAGCCATGGCGCGCAGCCGCGGCGATTTCCTTCTCGTATGGCAACGAAACAAAAAGAGCACACGGGAAAACGTCGGCCGCTCGGTCGAACA
Source organism: Verrucomicrobiota bacterium (assembly GCA_902810735.1). GTDB lineage: Bacteria > Verrucomicrobiota > Verrucomicrobiia > Chthoniobacterales > UBA10450 > CADDYX01. Next base: position 29,222 of record CADDYX010000008.1, on the reverse strand, counting down.
GGCCCACGGCGTCACAGCCGGGCGCACGACGCAGGAACGCCGCATCGGGAGCGGCAACGCACGCGTCGGACAGGGTGCGCGGCAGCGCGACGTCGCTAGCCGGCCGGCCGGCAAAACGCGATCGGTCAAGCGGCCCTCCAGCCGCTGATCGTTAGCGCGTCAGCTCCGCCACGACGTCGATGAGCACGCGCGCCGTGTAGGCGTAGCCGTTCGGCCATTCGCTCTCGCGCGGGCCGGCGACGTTCAGGATTTCGATCGCGTGTTGACGCACAAACGCGACGGCTGCAGCGGCTGCATCAGCCACCTCCATCTGCTCGGCGTCGAGTACGAGGTGCGGCCGTGTCGCTTCGACGCAGCAGCGAATCGTCTCCGCCGTTCCACCGCGCGGCTTGCCCCAGCAGAAAATCACCGTCGCATCCGAGTCGCGCACATTCTCCCGTGTCCGCTCAGCCGGGCCGCCGCCGACCAGTTCCTGCACCGGGTAATGCGTTGGGATGATTCCATCCTCTGCCAGCCGACCCGCCGGGCACCAGCCGCCGCAGGCGATGCGTTGATTCAGCGCCACGTCGAGCGCGGCGCGATCCACCCCGGTCTGCCCGCCAGAGACAATTTTCAGGCGCCACCCGCCGTGTTCACTTTGTAGATGCCAACCACCGCGCGTGGCTCATCGCCACCACAACGCTTCAGACCCGCCAGACCGCGGCGCGAATTAGGCAGTGGCGTGCGCGCGCAAGTCACGTGCGATCTGCCGCATCCGCTCTTTGCCGGCTTCGCTGCAGTAATCCTTCGGGTCGGAAGGCGGGAACTCCACCGGCAGCGCGACGATCTTTTGCCGGATCGCCTCCAGTTCCGGATCATCGAGCCGAATGGAGGTGAACCCATCCCAAGCCCATTGGTTGTCCCTGCCGTTGACGAAATCTTCAATCGTGTTGGCAACTTCCTCAGGTGTCCTCTTCATGACGAAAAACTAGACCCTGTTTTGCGCTGCGTTCCACCGGGAATTGGAACGCTTACATCGTGACCAAGCTGCGATGCGGCGATCACAAGCGTGCCGGCCACGCGCTATCGCTCACTGGAACAGTGACGGCGATTGCAGGCCAACGTCGTACGGAACCATGCGTTTGCTGATGACCGACTGCGGAGAAAGACGAGCACTCATCAGCTCGCGATACGGCTATCACTGCAGGCCCGTGATCGCGAAGAAGAGATGCCGCCGCTGCGCGGAATCGCGGGTTGTGTCGATCGGCATTCTCGGCGTCGTGGGCGCTTGTGTCCGGGCCGGCCGACCCGCACTCGACTCGGGCTAAGTTGGCGACAAATAGAAGCCGAAAACAGCCGCTCTGACTCCGAGAATACTCGTTAGGTAGGGAATTTTGTTGACCCCTCTTTCGCGGGTAACTACAACCGTGGTTGCGAGTCTTAGTTTACACTCGACTTGAAAGGCACAATTATGAAATCCACCGCTGGAAGCTTGTTAAGAGTCGCGTTCTTCGCGGCGATCGTCGCAATACCCTGTTCCGCTCTCGCCAATCCGCCGCATATCAAAAAGGCCGTGGTGGACACGGTCGCTAACACGGTCACCATCAACGGAGGCAATTTCTCCGGCCCAAATCTCACCGTCACGCTGAAAAACCTGCCGCTCACGGTCACTTCGTCGAGCGCACACAAGATCGTTGCGACGCTGCCGCCGAACACGACCGCTGGCTCCTATCATCTTGTCGTCACGACAGCCGGAGGCACGGCAAATCTCGATGTCACGATCACGGCGGCGGCGACGGCCAACACTCCTTCCGTTGGTCTGTATGATGGCAATGGCCAGTTTCTCGGACTTCTGGTGGAAGGTGCACAGCAACCAGTAATCATCATTCCCTCATCGAACCTGATCGTTACGTTCGAGGACGACGGCAACGTGCTGGGGATTTCGGGTTTATTGTACACGACCGCAGATTGTTCCGGCACACCATACATCGAGGAGCCGAACCAGTTGGTTTCGGGACAAGTCCTTCGTCGATATCAGGGGAACCTCGTCACCTTTCCGACGTCCGGCCCTCCGGTGGCTGCCGGTACGGTCTTCCAGTCTTTCTACTCTGAAGATTCAACTCCGCAGTGCCGGTCTTACGGCGACACGTCCGATGGGGCTGCCCCGGTGACTCTCACTCCAGCGACCCTGCCGTTTACCGTTCCGGTCGTTAAGCCGCTAAGCATAAAGGTGCAGTAATCGACTGCTGCGGCATCGGGTCCCGCAGCTAATTCGCAAGCGCCTCATGAAGCGGATGCGGATGTTTATCTAGGTTGAACTCGTCCGCGGCCGGTGTGCAGAGGAGCAGGCCGTAGCTTGGTCTCTGTCGTGATTCATCCACCTCGCCCGCGCAGCCGCGATGCACGCGATCTGCGAAATGGATTTATGACCGATCGAACCGATAGCCGGACAGTTCTACGGTATGCAGCGCTCGTCGCTGTTTTGCTTTCGCTGGTGGTGGTGGCGCTGGGCGTTTATCACTCATTCACCCGCGGGCACCTGCAGCCGCTGGTCAGCGGCGGGCTCACGTCGCTTTGCGTCAGCGCGATTCTCCTGCTGATCTCGACCCGCCGGGCCGATCGCGTACCGTAGCTGTTGCTCGTCCGAAGGCACGTTGCGGAGCGGTTGTCGTTAAGAGTGCAATTTCGCCGCGCCGTCGTATGAATGGCGGCGAGATGCGCGTGATGACAGAGGAGGAGAAAGACGAGCAGTTCTACCGCGACACCGAGAGCATCGCTCACGCGAAGCTCGATGACCGGCAGCTCGCGATGCTCGAACCGCTCGGGACGCGGCGGAAAGTTCGGCGCGGCGAGCTGATCATCAAGGCGTGTTTTACAAGTAGTGGCGGCGCAATTGTTGCTGCTTTTTAGTGCGTGGTGAGCGCGAACAAGCTGTGCAAGCTGGGCGTCACGATCGTGCTGCTGGTGACATCCAGCGCGTTCGCTGAGCGGATCAATCAGGAAGGGCGAATCCTCGGGCCCGAGCCGGTCGTGACCGAGCCGGTCCTGTTCAACACGGAGGCGGCAGATGCGATCGTTTCCGCGATGCAGATCATGCCGGTGGACAGCGCGTGGAACGAAGATGTTTCGCGCCGGCCAGTGCTCGCGAATTCCGACGCGATGATCGCGCAGATCAAAGCCGACCTGTCGTCGAGCCGGCAGACGCTGCAGCCGTTTTATGAGATGAATTACGTGCTCGTGCCGGACTCGCAGCCGCGGGTGACGATTCCGTTTTTCAACTACCCGGACGAGTCGGACCTCGATGGCGGCAAATTCCCGAACGGGCGCTATCCGATTCCGGCCAATCTGCCGATCGAAGGCTGGCCGCGCGAAACCGGCGGCCTGACGCTCGAGCAATGGCAGCGCGACGTGAACGACACGGGCGGCGACCGCCACGCGATCGTGGTGGCACCCGGCGCGGGCGCGATTTGGGAGACATGGCTGACGAAATTGACGGCGAACGGCTGGGAAGCCTCGAACGGTGCGAAGTTTGATCTCGATTCCAACGCGCTGCGGCCGGCTGGATGGACCTCCGGCGACGCCGCTGGGCTGCCGATGTTTCCGGCGCTGGTGCGCTACGACGAATGTCAGCGCGGAATGGTCGAGCACGCGTTGCGGCTCGTCGTCGCGAAGACGCGGCGCGAATACATTTATCCGGCGCGGCATGACGCGTCTTCGATTCCAGCGACCGCCGTGAATTATCCGGCGATGGGGCAGCGCTTTCGACTGAAGGCGAACTTCACGATTCCGGAGAACTGGACAATCGAGGAAAAAGCGGTGCTGCGCGCTCTGAAGAAATACGGCGCGCTCGTCGCCGACAACGGAAATTTCTTCTCCGTCTCGGTCTGTCCCGACAACCGGTTTCCGGCGCACGCCTTTGATCGTCTGTCGGCGATCGACATCAACAATTTCGAGGTGGTGCAGTCCACCGGGCCTAACGAAGGGCCGCGGTCGCCGGGCGCGCCGAGTGTGAACGCCGGGCCGGATTTGCTCGCCGAAGCGCCGGCGACGATCGCGCTGAGCGGAAATGTGAATGACCCGAGTAGCAGCGCCACTGTGCAGTGGCGCATGTATTCGGGACCTGCGGCGGTGAACTTCGCCAGTCCGCAGCACGCTTCAAGCAGCGTGACCTTCAACACACCCGGCGTTTACACGCTGATGCTGAGCGCGGACGACGGCGTGCACGCAATCGCATACGACGCAGTCGTGGTACACGTCACCAAGCGCGACGCGATGGCGAACATCTCGACGCGCGTTGCGGTGGCCGCGGGGAACAGCGTTGCGATCGGCGGCTTTATCATCGGCGGCGCGGAGCGGAAGCAAGTGATCATCCGCGCACTTGGTCCGTCGCTTGTGCGGAACGGCGTGAGCGGCGCACTGGCGGATCCGAAACTGCAGCTGTTCGACTCAAAAGGAATGCCCATCGCAGCGAACGATAACTGGCGCAGCAGGCAGGAGAGCGCGATTCAGCAGACAAAACTCGCGCCGAAGGACGATCGTGAAGCGGCGATTTTCGCGACGCTGCGACCGGGCGCATACACCGCGGTCGTCTCCGGAAACAATGCCGGCAGCGGGATCGCGCTTGTGGAGGTTTATGACTTGCAGGAGAGCCCCTCATCGAAGCTGGCGAACATCAGCACGCGTGGGTTTGCCGGAACCGCGGGCCAGGTGATGATCGGCGGCACAATCGTCACCGGACCGGACAGCGCACATGTTCTATTTCGCGCAATCGGTCCATCGCTCGCCGCGGCCGGAATCCCGAACGCGCTTCGCGATCCCCAGCTTGAGCTCTTCAACAGCAACGGCGCAAAGCTCGCGTCTAACGACAACTGGAAGCGCAACGAAAACGCCGTGCGCACAACCGGCCTCGCGCCCACGGCCGACGCCGAATCAGTGGTGATCGCGAACCTCAGGCCCGGCGGTTACACGGCCATTGTATCAGGAGTGAACGGCGCAACCGGTGTGGCGCTCGTCGAAGCGTATCACCTGCAATAGCTCGTCGTCGCCCGCTCACGCTCGATCGCGCCGACCTCTTCGAGCACCTTCATCGCGGCGTTGTGCCCGGGAATGCCACTGACGGCACCACCGCGTTGTGCACTCGAGCCACAGAGAAAGACGTTCTCCCACTCCGTCTCGACGCCCCACGTGCCCGCGTGGTCCTCAACCGCGGCAAACGGCCAGCTCGGCGCATCGTGGAAGATGTTGCCATGATACATGCCTAACGAGGCTTCAATATCGACCGGGCTCTTACTTTCGACGCAGAGCGAACCGTCGCGCGCGACGGCGCAGCAATCGCGCAGCGGTTCTTCCACCCATTGGTCGATGCTGGCGATAAATCTTTCCTCGGCGGTGCGGCGCATCGTCTCATTGTCACGCTCGAAGAGCGCATACGGCGTGTCGATGCCGAACAAGGTCATCGTATGGAAGCCTTGCGCGCGCAGGTCCGGTGCAAGGATGCTGTCGTCGGTCAGAGTATGACAATAGACCTCGCCCGGCGGCCGGTCCGGCAGTTGCCCGTTTGCCGCCTGCCGGTAGCTGAGATTCATCTGCTCGTAACCTTCGTCGCTGTGAAACGTGCCGCACCACGCCTCTTCGGCTGAATAGGTGCTCGCTTTCAGCCGCGGCAGTTTGCGCAGCAGGATGTTCATTTTAAACACGCTGCCTTCATCGATCGGCTGCGGCTGGTAAGATTTTCCGGTGTATCTCGCCAGGACATTGCGACCGAAGTTCACCAGCAAATATTTCGCTTCGACGGTGTGCTCCACGCCATCTACCGCAAAAGCGACGGTCTTCTTCTTCGCGCTAAGATCGAGGCGAGCAATTTCGACGTTGGTCCGGAATTCCGCCCCGGTTTTCCGCGCAGCTTGCTCGAGTTCGCGCGCCACCGCGCCCATTCCACCGACCGGCACTTTCCATTCACCGGTCTTATTGCCGACCAGGTGATAGAGGAAGCAACGGTTCTGGACCAATGAATCGTCGTGCGGATGCGTAAATATCCCGATTTTCGCATCCGTCACGACGAGCCCGCGGACGAGATCATCCTCGAGATAACGCTCGATCGCGCAACCGATTGGTTCTTCGACAAGACTGCGCCACGCTTCGCGCGAAACTTCATCACCAGCGAACCGTCTACGAAATTCGCTTTTCGCAACGAGCGGCTCCAACATCGCGTCCCACGAATGCTCCGCGAAAACGCGCGCCAAACGATAGAATCGCTGCAGCTGCTGGTACTCGCGAGCGTTGCCGGTTAGATTCAGCATCGATCGCCGGCTCCTCTCTTCATCCACGTTGCTCAAAAGCAGTCCATGGTGGCGCCCCTCTCGAACGTACGGCGTGAACGAGGCTGTGGCGCGGCGACGCAGCTCAAAGTTCAAGCCGAGGTCGCGGGCAATTTTCTCCGGGAAGAGACTGACGAGGTACGAGTAGCGCGAGAGCCAGGCATCGTAATCCGGAAAGAGTTTATCCGATACTGTCGCGCCGCCGATCTGCTTGGTTTTTTCCAGCAACAGCACGCTCAAACCAGCGCGTCCGAGATAACTCGCGGCGACTAGCGCATTGTGGCCGGCGCCGAGAATTACGACATCATAACCGCTTTTCATCTGCGCGTGAGCCACTGATCGCACTTGATTCGACGTTGAACACCCGACAGTAGGTGCGCGCGCTACCGGCGCAATCGGCAGGAATCGCTCCGCTTATGTTGGCTAACAGTCGACGCCGCGAGCACCCGAAGGGCGTGCGGCAGATCGAATCGACGAGATTCCGACACATCGGCAGCCGTGGACGGTCTGGACGGGCAACGCGCGGAGCGGCTTGCAGCCGTTGCCTCGCGGAAAATCCGCCGAAAAAGTTGAAGATTTTGTGTTGACGGGTTCGCCGGGCACACTATGTTGCTCGTCCCGCGACACGGGATTCGGCAGCAGGCCGGATGTTCTTCCCCTCTCGGCTCACTGGCGAGCCAATCGGATCGAAACCAATCGAAACGGCTGGTGTTGTACGTGAACGCGTCGGGAAAGGACGATTGATCTTTGACAGTGCGATTCTGGATCTCGCGATCACGACAAGACGAAGTGAGATCAGAAGGTGGAAGTTAGTCAGCGAAGATTGAATTGTGCGTTATACGTCGAGTTTCTTTGAACAAAACTTTGCCGGTTTCACGACTGGCGAATGATTTAAAGATCGGACGAACCCTGCCGCGGACTTCGGTTCGCAGCAGGTAAGAAAGTCAGATCGGCCGGTGCTTAGCGGCGCCGGTCACAAACTTTGGTCGAGCGGGAAGCTGATTCCTGTTCGCCCTCCAAGTTTTAACGGAGAGTTTGATTCTGGCTCAGAACGAACGCTGGCGGCGTGGATAAGACATGCAAGTCGAACGGGATTACTTCTCCCGCAAGGGAGGAGTGATTCAGTGGCGAACGGGTGCGTAACACGTGGGCAATCTGCCATAAAGTGGGGGATAGCTCGGCGAAAGCCGAATTAATACCGCATGTGGTCTGGGAGGACATCTTCCCTACACCAAAGCCGGGGCAACCTGGCGCTTTTTGATGAGCCCGCGGCCTATCAGCTAGTTGGTGAGGTAACGGCTCACCAAGGCTTTGACGGGTAGCTGGTCTGAGAGGACGACCAGCCACACTGGAACTGAGACACGGTCCAGACACCTACGGGTGGCAGCAGTCGAGAATTTTTCTCAATGGGGGAAACCCTGAAGGAGCGACGCCGCGTGGAGGATGAAGGCTTTCGGGTTGTAAACTCCTGTCATTTGGGAACAAGGCTATTCGGTTAACTGCCGAGTAGTTGATAGTACCAGAAGAGGAAGAGACGGCTAACTCTGTGCCAGCAGCCGCGGTAATACAGAGGTCTCAAGCGTTGTTCGGATTCATTGGGCGTAAAGGGTGCGTAGGTGGCGCGCTAAGTCAGGTGTGAAATTTCGGAGCTTAACTCCGAAACTGCATTTGATACTGGCGTGCTTGAGGACTGGAGAGGAGACTGGAATTCACGGTGTAGCAGTGAAATGCGTAGATATCGTGAGGAAGACCAGTGGCGAAGGCGGGTCTCTGGACAGTTCCTGACACTGAGGCACGAAGGCCAGGGGAGCAAACGGGATTAGATACCCCGGTAGTCCTGGCAGTAAACGGTGCACGTTTGGTGTGGGAGGATTCGACCCCTTCTGCGCCGGAGCTAACGCGTTAAACGTGCCGCCTGGGGAGTACGGTCGCAAGATTAAAACTCAAAGAAATTGACGGGGGCCCGCACAAGCGGTGGAGTATGTGGCTTAATTCGATGCAACGCGAAGAACCTTACCTGGCCTTGACATGCATCTCTAAGTTGGTGAAAGCCAGCGAGTCCCGAAAGGGACAATTTGCACAGGTGCTGCATGGCTGTCGTCAGCTCGTGTCGTGAGATGTTGGGTTAAGTCCCGCAACGAGCGCAACCCCTGTGAACTGTTGCCACCTCCTTTATTGGAGAGCACTCTGTTCAGACTGCCCTGTGAAACGGGGAGGAAGGTGGGGACGACGTCAAGTCAGTATGGCCCTTACGGCCAGGGCTGCACACGTACTACAATGCTCAGCACAGAAGGATCCGAGACCGCGAGGTGGAGGAAATCTCTAAAACTGAGCCCAGTTCGGATTGGAGTCTGCAACTCGACTCCATGAAGCCGGAATCGCTAGTAATGGCGCATCAGCTACGGCGCCGTGAATACGTTCCCGGGCCTTGTACACACCGCCCGTCACATCATGGAAGTCACTTGTAGCCGAAGTGCGCGCGCTAACCAGCAATGGAGGCAGCGCCCTACGCTATGAGCGGTAACTGGGATGAAGTCGTAACAAGGTAGCCGTAGGGGAACCTGCGGCTGGATCACCTCCTTTCTAAGGAGAAGTTCACTGCCACTCCGGTGGCGGTTGAATAGGTCGACGGCTAAATCCCTCGGGTGAATCAATTGATCACCTGAGCGGACATGCCGTGAAGACCTCGCGAACGAAAGAACGCGAGGCCGAAGAGACACGAAACGGTAACGCACAATTCAGGAGTCGCTGACAAAGTCACAAAGCCGGACGGCTGATGCTGTCCGGCTTTTTTGTTGCAATCGGACGTCGGCAATCGACATTCGAAATTCTTCCGGGGGCATAGCTCAGTTGGTAGAGCGCCAGCTTTGCAAGCTGGAAGTCAGGGGTTCGAATCCCCTTGCCTCCATTCCACATTCGGTTGCGGCCGAGAGCCGCGCGATCGTGGCCGAGCAACAGCTACTTTGCTCGGACGAGCTCCGGCCGGTTCAGGTCAAGCTCGTTTTTCGGGATCACCTTCACGTCCGGCACTTGTCGCTTGAGCGCGTCGACAAACGCTGCCGCCTGCCCCGCGATTACGATCGCGCTTGGCGACGCGAAGTGAGTTTTTGCGAACGTGGTGATCGCCTCGCTTCCGACGGCGTTGATTGCAGGAATATACTTCTCCAACGTGTCGAGCGGGAGATTGTGCACCGCCAGCGAGGAAATTTCACCGGCGACTCCGAGGTTCGTCTCCATCGCGCGGGCGTAGCCGCCGGTCAGCAATGCCTGGCGTGACTTCAACTCGTCGCCTTGCACCGGTTCGTCCCCGAGCCGCTTCAGTTCCGCTTGGAGCAGCTTCGCGACCTCTGCCGCGGACTCGTTCTTCGTCTGTGCACTGGCGGTGAAAACGCCGGCGTCACGCCGCGCGTCGAGCGCGCTTCTCGCGCCGTAACTGAGGCCGCGCCGGATGCGAATTTCGCGATTCAGCCGCGAGGCAAAGCCGTTGCCGAGCGCCGCGTTTGCCACCTGCGCGGTGTAGTAGTCCGGCGAATCGCGCCTGATCGTCGGCTGGTCAACCATCACGGAAGCCTGGCCGGCCTGTGGCATGTCGACGACGATATTTTGCGGCTTCCAATCCTTCACTTCTCCTGAGTGATTTCGTGCCGCGAGAGGTCCTTCCGCCTTCCAGCTGCCGAAGAACTTCTCTGCGTACGCCTTCCCCTGCTCCAGCGTCACGTTCCCAGACAAAATGAAAACCGCATTGTCTGGCCGGTAGAACGTCCGATGAAGCGCGACAATGTCGTCGCGCGTGATTTCCTGGACGGTTTGAATCGTGCCTCCACTTGGGTGCGCGTATTCGCCGTTCGGGAATACAACGCGCGTGCCGACGTAGCTGGTCAGCACTCCCGGTTGTTCGAGACCGACGCGCAGCCGGTCGAGCGTCTGCTTTTTCAGGCGGTCAATTTCCTCCGGTTTGAAACCCGGATGCAGCACAACGTCTGATAAAATGGCCAGCGCGGCGTCCGCCTTGTTTGACATAACGACTACAAACGCGCTGGACGCATCCCAACCCGCTGAGGAACCGATTGCGCCGCCTAACGATTCGACCGCTCCGGCGATTTCAGGCGCTGACATTTTCTCAGTGCCTTTGGTCAGCAACGATCCGGTCATCGTCGCGGTCCCTGCTCGACCGTCCGGATCTACTTCCGAGCCGTTGCGGATGACCATTTGCGCGGCTAACAAGGGAAGGTCCGGACGCTCCGCTACAATCACGCGGAGGCCATTTGGTAGAGCCGTCTCTTTCGGTTTGATGAAGTTCGTCTGGCGCGGAGCGGAAGGTGCTGGCGCTTTGTCGATGCCGCCGATCGCGTACGCATGCAAAGCACTCGCGATAACAATCCACAGAGCCGTCGGCAGCGTTTTCATTTCGTCTCCGGCGGTTTTGGCGCGTCCGCTTTCATTGACTCGGGCAGAAACTCAATTACGACGCGTTTTTGTCCGCTGATATATTTCCTCAACGCGGCTTTGACCTGCTCGGGCGTGACAGCATTGATCTTCTCGAGCTGAGTGTTCACGCGGTTCGCGTCGCCGAGCACGACGGCGGCTTCGCCGAGTTCGCTCGCTTTGCCGTTCGACGTCTCGATGTTGAACAACTTGGCAGTGAGTGCGCGGTTTTTCGCCTTCTCGACTTCGCCACTCGTGACGCCGTCCTTCAGCACCTTGCTGATTTCGGCGTCGAGCGCCTTCTCCGCATCCGCTACGCTTTTGCCGCTGGCCAGTGTCATAGTAAACGTCAGTAATCCGAGATCCTGTTTCAGGTCGGCGTTGAAGGAGACGGATTGCGCGAGTTGCTGCTGATAAACGAGCGACTGGTACAACCGCGACGAGGCACCGCCTGACAGAATATCGTCCGCTACATCAAGCGCGGGCGAGTCGTCGTTCCGCGCTGATGGCGCCAGATATGTCACCGCGAGTGCCGGCAGTGGCGCCTTGGGACTATAAATTACCTGCCGCCTATCTTCTTTTCGCGCAGGTTCTTTCACACTCACGCGTGGAATTTCCGTCCGAGGTTTCGGGACCGCGCCGAAGTACTTGTTGATCCAATCATTGAGCTGTTGCGGTTGGAAGTCTCCCACCACGATCAGCGTGGCGTTGTCCGGCCGGTAAAAGGTGGAGTGAAACGCCTGCACTTCGTCGAGCTTCGACGCGTCGAGCTCTTCGATGCTGCCAATGCCCGGGCGTTTGTACGGATGCACAGCGTACGACAGCTTTGGAATCGCAAGATAAAAATCGCCGTACGGGTTCGCCGCAATTCGCTGCCGAAATTCCTCCTTCACGACATCGCGCTCGGAGGTGAAGTTCGCCGCCGTGATCGCAAGGGACGACATTCGCTCTGCTTCCGCCCAGAGAATCGGCTCCAGATAGTTCGATGGCACCACTTCGTGGTAAACGGTCATATCATCGGCAGTGAACGCGTTGTTTTCGCCGCCCACGTTTTCCGTGAGCTCCTCAAATGCATCGGGCGAGAGATGTGCGTTCCCCTTGAACATCATGTGCTCGAATAAATGCGCGAAGCCGCTGCGGCCCTGCGGATCGTCTTTCGAACCGACGCGATACCAGACCTGCACCGCAACCGTGGGACTCTTGTGATCTTCGACGGTGTAGACCTCGAGGCCGTTCGGCAGCGTTGAACGTTTGAAGTCGATCTTCGGAATCACGACCTGCGGCGGAGGCGGCGACTTCGGCGCGGCGCCGTACGCCATTGCGCAGAGAGACAGGGTAGCCGCAGCGATCGGAAACTTCACGAAGAGGTGTGGGCCTGAAAGGATTTGAACCTTTGACCCTGCGCTTATCAAGCGCATGCTCTAACCAGCTGAGCTACAGGCCCGAGGAGCGACAACTCTAACGCTCGGCTTTCGGTTCGCAATCGCAATCCGGGACACCGAGCCGTCGCAGTTGCGCCTGCAGTTTAGGAAAATGAGAGCCCGGCCAGAAGATTTGCCGGCAATCGCTGCAGCGGCGGAAATCGTCGTAGTATATCCGCGTGAGGGGCTCCAGCTGCTCGAGCACATCCTGTTTTTCGGCGCGATGAAGCAAGCCGTTGCAGGTCGGGCAGCGCGTGAACGGGCGCAGCGCGCTTTGCAGCTCAAATCGTTGGATCACTTCCACCGCTTGCTCGTCCGGGAGCTGCGAGCGTGGATAATATCCGTCCCGCACCGCGGCGTGCATGAGCAGGCGCCGATCGCGTGTGAGCAGCGCTCGCTCCTCGGCGCGCGCGGTCGATACCAATGCCGCGTCCGACACAATGTTGTTGTAGCACGTATCAATGCCGAGCAGGCGCAGACGCCGCACGAGCTTGCCGAGATGTCCATCAGCGACGAAGCGGGCGAGACCGCGGCGCTGCAGCCGCAGCATCTTCGCGGGAGCGGGAAATGGAAACACTTCGGCCGTCGCATCGGAAGTGAGATGGAATGCGAATGCGACGGAAAGGCGATTGACGAGAATGCCGTCAACCTCCGGATGCGGAACACCGCACGACTCGATCACGTCCTTGATTGAGGTTTTCTCGCGGAACGTTCTGATGACCGGATCGGTTGAACGTCGCCGGCGCACGAACAAACCGAGATCGCCGTGGAATCGCAGTTGAACAACGAACTGCTGCTGCATCGCGGCCCTATTTGAAGCCCTATCTGTTCGGGTCCGGCGCGCCCGGTCGCGTCACCGTCCAGCAAAGCGCGGCAGCGAGCAAAACGCCGACGCAATCAACCAGCACGTCATTCGGGGAGGCGGTTCGCGATGGCATAAACGACTGGTGGAACTCGTCCGACGCGGCAAAGAGCGCCGGGCCGACGCACGCAATCGCAGCGATCAGCGCGCGAGATTTGCCGGCGAGCGAAATGCGAAGGGCGCGCCAGAGCACTGACGTCAGGATCGCGTACTCCGTTACGTGGGCAGCCTTTCGGACAACGAAGTGGACGGTCGCAATGGCACGTTGAGAAATGTCCGGATAGAGCCAGCGGAGAAACGGTGTCAGAAAACGCGAGGTATGTTCCGCCGACAGCAACTCGGTCGAGCCGATGAACATCAGCAACAGCCAAAGCGCAACGGGCATCCACGCACTGAGCAGTCGAGAGATATTTCCTTTCATTCTGGCATTCACCGACGGCTCGAGAGCGGCACGGCAATTTCTTCGAGCGGTCGTCGCTCGGCAGCGACGCCGATCCATGCTTCGAATCCGGCTGCAATAATCATCAGGCTAGCGCCCACGAGATAGCCGATGAACAGCGCATTCGCCGAGCCGGTGCCAATCAGCACGCCGAAAAGCAGCGGCGCGAACACTCCACCAGCGAAGGTGCCGATCGAGTAGAAGATCGCGATGGCGAGAGCGCGAATCTCCAGCGGGAAAATTTCGCTCACCGTGAGATAGGCGGAACTGGCAGCGGCGGAAGCAACGAAGAAGATCGCCGTCCAGGCAATCGTTTGCGTCTGCGCATTCAACAGCCCCGCGCGAAACAGTGCACCGGTAAGCGCGAGCAGGATTCCCGAGATCGCGTAGGTCGCCACGATCATCGGCTTCCGTCCGATCGTATCGAAGAGTCGTCCGATCAACAGCGGTCCGAGAACGTTGCCGATCGCGAATGGCAACAGATAGCTGCTGGCGCGCTCCGGCGGCACACCGTAGAAGCGCATCAGGACGAGCGCGTAGGTGAAGAAGATCGCGTTGTAGAAAAACGCCTGCGAGATCATCAACACGAATGCGAGTACTGAGCGACGGCGATGCTCGTGTGCGATTGCATTCCAGATCTGCGACCAAGGGGTATGGCTGCGCATGCAGATGTGTGTCGCCTCGGCGTCGACCAGCTCAGTTGCGCCCGACCCGATGCCGATCATCGTTTCCACCTCGGCAACAATCTGCTCCGCTGCTTCCGGCCGGCCGTGAATCATCAGCCACCGCGGGCTCTCCGGGATCCAGCGGCGAAAGAAGATCACGATCAGTCCCAGCGTTGCCCCAATTAGGAACACAAGACGCCAGCCGAGCCACGGCGCGACGTGCGCGGGATTGAGCACGAGGACTCCTGCGGCGGACGCGGTTGCGGCGCCGACCCAATACGAACCGTTGATCGTCAAGTCCACCCGCCCGCGAACGCGCGCTGGAATCAGCTCGTCGATGGCCGAGTTCACCGCCGCGTATTCACCCCCGATCCCTGCGCCAGTGATCGCGCGGAAGATCGCATAGCTCGCGAAATTCCACGATAAAGCGGTCAGCGCCGTGCCGACCAGATAAACGGTGACCGTCACAAAAAAGAGACGCTTGCGTCCAAACCGGTCGGTCGCATAGCCGAATAGCAACGCACCAATGACAGCGCCGATCAGGTAAAAAGTCGCGGTCGCGCCGACCTGCGCGTCAGTGAACGCGAGCGTATCGTGGCGCGTCAGCATTCCGCCGACCGCTCCGGCGAGCGTGACTTCAAGACCGTCGAGAATCCAGGTCGCGCCCAGCGCCGCCACGATCAGCCAATGCCAGCGATGCCATGGCAGCCGATCCAGCCGAGCTGGAATGTGCGTCTGAATCCACGTGCCGGCGTTCATGGGCGGCAAACGTCCAACGTTCAACGCTCAACGTCCAACGCCGAACGCAGCAGGATTGCACGTTGGACGTTGCACGTTGAACGTTTGCTTTCTCATTCCGAATGCTCGCCGTACTCTCACAGCCGCTCGTTTTCGAACCCATTTTTATGGAGCGTGTCTGGGGCGGCCGCAGGCTCGAATCACTGTTTGGGAAACGCCTTCCGGCTGGCGTGCGAATCGGCGAGTCATGGGAGATTGTCGATCGTGCCGAAGCGCAGAGCGTCGTCCATGCCGGCCCGCTCCGCGGCGAAACACTACACGACCTGTGGACGAAACGACGCGGAGAAATCTTCGGCGATCTGCCCGACGCGCCGCGGTTTCCGTTGCTGATTAAGCTACTGGATGCGCAGGAAAAACTCTCGGTGCAAGTGCATCCGCCGGCGGACGCGGCGGCGGAGCTTGGGGGCGAACCGAAGACGGAGTTCTGGTACATCGCGGAAGCCGCCCCGGCGGCCGAGCTGTATGTCGGACTTGCGGGCGCCTCCTCGGAGACGCACTTCGCCGATGCGATTCAGCGAGGCGATGTGCATGAACACGTGCATCGGATCGGCGTCAAAACGGGCGACGCCATGTTTCTGCCGAGCGGGCGCGTGCATGCGATCGGCGCGGGAAACGTGATCGTCGAGATCCAGCAGAACAGCGATACGACCTACCGCGTTTTCGACTGGAACCGGAACGAGCGCGAGCTGCACGTTGAGCAATCACTTCGCTGCATCGATTTCAACGACGTGCGGCCTTCGCTTGCCGAACCGGAGGGCGAATCGCTCGTCCGGCACGAGCTGTTTCACGTCGAGAAGTGGAAGATCGACAGGCCGCGCGACGCTGCCGCCCGGGGCCGGTTCGCGATCATCTGCTGCGTCTCGGGAAGCGTGGAATGCGGGGGCGTGCAGCTGACGCCTGGCAACTTTGCGCTGCTGCCAGCCGCGCTTAACTCCGCACTTGTGCAGCCGCTTGAACGCAACACCGAGCTGCTGCGTGTGACGAGCGGCGCACCGCGCTAAGCGTGAATGAACTGGCGCGGCCGAGCGGTCCTGATTTCGTCGGCGCCGGCGATTTTCCAGACGCCGTTTTCGGCCACGAGATTGTAGAAGACGGAATGCGAGAGCTTGTCTCTGCCGCTGAAAAACACCTGAACAACAGCTGATGCGCCGCGGGTGTGGACCTGGCCGAACTCGATGTCGCGCGCGCGGGCCAGCTCCGGATAATCGCGGCGGATCATCGCGGCGAACTGCGCGAGCGTGAATTTCTGCTGCACACCAGTGGCGGCATATCGATAGGCGCTCGGGAAATCGCCCGATCGGAACGCCGCGATCTGCCGGTTAACCACTGCATAGAGCTCGCGCGGAGCCGGCGCGGGCATTCGCACCCGCGCGACGTGGGTGATCAGTGCCGACGCTGCGCAAAGCGCAAAGGAAAATGCCAGAACCGCCGCTTTGGCTTTGCTGTTCATTTCGTTTCACCTGCTACAGCAGAATTCAGGCGCCGCAGGTAATCGAAGCTGTAGAGGCCGCTGTTGTGCCCATCCTTCCATTGCAGCTGGAGCGCGTATCCGCCGACTGCCTGCCATCCGGTCAGCACGAAGCTGTCGCGCGTGTACGTGACTTCTGGTCGAATCAGATTGCCAAGAACGTCCGGCTCGCCGCCACAAACAGCACACGGGCAGGCCCGCCGCAAAAATTCGAAACCGAGATACGCTTCGACGTCGTCGCTCCAGCGCAACGCGAGCTCGTTCCCGATCATCTGCGCGTTCGCCAGCTCCAAACGCATGGAGTGAGAGCCTACACGAACGCTTCGTGAGGCTACAAGTACCGCCGCTTGAGCCGCTCGAACACGCTGTTCGGCGGGAACGTGCCGGCTTTATCGATCGCAGCCGACGTGATCATCCCGTTCCAGAAGTGAACCGTTAACCAGCCGTCCGTCGACAACGCTTCATCGTACAGGAGCCGCTGATAATCCCACCAGGGAACCGGCAAAAACCGATGCGGCGGCAGAGGAATCCGGTGATTCGCAGCAACCGCGGCGGTGATGAGGTCCGGGCCGATTTCTCCATGCACGATCTCGTTCAGGTTTTTTTTGGCAATCGCGTCGAGGCAGTATGCGAGAACATCGCTTCCGGCCGGCAGTTTGTAGAATCCAGCCACGACGCGGAACCGGTCGTTCTTCGTTTCCTCGAGAAATAATGCTTCCTCCGCGTCGATCTGGAACCGCTCAACGCAAGCGTGATCAGTGTCCGCCCACCAGCCGCCGATCTGGTGGATCAACGTGTAACGAAATAGATCTGAAAAACCCGCGAAGCTGCCGACGCCGAATTCGCCGGCGGAATAGCGAAAAATTTTCGACCGCGGCACGATCGCTTCCGCATCGCGAAGCTCGACTCCAGACGGCACGCCCTTCGGATCTTCGTAGACATAGAGATGATACGCGAACCCCTGCTGAACGAAGGAAGACATACACATGCGCTCGAGCGTCGACAGCCGCTCGCCATACCAGAACGAGTTGATGACCGGTTGCCCGGTCGCTCCCGCGGCCGGCTCAGTCATCCAAGCCGCCGCTGGCGGCGATGCGCTGGCGCAATGGCGTGCGCTTGCCGAAAATCGCAGTGCCGACGCGGACCAGCGTTGCGCCTTCTTCGATCGCGACGGTGAAATCGTCGCTCATTCCCATCGATAACTGCGGCAGATCACTGCCACCGGTGCTCTGCAGCTGTTGTCGCAGCTCGCGCAATTGAACGAAAAATTTGCGGGATGACTCTGGTTCTTCGGCGAGCGGCGGGATCGTCATTAATCCTTCAATCACCAGGCGAGGTAACGCGAGAAGTTCTTCGAACTGCGCGCGCAGCGTCTCTGGCTTGAACCCAAACTTGCTCCCCTCGCCCGCTACATTCACTTCGAGCAACACGCGCGGGCGGTAGCCGTTTTCGTCCGCAATCCGGCTGATCGCGGCGGCGAGATCGAGCGAGTCGACACTGTGGATCAACTCGAAGAGCGGCAGCGCGTGGCGAACCTTGTTCTTCTGCAGGTGACCGATGAAATGCCAGCGCGCACTCGACGGCAGCTCGGGAATTTTCGCTCGCGCCTCCTGCACTTTATTTTCGCCGAACAACGTCTGGCCGGCATCGATTGCTTCGCGCACGCGCTCGGCGGGATGCGTTTTCGTGACCGCGACGAGCTCGACCTCGTCAACGTTTCGTCCGCATTTCGCGCAGGCAGTCGCGATCCGTCCGCGAACGCGCTCAAGATTCTCAGCGATGCTCATCAATCCAGCCGGCGCGTTCCAACACGTCGACAAGCTCACGATTATCGACGGATAAGCTTGGCAGCCAATCGCCGAGTTTCTCGCGCTGCCACCAAATGCCTTCGCGATTCGGCCTAACGAATTTGTAGCGATACAAAATCGCGCGGACATAGCGCGGCGGCGCATCGGGAAACGGATTGCCGCGAAACAGACTCACCGCGTCACGATCGTTGTGCAGCAGTTTCCAGCAGAGATTGAGCGTCCACGGATATTCGGCAGGCGTGGCCATGGCGGCGAACCACATTTGCCAGTCGAGCCGCAGTTGATACGGCGCGATCTGCGGCGGCCGCTCGTTCAGCGCGACCGGCAAACCTTTGTATGGATACTCGCGCCAGGTCTCGCCATCGGCTGAACCTTCGAACACGACATTGAGGCGTTCTTTGCCAACTGAACCAAACGCGCCGTACGTATTCACGAGATCGAGCGGATCGAACGAGGTGTTCATGATCTGTCGTGAGGAGAACATGTTCACCAGCGGATTGATGCTGAGCACTGCGACAACCGCAGCGACTGCATATGAAGTTCGGCGCATCATCTGCGAGGCCTGCGGCGACGCCGCGGCGATTTCTGCGCGCCGAACCAGCGCGGCGGGAAGCACTCTGCGCCACGCCGAATCGTCGAAGCAGGCGAGCGCCGGCACGATCGTGAGCCAGTTTAGAAACGACAGATTGCCGCTCGCGATGATTACCAATTGAAACGCGATAATCACTACGCCGGCAATGTAGCGTCCGATCCGCGGCCAAAAGACGAACCATGGCGCTCCAAGCTCTGCGATGTGATTACACAGCGTGCCGCCTTTCAGCACGGCGCGCGGCAGAAAATGGAACCAGCGGCTGAGGCCGTTTGGGATCGGCTGCGTCTCAAAGTGATAAGTCAGCGCCGTTAGGTCGCGCCAGCTGTTGTCGCCGCGGATTTTGATCAGCCCCGCGCCGAGCATGATGCGAAAAATCAGCGCGCGGTAGAGCCAGATGATCGCGACCGGCGGCGGCTTGCGCGTAAATGGCCGCGGATCGAGAAGCGGGCAAAGAAAGATCGCGAGAAATCCGGTCTCGAGGAGCTGGACTTCCCAGCCATAGCCGTACCACTCCTGCCCCACGTGAACGAAGGACATGTAGAGCGCCCAGAGCAGCGCCATCATAATCGCGTTCGCGTAACCTGCCATCACGACCAGGGCGAGCGCGCAGCCGATCCACGCCACGCCGACAAGTGCCGCGTCGCCGCTGTTCAGCCAAAACAACGACGGTAACCGCAGGAATGCGGCCATCGTCGAACCGAGCGCATCGTGCACCCGCGCCACAAACAGCGGCAACGGCGTTAATCCGTTCGCGCCGATCAAAGGCACCGCCTGGTTCGCGGCGACAACAAACGCAACCGCGTAGATCGCGCCGAGCAGTCGAAGAATGACGAAGCGCGTTAGCCAGTAACTTTCCGTTCTGCCGCTCACACAAAGATGATCGCGCGCCGCAGCGCGCGGCGCCGTTTTGCGATTGCGGTCGCGCCTGACGCTAGCTAAAACCTGCGGCCGTGGATCGCGCCGCTCTTCTTCTCGTCTGCGCGCTGGCCACGCTCGTTGTGAGCTGCGGAGGCGAGCGCCATCGCGCCGCGCGCGCCGTCATGCGTGCGCACGAGCAAGCCGCGCGCGAAGCGGCTCTCGAATGGCTCGAACTTCTCGACGATCGTGATTACGAAGCGGCCTACGACCGCGAGGCAGCACGCGTCCGCGCCGGTGGCACGGTCCGACAGTTTTCGCGCTCGATGACGTCGCGTCGAACGCCTTTTGGCCGTGTGCTTTCACGCAAGTTTCTCGGTGCCGGCCGTTCCCATCGTCTTACCGGCGCGCCCGATGCCGAATACGTCAGCGTGCTCTTCCGCACGTCGTTTGAATACAAAGCCGTAACTGGTGAGCGCGTCATCCTAATCAACGATCACGGCACCTGGCGCGTCGTCGATTACCGGATGTACTGACGGTACAAAAAAACTGCGACAGGAGACACGCTCCTGTCGCAGCTGTGATTCACTGGAAGATCGGCAGATCCTCCGTTCGCCTCTTTAGTGAGGAGTCGCGCTGGTTCGCGGCGTCGGACTCGTCCGAGGTGTCGGGCTGGTCCGAGGCGTCGGGCTCGTGCGCGGCGTTGGACTCGTCCGAGGCGTCGGACTTGTGCGCGGCGTTGGACTCGTCCGCGGCGTTGGACTCGTGCGCGGCGTCGCACTCGTTCGAGGTGTCGGACTCGTCCGCGGCGTTGGGCTCGCGTGTGTCTTTTGCTTCGACTTCTGTTTATCGGACTTGTTGTTCTGCGTGTTTTTCGTCCCCTGCTGTTGCGCCTGCTGCGCTGTGTTGCGGCCGTAGCTCGAATTCTGTGAACCTGTCGTAGGATTGCCGGCCTGCGACTGTCCGAACGAGGAGTTGCCTCCCGATCCGGTACCCGCTCTGGAACCGCCGGCCGTGCCGGTGCCGCCTGCACGACCGCCCCCGCTGCCCGGGGCCGCAATGACTGAAGCGACGGCGAGGCAACATGCCGCCGCGATTCCTAGTTTATGTGAATTAGTTAATTTCATTCCCTATACCCTCCTATTGTTGGTGTTGTGAATTTCACCGATTACGTCGCCTGAGTTCGCTTAGACGCGCTCCCGACGAAAACCCGAGCCGTCGAGATGCTTCAGATATTACCCGGAACGGTCCGAATTATCTGAACATCCGGCCGGCCCGGCCGTTGTTGTCACTACAAGATCGGAATAACTCAATGGGCTGGCCGCTTCAAATTACCGCAATATCGCGGCCTCAGGTGGAAAAACCGCAAAGACTGAGCGCTACGCGCACGTCCCAAAAGAGCGTGGCGATTTGGAACGTCAGCAGATACAGCAGCAGATAAAACGCTGCCGGGTGCCGCTCGCCCCAACGGTGGATCGGCAGAATCAGCCGGGTTCGGATCGGCGTCGCCACGCAGACCGCGACCGCCAGCGCACCGAGTGCGGCACCGGACAGGATGTCGCTCAAGTAGTGAATCCCAACATACATCCGTGGCAGACAAATAATGATAGCAACGTAGGCAAACAGCGTGAAACCGGCGCGGCGTGAGACCAGCCAGACACCAGTCGCGAGGGCGACGAACAGCGCAGCGTGATCACTTGGAAAGGAGCTCCAGGAAGTCCAGTTCGTTTCGGACGGCAACCCGATCGGCGCGCGAAAATGAAGATCGGGATTCAGCAGCGGACGGACGCGAAGCGGTGTGACCAAAGCGACGACCCGCGCGATGAACAATGCGAACAGCGCGGCAACGATCGCCGACAGGAGCAGCGAGCGGTTTGTCTCTCGATCTCCTTTGGTATAAAACCAAGCCGCCCACACAGCTGCCATCACCACGCCGCCTTTGACGAGATCGCTATTGCTCAAAAACACCACCGCCTGGTCAAACGCCGGCCATTTTTGTGCGGCTGAATTCAAGGATGCGCTGATCGCGGCGTCGAAGCTGTTCATGCAGGTTGTGAATCGGCGGCCGGTCAGAGCGGCGGCGCGCCTTCTCTCCCGAAGATTGGTTCGCGTTCAGCCAAACCGTTGCGGGTGTGCAATCGCGGGGCACCACGGAATTTCGACGCGACTGAGCCGCCACTTATCGCGCGGAGTGGTCGTGCTAGTCGGCACCACGATCGGTGTGACTAACGCCCCCGGCGCGGCGCGAGTCCGCTCCGTCACCTACACATCGGAATGTTCATGCGAGGACGACCACGGCGTCGCGCGCTGGCGTGCCAAGACCGACCGCTCCGAGCCGCCGAACAATCCAGCTGACATTCAGCCGGTCGTGCCATCCGATATTTTCGGCTGGGAGGGACCGGGAATTATTCCGCGTGGCGGTGGTCGCACCGGGAACGAGCTGCGCTGGTTTGCCCTTACCGGTCGCGTGGTCTCGATGGGAGCTGAGAACGACGGCGACGTGCACCTGGTGCTGGTGGATGCCGCCGATGACAAGCCGGGCAAAGTTGTCGTCGAGATGCCGCTCGGCACGCGCTGGTGCGCGGTTCGAACGACTGCGTTTTCGTGGACGGACGCCGTCTTCCCCTTCACTGCGGATTGGCAACACACGCCGTTCCGGCTGGTGCAACGGCCCGTCGTTACCGTAATCGGCAAGGCGTTCTATGACACGGACCATTCGGGAAAGGATGTCAGGAACAACCGTCGGCCGCGCGAGAAAGAGAAGGCAGTCTGGGAAATTCACCCGGTGATGAAAATGGAGGTCGTGAATGCCGGCGCCCCGCCAACCGCGCCACCGCCGTCGCCGACAACTCCGCCGCCGATTTCAACGGCGATCGCGCCGACGCAAACTCCTGCGCTCGCTTCACCGACGACAAACCAGCTGGTCACCATCACGCAGCCAGTGCGAGT
Organism: Verrucomicrobiota bacterium; assembly: GCA_902810735.1. Taxonomy (GTDB): domain Bacteria; phylum Verrucomicrobiota; class Verrucomicrobiia; order Chthoniobacterales; family UBA10450; genus CADDYX01. The sequence goes on along the minus strand of CADDYX010000008.1, from coordinate 6,644 downwards.
GAAGATCGCCTACGGCGAAACAATCCTGCAACCGGGAACGAAGCTTCCGCTCGTTAGTCGCGACGCCACCACAGTACGCGTGCAGTTCATGGGCGAAACGCAGATTCTTCCGATCTCAGCCACCGATCTGCGGTAAACGCGCGGCAGCGTTTCAGCACATCTCGTCATGGTGCGAGAGGCGATCAGTTGGGCATGGACGCTGAACGGGCTTTAATCACCGGCTCCTCGAGTGGAATCGGACTTCACCTTGCGCATCAATTTGCCGAGCACGGCCATCCGCTTGTGCTTGTCGCGCCGGTGCAGGCGGAGCTTGAACACGTAGCGGCGCAGATCCGATCCGAGCACGGCGTCGAAGTTCTCGCGATCGGTCGCGACCTCGAACAGCCGAACGCCGCGCAGGAGATTTTCGACGAGCTGAGGCGTCGTGCGATCGACGTGCACATACTGGTCAACAACGCCGGCCACGGTTTCCGCGGTAAGTCCTGGGAGATACCGATCGAGAAGGACATCTCGATGTTGCGGCTGAACATCGAGGCGCCGCTACGCCTGACGAAACTCTTTATTCTTCCGATGCTGCAGCGCGAGCAGGGCCGCATTCTAAACACCGCGTCCGTTGCCGCCTTCGAGCCCGGGCCGCTCCTGAACGTGTATCACTCGACGAAAGCGTTCCTCCTCTCGTGGAGCGAAGCGCTCGCGATCGAGCTTGAAGGCACCGGCGTCACCGTTACAGCGTTGTGCCCGGGGCCAACCGACACCGATTTCTTTCCCAAAGCCGGCATGCTCGACACGCGTGCATTTCAGAAGGCGAGCGTGTCAGCGCCACAGGACGTCGCGAAAGCCGGCTATGACGCGTTGATGAGTGGTGAGTTGTTTGTCGTTCCTGGCGGAATGAACAAGGCGCTTGTCGCAGCGCGCCGTCTGTTGTCGGAACCAGCGCAGGCGAAGTTGAACATGAGGTTCTACGAAGACGTGTCTGTGGACGCGAACGATCGACGCGAACGCGGCGATCTCGAGAAAGACGCCGCCGCCAACGGCAGCTAATCGCTACGCCACCGCCGCCCGCGTTAATTTCGGCAGCACAGCCTCAATCGCGCCGCGGTTTGGCTCGAGCCACGGCGGCAGAACCAGCTTCTCGCCGAGACGCGCGCGATCTTCATCGACGCCGAAGCCGGGCCCGTCAGTCGCCAGTTCGAACAGCACGCCGCCCGGTTCGCGGAAATAAACGGAGTGAAACCAGAAGCGGTCGATCACCGGTGTCGGCTGCGCGCCGGCTGCGGTGACGGCAGCGCGCATTTCGGCTTCGTGCGCATCATCGTCAACGCGCCACGCCAGATGGTGAATGCTGCCGGTTCCCCACGCGCCGCGATTCGCGAGCGGAGCTTCGATCAGGTCCACGTGTCCGCCGGAGGTGTGTTCGCCGACAGTGTAACGGTGCCAGCCGTTTTCGGTGCCGGCATGCCGAAATCCCATCGCATTCGTTAGAAAGCCGGTCGTCGTGACGAGATCGCGCTCAACCAAGCGCGCGCCGTGGAGCCCGCGGACCTGATGCTCAGCCGGCACCGGACTGTCGCTCCACGGACCAAAAGAGCGGCCTAACGACTCGTCACTTTCAACCAGCGCGACGCGCAGGCCATGCGGATCGCGCAGCGGCAAAACGTGTTCGCCGAACCGGACCTCCGGTTCGCTTAGCTGCACACCGTTCCGCTGCAGTCGTCCACTCCAGTAGCCGAGACTGCCCGGCGGCACCGCGAGCGAAACTTCGCTGCTCAGCCCCCAGCCTTCGCGGCTCGGCGCAATTTCCGACCACGGGAAAAATGTCAGGTCGGTGCCCGGATGACCTTCAGCGTCGGCGTAGAAAAGGTGATAGGTGCCGGGATCGTCCTGGTTGACGCTCTTCTTCACCAGCCGCATGCCGAGAATGCCGGCGTAGAAGTCGAGGTTTTCCTGCGCCGGCCCGGCAATCGCCGTCACGTGGTGCAGCCCGCGAACTGTCTGGCGGCTCATCTGTGCGCCGCTTCGTATTTCCAATTCTGCGACTTACCTTCGCTCAGCCATTCAATCGCAGTCGCAAGCCGACGCGACCGCGTCTCGTCGCGTTTCGCGCCGGTGATCCAGTCGACGTATTCCTTGCGATGGCTGTAGCTGAAATTCTCAAATGCCGTTGCCGCGCGCTTATTCTTGCGTAGCGCCGCGCCGAGATCGTCAGGCACAACAATCTCACTGCGCGCCGTCCTTTGCCGCGGCGCTTTCTTTACGCCCTCCTCGTTCAACTGCACCGCTCGTTTTATGTAGCCGATCATCGTGCGGTCGCTGGGCAGCTGATCGAGCGAAGTCAGCCGGCCGAAGTCGCCCATCGCTTGTTCCCGCTTCTTCGAGTCGCCGTCGAAAATCAGATCGCCTTTCCAGAAATGGATCACGCAATGGTTTTTGAATGCAGCCATTCCGCAGACGATCCCCTTCTGCACGAACGCCGGCATCGACCACTTGATCGCCTCCTCGATTTCCGGTGCCGCTTGATGCACGAGTTTTCGGAAGTGCTTCAGGATCGGCTGCGCGAAATCCGCCGACTTCGCGATGTAGGCGTCAACCCGCGGATCTCTCTTCGACATACCGCAAACCAATGAGGGACCTCAATGTGGGAGGGACCTCAGTGTCCCGACTGCTCCGGTCGCGGCACTCAGGCCGCTCCCACATTGCGTCGTCGTTTACCAGATGTTTACGCGCTCGTTCGCCGGCCGCACCATCGGGCAATTATCCGGCAGATTGAATGCCTTCTGGAAGTCGGGATCGTCGGAGAGCGGCCCGATCGTGCGGAAGCGTCCCGGCGAATGCGGATCGGTGTTGAGCCGCAGCTTCAGGTCTTCATCGCGCTGGTTGTTGCGCCAGATCTGCGCGAACGCGAGGAAGAATCGCTGGTCCGGCGTAAAGCCGTCGATCTTCTGGTCGGCCGACGCGGGGTTCTTCGCCTGCGCTTTCTTGAACGCCGCGTACGCGATCTTAATGCCGCCGATGTCGGCAATATTTTCGCCCTGCGTCAGCTCGCCGTTGATGTGCTGGCCCGGCAGCGGCTCGTAGGCCGAATATTGCGCGACAACGACTTTGCGCCGCTCGTCGTACGCTTTCGCCGAAGCGTCGCTCCACCAGTTCCGCAGGTTGCCGACTTCATCGTACTGCCGGCCCTGATCGTCGAAGCCGTGCGTCATTTCGTGGCCGATAACTGCGCCCATGCCGCCGTAGTTCACCGCGTCATCCGCTTTCGGATCGAAGAATGGCGGCTGCAAGATGCCGGCCGGGAAAACAATCTCGTTGAGGTTCGGGTTGTAATACGCATTCACCGTCGGCGGCGTCATCCCCCACTCGCCTTTGTCGACCGGCTTGCCGATCTTGTTCAGCTCGCGCTGCTCTTCGAACTTCTCGCCGCGCAGCACGTTCAAGACATACGGACCGCGATCGATCTGCAGCTTCGAATAATCGCGCCACTTGTCCGGATAGCCGATTTTGACCGTGAACGCCGCGAGCTTCTTCTGCGCGGCTTTTTTGGTCGGCTCATCCATCCACTCCAGTGTGTTGATCCGGTCGGAGAGCGCTGCCTTCAGATTGTTGACCATCTCGAGCGCGCGCGCTTTTGCTTCCGGTGGGAAATGCTCGTCGACGTAGAGCTTTCCTAGCGCTTCGCCGATCACGCCATCGGTGGCGGTCACCACACGCTTCCAGCGCGGCTTGATCTGCTGCGCGCCGGTCAGCGTTTTCGAGTAGAAATCGAAGTTCTCGTTCACAAAGTCGGTCGAGAGCGTCGGAGCGACGGCGTGAATCAGGTGCCAGCGAAAGTACGGCTTCCAATCTTCGACCGCAGTCTGCGCGAACACCTGGTCGGCCGCTTTGAAAAAGTCGGGCTGGCCGACGTTGATCTCACCTGGCTCGTGAAGATCAATGGCCTTGAAGTATTGGTTCCACTTGAAATCGGGCATCAACTTCTGCAGGTCTGCCGCCGTCATCTTGTTGTAATTCTTTTGCGGATCGCGCAGCTCGACGCGCGTCCGTGCTGGCTTCGCCAGCGAAGTCTCGAGCGCCATGATCTTCTGCGCGTCCTTCGCCGCCGTGTCGGCCGCTTCGCCCGCCAGCGTCAGCATTTTCGTCACATGCTGCACGTACGCGTCGCGCAGCTTTTTCGAGCCTTCGTCGTCTTTCGTGTAGTAATCGCGGTCCGGCAGCCCGAGCCCGCCCTGATACGCCTGCGCGATGACCTGCGTGCTGTTCTTGTCATCCTGACCCGAGGTGAACCCGAAGAACGCCGTCGCGCCGATGGAATGCAGGTGCGCGATTTCATCGAGCACGCCGTTCCGGTCCTTGATCGCATCGATCCGCTTCAGCTCGTCGTTGATCGGTCCGATCTTTGCAGCGTTGATCGCCTCCTCGTTCATGCCGCTCGCGTAGAAATCGCCGACCTTCTGGACGGATGGATCCGCCTTCGCACCTGCTTGCGGCTGCGCGGCTTTTTCGCAGATGTCGTGCAGCGCGTCGTTGTTCTTCTCGGTCAGCTCATTGAAGCTGCCCCAGCGCGAAAACTCCGGCGGAATCGGATTGCGCTTCACCCAGCCGCCATTCGCGTAAAGGTAAAAATCCTGCGCCGGGTTAACTGACGTATCCATGTTCTTCGGATCGAGCGGCGGCGGGTTTTTTTCGATCTGCGGTTTCGCGGCTTCGCCCGTTGCCGCGACCGTCGCGGTGGCGAGCGGCGGTGGGGGCGGCTGCTTTCCGGCGTTCGGTTTTGCGGCATCGTGAACGTTCGGCGGGATCGAAGCGGTCGCCGCCGCGGCTGGTGATTTTTGCGGTTCGCTTTGCGCGAACAGCGCCCCGCCTGCGGCGACACTGGCGAGCAGAAGGCAGATGGACTTGAGCATCAGCAAAGGAAAACCAATGCCGCGCGTTGTCCAATCGCGAATTTTCGGGAAGTCCTACAACTGCTCCAGCTTATGACGGGCGCACGCAACAGATCGGCGCCGACGTAACCGCAGCGAAAAGCAGCGCACCGCTATGGGAAAGGACGATTAACGATAGTGAGCTCGCTCAGCGCAGGCAACGCAGTGCGCCGCGTCGTATCGGACGTGAGTCGACCGTCAGTTTTGCGAATCCCGAGAAACTTCTGGGCGCGATTCGCCCGCGGTTCGTCCCGGCGTGAGCTGGCGAAATGGCACTTTTCCTGCATCTTACCGGCTATGCTTGCCGCCCGGATCAGGACTCGCTTCGGCCTGTTCTGTCTTGCGGCCGCGCTGGTAATTTTCACCCCGACGCTGCACGCCGCTTCCGAATGGAAGATCATCAAAGTCGGCCCGCGCGATTATCTTTCGGCCGAGAACGTCGCGAAATTCTACGGCTTTCCGGCCGATGTGAAACCGAGCGGCCCGCAGGGCAAGACGCTCAACCTCGACAACGGCCGCAACCAGCTCCAGGTCACGCTGGACAGCCGCGAATGCGTGATCAATGGCGTCCGCAACTGGCTGTCGTTTCCAGTCATCGCGAAGGACAACCAGTTCCTCATTTCCCGCGTTGACCTCGCAAAAACGATCGAGCCGCAACTCCGGCCGCACATGATTCCGAACCTCGGCCGGTTCAACACCGTCGTGCTCGATCCGGGTCACGGCGGCTACGACAAAGGTGCGTGCAGCAGCTTCGGTTGCGAAAAGGATTACACCCTCGACATCGGGCGCCAGCTCAAGCCGCTGCTCGAGGCCAAAGGCTTCAAGGTCATCATGACTCGCGACAGCGATGTCTTCATCCCGCTCGAGCAGCGCGCCCGGATCGCGAACAGCACGCGCGACAGCATCTTCGTCAGCATTCACCTCAATGCGACCGACTGGAATCCCGCCGCCGCCGGATTTGAAATCTACTCGCTCACTCCGCGCGGTGCGCCTTCCACGCAGGACGACGCGCTCGCCCTCCGCTTCTTCAATGTGCAGATCGGCAGCCCGGTCGATGCCCCCAGCCTTGCGCTTTCGATGTCTATTTATCACTCGATCGTCGGCCACCTCGCCGAGCCTGACCGAGGCATTAAGCGCGCCCGGTTCGCCGTGCTGCGCCTGACCAAGATCCCCGCCGTGCTGGTCGAAGGCGGCTTCCTCACCGAGCGCCACGAAGGCCGCGAGATTGCGAACAGCGAGTGGCGCGCAAAGTACGCGCAGGCCATCAGCATCGGCATCGAAAATTACAAGCTGCTCGTCGACAAGCGTCAGCGCCCGATGATGCTCGCCGATTACCAGCGCCAGCTTGGTGGAACGCTGATCGCGCGCGACGTCTCGACGCTTGCGCCTGATTCCGCCGCGATCATCCCGGCCAGCAACACCCAGCACCTCGTCGGCGCCGCGCCCGCCGTGAACCAGGACGGCAGCGCAGCTCCCGCGCGTTCGGAACAGGAGCAGGATGAACCTGCTGCCCCGCCGCCGAACGCTTCGCCGGCGGCGCCGGTCGTTGCCGCAAATTCGCCGCCTGTGGCTCCTGCGCCGGAGGAAACTTCGCCGACTCCAGAGGAGGTCATGCCGGACGCGCCGGCGCCGTCTCCCCCGGTTGTGGCGAAGAATTCGCCCACGCCGGCGCCACGGCAGCCATCGCCTCCCGTGGCGCAGTCACCACCGCCAGCGCCGAAACAG